>JACMLL010000045.1 GCA_014379635.1 Candidatus Saccharimonadota bacterium
ATCCGGCAGGTTGAAAGTGGTCGATCCGTTACCGGCACCGTAGGTGGTCCCGATTGCGGCAAAAAGAGTTGCATAAGTAGCCCGTGAGACGGCAGTACCGTCCTCGAGCAGGTAGCCAGAGGGCGCCGCTGACCAGTAACCCTGGATTGACGTACTTTCGGGAAGAGTAGCGGCTAAAGGATTGACATCGGTATATTTAATAGCGGACAGCTTCACGATAGACGGCTGGATCTCGTTGTGAGTACTGCCGCTGCCAGTGGATTGGTTGGTGGCGGTCGCGTCATAGATACCTATACCGGTGTACGCGCTGTTGTTAGTGGCGATTGTGGGGTCAAATATCATCTGATAAATATTGTTATTTGTGCCAGAAGCAAGCCCCCAGCCACCCTGACCACCACCGACTAAACCAAGGAAGTCCCCGTTTTGCGTACTCCTGCCCTCGTGCCAATGAGCGTTTTGCCAATGGTTATGACTAGGATCCGAGACACCGTGGGTGTGGGCATTCTGGGTATGGCTGTGGGACGGCATCTGGGCGGTGGTGAGCGCTTCCGCTTTTGAACCGGGCTTCTCCCCTATTGTGTCAAATTCAGTATCCGAACTTTTGTTTACCGCGGTCCTTCCTCTAGAATCCGGCAGGTTGAAAGTGGTCGATCCGTTACCGACACCGTAGGTGGTCCCGATTGCGGCAAAAAGATCATCGTAGGTCGTACGGGAAACCGCCGATCCGTCTTCTAATAAGAAACCTGCTGGAGCGGTGGTCCAGTAGCCTTCGATGGAGGTGGCGACGGCCAGTGAGCCGTAGTTATTGTCTGTTGTCGCACTGGCCATGTTAGACCAGTTACCGGAGCTTCCGGCTGTATTCGGCATAATTCGAAAATAATACAATGTTGCAGTTGCCAAGCCAGTCGCTGACGCGGTCGTACCGGTGACTGTCGAGACGGTCAGATTACTAGTGAACATACTGTCGGTTGCTCTTTGTAGTGTGTAGTTCGCGGCATTATCGACGTTCGTCCAGCCAAGGTTTATCTGGCTATTGCTAAACGTCGTTGCCGTGAGCGTTGTGTCTCCCGACGTCGCAATATTGGTATTGCGACGGCTGGCCAGTGTTTGAATTGTATTGGTCGCCTCTTCTTTGTATTTTAACGTAAAATTCAGGCAGGCCGTAAGACTATTACAGGCGTCGCTGCCGTCGCCGACGTAGGCGAATATGTCCGGTCCGCCGACGGCCAAGTCTTGGCATTTAATAGAGTTAGTGTCCGTTGGAGCGCTTTTTGGTGTCAAAAGTGTGTTGAGCTCAACGCCAGGCAAGACGGTCGTTGTAACAGCCGACCCTATGGGGTTGGTGATGGCCGGACAACCAGGATATTCACCATTATTGTCGTAGTATTTCTCTAATGCTTCGGCTAGAATAGTTGCTTTTGATGAGCGCTGCGTATCACGGACGTCGGCCTGGTAGCGGCTGAAACCGATAACGCTAATAGTGGAGAGTGTGCCGATAACTGCCATAACGACCAATAGCTCGACGATAGTGAAACCGCCTGTGGTTTTTCTCATAGCTTTATTGTAGCAGACATAACTGGAATTCTATACATAGCTTTGTTCATTCGTTTGCGACTTATAGCCCAACGGCTAGTACCCTTGTATTATATGGATGCGTCTTTTTAAAAACTCGCCATACTTTGTATCTTTGATGCTGGTTTTCAAATCATCCGACATAGCACCGTTCACTAAGCCGTTATCCACTCCGGGAGTGCTGGATGAAAGGACACGTTGGCCAAGATATTCCCATTTACCGCTGATTGCCGCAAAAACCAGCGCGACGGCACTTTTCTTTGAACCGATACCGTATATGTTGATTATTGATAGTATTTTGTTGTCATCCTTGATGGTATTAATGCTGATATTATCCGGAATGCCGATAGACGGTTTTCGATCCCCGTATAATGCCAGGAGTTTATTAATTTCCGAGTATTTGTCGTCTAAGGTAGACTTTTTTATACAAGAGAGGCTCAGTACAGCGTTAGTTTCCTTGAATGGAGGGAGGTCGACAAGTTGACAGACGGTTTGGTTGTTTTCGAATATTGTTGCGAGCGTGCTCTCTTTATTGGGATTCGTTAATTTCTTTTTAAAACTATTTGTGATTAGGAATGTTTCAACGGCAGATTTAATGGAAGTGGAGTTGGCTGTCGCTTTGTCTTTTTGTTCGAATTGAACGAAGTCGGTAGGTGTCCCGTATATTGTATATGAATCATCGGACGTATAGGCGATAACACTCATCCCCGTCAAAGCCTGGTCCATTTTATCGTAGCGATCCGACAATCCGCTTACTGCTCCCGTTGTTTTGTATTGTTTAACAATTTCGGCTGGCCCCAGGTTTATAACGGTCGCTTTATCTTGGGGGATGAACTTTGACAGGACTAATACAGTGATGGCCCCGAACGCAATAACTATCAACACGAGGCCTATTATTAGTTTGTAGTTTGGTTTATATTTCATATATTCTCCAATCTTTTTCGATTAGTGGGATTATGGTCAAAAGTTCGATCGTCGTAAAAACGTTTGTGCTTTTTATCATGGTCTCATCGTATCATACTGAACCCTATTTAATTTACGGGTACAGTGTAAATATGTGACTACTATGTTTTTGGAATGCGGTCTATGACTACAAGGTGCTCGATGTGTGGAGTCCGTGGAAAAAAGTTGTAGCCTCGATGATATTTAACACCGTATACTTCGGCCAGTCGGGCGACGTCGCGCGCTTGGGTGACGGGGTTACACGACAGATAAATAATACGATCAGGCTTGGCTTCGAGTAGTTTTTTGACGACGTCTTCGTGCAGGCCGGCACGTGGCGGGTCAACAATAATTGTTGCATCGTTGGTAATGTACTGCAGGGCACTCTCGCTTGGTGCTAAAATTGCCTTAGCAGCTTTTTCGCGATCAAGGGCGGTAATGTTGCGCTTCATTTCGCGAACGGCATGCTCGTTGATTTCTACCATAGTGACGTTTTCGCCCCCGATAGTCAGGCCAATCGTACCAACTCCGCTATACAGGTCAATTGCTGGCTTATCGGCACTCACCCACTGCTTCATATCGCGCAAGGCTGACTCGTAAACAGGGATATTGATTTGAAAAAAACCTTCAACAGCATACGTGAATGGAACCTCAAGAATTGTATCGGTCAGGTTCGTCGTACCCCACGATTGCAGTCGTTCAGTAATAACACTAGCAGGGCTTTTTGGGTTAGAAAAAATGAGTTCGAAACCAATAATATTACCGTTTTCCTTGAGTAATTCTAACTCAGATCCGGTCAGTTGGACGAAAGCCTGGTCTTTGACGTACAGCTGCAAAGCAACATTACCTGTGGCGTCACAGCGAACCAGGACGGTTTTAAGCATAAAAGCGCGCAAGTCTGGCTTGGTCCGTAACAGGTCACGAAGGGCTCGTGCCGCCTGGTTAATGTTGGGGTGAGCCAAACTGGTGCCGTTGACTGGTATTTTGCCGTGGGTGCCGCGCCTAAAAAACGACAGATCGAGGCGATCTTTTTCTTTATCCCAATACCAGCTAAATTCGATCTTGTTACGATATTCGTATTGCTTATCGTCGCTATAAACTTCAATTGTCTCGGGCAGGACGATGTCGTGCAGCTCAAATGCCTCTTCGATGAGAGCGGCTTTATAGTGCTGTTCGCTTTCAAAGCTCATAATTTGCCACGGACTGGTCGATAAATAGCTATCTTCGTCGCGAGGGTCAACGCGCTCGGCGCTGGGCGTAATTAATTCAATCACGACACCCTCGGCTAAATTTGACTTCTTTTTTGTCATTTGGACTTCAACTGTTTCTCCAGGAAGTCCGCCCCAGACGAAAAGTTTGCGACCGCCTTCTAAGGTGCCAAGCGACTGCCCTCCCCCGACAATTTTATCCAACTTAACATTAACTATAGGTAAAGATTTTTTGCTCATCTATCCAGTATACCTGATGTCATGCTATAATTACCCATGTTTTGGTTGTGTCGTAAAGTGTTAAACGCGCATTGTCACATTACAAAACAGTCACGCTACTAATGGGATGTGGCCAAGTGGTAAGGCGCTGGTTTCTGGTACCAGTATTCGGGGGTTCGAATCCCTCCATCCCAGCCATGAAAATCGACTCACCTTTTGGTGGGTCGTTTTTCATAACCGTGACTGGCCGGGATTCGAATCCCGAATAATTCGGGGTGAACACTGCCCTATGGCAGTGTGAGAAATCATTGCTTGGCCGTAGCGGCAGGGCTTCAGCCCGAGAGCGGAGCATGAACGTCGAATCCCTCCATCCCAGCCAAGATGTTTATGCTTAAATAGATTCCTTCGGGGATCTATTTATTTTGTTACACTACTTACATGAGAATATATATTGCCTCTCGATTCAAAGGTGCAACTGATAATAAAAAAGATATTGAAAAACTATGCTCAGCCGTCAGAGCTGCTGGCATGGAAGACTTTCATTTCATTCGTGATATAGAACATTACGAATCTAATTTTTTTAGCACCCGGAAA
>JACMLL010000046.1 GCA_014379635.1 Candidatus Saccharimonadota bacterium
TCTTTGCTCATCTCGAGGCTAAAGAACAAAACCGGTTGCTTTGCAACGGTCGCCACGTTATAAGCAAGATTAGTCACCAGCGTCGTTTTACCCATTGCAGGACGAGCCGCTAGGATGATTAGGTCGCTACGTTGAAAACCAGCCGTCATATTATCAAGATCTCGATAACCGGTCCGAACGCCGCGTAGTGTTCCTTTATTGCGGTGCAATTCTTCCATGCGGTCAAAACTCTCAGTTAAAATACTTTCGATACTGACCAGGTCTTGTTTAAGCGACTGGTCGCTCACTGAAAATAGTTCAGCCTCAGCTTTTTCGAGTAGCTCTTGGGTAGTTGTTTCTTCGTTATAGCCAAGCTCAGAAATTTCACCACTTGCTTTTATGAGGCGTCGACGAACAGCTTTTTGAGCCACGAGCTCGGCATAGGCTTCGGCATGCGCGGCTGTTGGAACGTAATTTGTCAACTCGGTCAGATAGGCCGAGCCACCGATAATCTCTATTTCATTTTTACGTTTCAGTTCCTCGGTTAATGTCAAGAGGTCGACTGGTCGGTGTTTTTCATACAGCCGCATCATGCCGGCGTAAATAATAGCGTGGCGTTTGTCGTAAAAATCTTTTGGCGTGACGTGCTCGGAGATATCGGCCAGTGTTTCCTCGTCAATCAAAACAGCGCCCAAAAGGCTTTTTTCGGCGTCGATATTTTGGGGCGGAAGTTTACCCGCCAGAACCTCTTTTGTAGCCATTTCCTCTAACTGGTTTCTACGGAAACCTCTTCTCCTCCGCCCATAATAACAGCAACCGCGGCTGCTTGGCTATCTTTTAGCGGGGGGCCTGTGGGTATAATGTGGATATCAAGTCCATAAACACCGACTTCATGCAAACACTTATGGATGAGGGCGTTATATTTCGTATCCTCGAGCTTTTTTTTGTAAAATTTATTGCCGGCATAAAGCGTCAAATCGGAACCGTCTAATACAAAGGTTGCTTTTGAAAGCACACTGTAGAGTGCGACATAGTTTTGACGAGCGTACTCAACCAGCTTGACAGAGTCAAAATCAGCAGCTTTTTGTTCGCCTTTTGGCGTACTTTCCTCACTAATTTTGCTTCGCTCCAGGTCTGATATGGGCCCCACAGTGGCTTTATCGCTACTATCTACCAACTCTTTTGGTTTGTTACGAGTTGCTTGTTTTTCAAGTTCAGCAATAGAGGCCACGACTGCTAGGACAGGTGTTGCCAGGGCAACAGATTTGATGATTTGTTTGGGGGCAGCAGCAGTGCCGAGAACACTCAGCAGTTTAAGGTTCGGTTGGCTGCTCTTAGTAACGTCCAACAGGCTATCAAGTAATGGCAGAAGCTGTGGTTTATGGACGATAAGGTTGCGAACGCTGAGTGTTAGCTGTTGCGACAAAACGACACCATTAATACCTTGATTGAAGGCTTCATCTAGTACGTTAACGAGTGCCTTGATATCGTGCGTTTCAACCGCGCTCAGTAACTGATTGATGATTGTTTTTGGCGCTAAGCCAATTGACGTTTCAATGAGCTCAGCAGTAATACCCTTCTTTGCATCAGCCAGACTGGCAAGTTGGTCAAGCAAGCTGATGCTATCACGGAAACTTCCATCGCCTCTCTCGGCAATGAGTTCAAGGGCTTCGTCGCTGACCTTAATCTTTTCAGAATCGGCTATATATTTAAGGTGTTTGACGGCGTCGAGCGTGCTAATTGATCGAAAACTAAAACGCTGCGTTCGGCTAATGATAGTGGCTGGTATTTTATTTATGTCCGTCGTCGCAAGAATAAAAACAACATGTTCTGGCGGCTCTTCAAGCGTTTTAAGGAGGGCATTAAAGGCGGCCTTCGATAGCATATGAACTTCATCAATAATATATATTTTTTTGCTGGCTGAGGTGGGCGCAATTTGAATTTTTTCACGCAACTCGCGAACATCCTCGACGCCGTTATTACTGGCAGCATCAATTTCGATAATATCAAGATGAGTCTGTTCTTCGTCGTAAGGTAAATTATTGATGGCGTGCGCCAGGATACGAGCAATAGAGGTTTTGCCAACACCACGAGGGCCAGTCAATAAATAGGCATGAGAAATGCGATCTTTTTTAATTGCATTGGCCAAGATATCAGTCACATGGTGTTGACCAATAACATCATCGAGTGATTTACTGCGATACTTTCGATATAACGCTCGGCTCACTGTTTGTTTCTCCCCTTTTTCTTTTATTTAGTATACACATGTTTTGTGTGTTTGGTTGTTGTGTTTTAGGCTTAGATTGAGCCTTTTTCTTTGATATAGCAGCTCCCACAGAGCGAGTCGTAGGTAGTAGCCTCTTCACCATCAATTGCTACTTGCTCGCCCTCGAATACGTACTTGCTGCCTTGTTTGCGGCAGTTAAATTCAGCTTGCGACCCACAGCCGCACATGGTTGGTATTTTTTCAATGTTATCAGCGAGCTCAAATAGCCGCCTACTACCAGGAAAGACGTCACTGCGAAAGTCGGCGCGGAGTCCGTATGCAATAACCGATATATCGTCTATTTTTGCCGTTTCAAATAATTGATTTACTTGGTCCCTACTCAAAAATTGAGACTCATCTACCAAAACGCAATTAAGTTCTCGTAAAGCTTTTTCGGCCATAAAAAGTCCAATGGCTTGGCGAAGTTCGGTTTCCGGCGTCGCAATAATGTCGACAGACCGTTCGGCGCCACCTCTTGCTATGATGGACGCTGCCTTGGTGTCGATACTTGGTTTAACGGTAGCGACACTTAACCCACGCTCGGTATAATTATAAGCAGTTTTAATAAGCGTGTCGCTTTTACCACTGTTCATCGCACCATACTTAAAATGAAGTTTAGCCACTTTTTTCTCCCTATTTCCCACCTGTTTGTTTTTCACCTCATGTGATGGCTCTACTATACTGCTTTTGTTTTATGTATGCAACATAAAAAAGCTCGCGGAATGCGAGCTTTAAATTACGTAAAAAACTTTACAAGGCAGCTTCGACAGCGGCCCATTCAGCTTCTGGATTGTCAGCTGGAACGATAATCGTTACCTGGTCACTAATAGCGATACGGAAGTATGTCACGCTGGCAAGGAGGATGCGGTATTCGCGTCCATTCGCTTCAACGTAATAGGCTCCATCGTGTTGAACCAATGTTCCGATAATCTGCTTGCGTTCGGTTGGACCGATTTGCTTGTAGATAAAGCTGCCGTCATTAGCAATCGTTAATTTCATGATGTCGCCTTCAACAAGCTTTGATTTGCTGGCATAGTTGGCGGGTACAGGATATTCTTTGCCGTCAGGGCCAGCCATTTTTTGTCCATCAAAGATACCCTCAACAATTTTACCACCGAGATCTTCAGGGTTGCTGGTGCGTGGTGTCAGGACAGTTCCGTCTTCGCCAATAATACTAATCAGCAGCTCTTTGGCGGCAGCTAGGTTGGTTTCAGCCTCTTGAATAAGAGAATGCAATCGCTTCACTTGTTTTTCTGGTAATTCAGACATGGTAACTCGCAATTTCCTTTTGTCTATTTTTGTAGTTGTATCTCCCTATATATACCAACCAATTATCGTGTTGTCAATCTTTGTACACTTTTCCACAATATTTTATGGGGTAGATTCAATATTGTTGTAGATTTTATTAAAACAAAATACCGTCCATGTAAGGGGACGGTATTTTGCGAACAATTTACAAAATAATCGAATATAAATTAAAATTAGCTAAGTTCGACGGTTGCGCCTGCTTCTTCAAGTAGTTTCTTAGCAGCTTCGGCTTCGTCTTTACCGACTTTTTCTTTGACTGGTGAAGGTGCGCCGTCAACGATAGCTTTTGCTTCGCCAAGACCAAGTCCAGTAATTTCTTTCACTGCCTTAATAACAGCTACTTTTTGAACACCAGCTTCGGCAAGCGTGACTGTGTATTCGGTTTTTTCGTCGGCAGCAACGGCGGCCTCGCCAGCAGGTGCGGCCGCTGCAGCAGCAGGTGCAGCCGCGCTAACGCCCCAAGCTTCTTCGAGGTGTTTAACGATTTGGCTCAGCTCAAGAGCCGAGAGTTTGTTGAGTTCATCAACGATTTTTTTCTGACCAGCTGTCAGAGTGATTTCAGTATCAGCCATTGTGATATCTCCTTTTATTTATTAAAAATAGTTACAAAATTAGATTTGTTCAGCGCGGAGCGACAAAACTTGCGCAAAGCCACGTTGTGCGCCGTTTGCAACGCCCAGGAACCTTGTAAGAGGTGCTGCCAGTACGCTGACGACCTGACCACGGAGTTGATCCTTGGTAGGAAGTTCAGCCAGTGCTTTGACAGTAGCAGTGTCTAGCGACGCTCCTGATCCATCAAAACCAACAGTCAATTGAAGTTCTGGGTGTTTTTTACCGAAAGCAGCCAAAACCTGCGCTGGGGCAACTTCGTCGACGCTAGAAAAAGCGTAAACTAATTGTCCAGTCAGCAAGCTTGTATCTGCAGTTTTAAACTTCTCGTTTTGGCCCAGAGCAACACGGACAAGGCGGTTTTTAACTACCTTTATAAGTACGTCTGCTTCCCGGGCGTTCGCGCGAAGTTCCTGCATGTCGGCGACACTAAGACCAGTGTAGGCTGCGCCAACGGCGCCCTTAGCATCTGCAAATAACTTGACTAATTCTGCAACCGAAGTGTTCTTTTTATCGCGGGTAATTGCCATAAAAGTCCTTTCTTTAGTTGTTGTATTCGACTAAATTGTAAATGTTCCAGACGGGCAATTTGAGCAAAGAAAAAGTCTTTGGATCTCGCATTGCCAAAGACTTTTATTGAAAAATGTATGTTTTACATAATCCTCGGTAGCGAATTAAGTGCTATGCACAGCTACTGTCTTTGGTGATGTCTAAAGGGAGTATAACAAATGTATTTAGTAGTTGTCAATAATACCTACTGAACAGCGTCTCTAACAGTGCTAATGCTATGGACTAAACTAACCTTGTGTGATATAATCATCCTAATAGCTATGTCGACATCACTAAATCTAGAATTCGATACACCTTTTGACTTTCTGGAAGAGATAACAGAGAACGAAAGATGTATAATCACCGATCCAGAAATAATCAACGCCTTCTTTCATAATACTTTTTATTCGCCAACACCCCTTAACCCACACTCTCTAATGATAGATGGCAATCGAGTGGGATATTCACAATATGCTCAAACGGCACTAGCAGAACGCTTTGACTTAAACCTCTCGAGTCTAGACAAAAGTCCTCCCAGTGAGGCGGTTACAGACTTATTGCAGACGGCAATTAACAACGCCCTCTTTAGACGGTTGGAAAATAATGACAGTAAACATATTTCTGAAGATTGCGACGATAGGTCGGCTGAGTTATTCGTAAAAGCTTGTCAAGGAACTGCAGACCAAGATGAACTACTTGAGCTATTAAAGTTACAGCCAAGGCTTGGTTCGGTTGAACTCGCAAAAGAAACCAATCCATTTATATGGAATGAAACCACACAGATGGATAATAGCGTTACTGCCGCTGTTGCCGGTTTACGAAAAGTTAACGGTTTCCCAAGGTATTATTTCTCTACGACCGATCAGCAATGCGAAGCGCTAATTGTTGTGAGGAAAAAAGACATAGCCGAAGAAGGTAAACTTGTTGTGGTACAACGTGATTGTTTTGCAATTGACTTGGCTCAACCGATGACAGAAATTATGCGTATCCAATTAATTAAAGACGCTGACAACCTAATGAAGCCATCGCGTAATGTACTGATTGACCCAGATAGTAGCTTGGGGGATTTAATTTCGTCTCTCATTGAACCAGAAATGCATCTAATAGATGACCATTCGCCTGTCGTGTACCCTGGGGCGCGCTCATACTATGCGAACTATCGGTCAGTCTAATTTATTCGTAAAAAGTCTGTTTATATACTTCGTATTTCTACAGAGGTAAGTTTGCTATTGAAATTGGAATAGTGTATAAAGGTATTATATAAAACACACAATTTACATCCATAAAACCTGTGCCTAAAAATTTATTTTTAACACAAGGAGGAATAGATGAAAATTACAATTGTGGGTAGTGGGTTCGTAGGTCAAGCAAGTGGCAAAGGCTTGACAAGGCATAATCATCAGGTAACTTTCCTTGACGTGATACCGGAAACCGTGGCTGAGCTACAGGCCAAAGGCTTTACCGCCTATTTACCGCAAGATTATAAAAAATTAACAACAGACATAACAATGTTCTGTGTGCCGACACCGACTCAAGGTGATAAAATTCAATTGCAGCATCTTGTAACTGCGGTTTCACAGTTCGCCAAGCGTCTCAAGGGTCACAAAGATTACCACGTTGCAGTTGTTCGATCGACGGTCCCCCCAACGACAACCCGTAAAATTCTTCTGCCAATTATCGAAAATATTTCTGGCAAAAAGGTTGGTCAGGACTTTGGTTTAGTTATGCAGCCCGAGTATTTACGTGAAGCCTCTGCCGAACAAGATTTTGCCCGGCCATGGTTTATCTTGATTGGCGAATATGACAAACGTTCGGGTAATATATTGGAAAAAATTTATCGCAAATTTGACGCTCCTCTCCAGCGAGTCAGTCTCGAAGAAGCTGAATTTCAGAAGTATGTCCATAATGTATATAATGCTTTCAAAATTGCCTTTTTTAACGAAATGCGAATTATAGCAAACAAAGAGGGCTGGGATGCGAGTGTGGTATTTCATGCAACAGCAGAAAGTTGTGAAGGTATTTGGAATCCTATATACGGTATGCGTGACTTTGGTCCATTTGATGGCTCGTGTTTGCCCAAAGATTCCCGAGCCTTACTCCAGTGGGGTGACGATCATGGATACAGCCTCGAGATATTACGATCAGTTATTTCAGAGAACATCCGGCACGAAAACTTACTTGGCCAGAATGAGACTGTGCGTGTAAATTACTTGGAAAAAATTAGTGTTTGACGTTAGTGTATTTAAGGATTTATTGCTTTATGTCCCCCTTTCTATAATTGGCTTATGGCGCTGGTCGTTCTGGCTCGTTAAGCGGTTTGCTGCAACTACCTATCATCCAAATGTTCGCCCTTGGCCCAAAAACCAACCGAGGCCTACCGTAAGTATAGTAACTCCGGTATATAACGAAGATCCAATTGTTTTCGAGCAAGCACTACAATCTTGGCGCAAAAACGGTGTCGAGGAGGTTATCGCGGTTATTGATAAGTCTAACACTAACCATATTGTAAATTTTACACGTACATATGTGAATGCAGAGCCATCAAAGACAAAATTCCGGCTTATCGTAACGCCAAAACCAGGCAAGCGCGCCGCCCTCTGTGATGGTATTGATAAAGCCAGCGGAGACCTCATTGCGCTTGTTGACTCCGATACAATATGGGACGATAATGTTCTTGAAAAAACTATCCCCTATTTTAAAAATCCAAGAATTGGAGGCGCTACCGTTAGCCAAAGAATAAGTAATCCAGATACTGCTGCTAATATTCTGTTTGACATCCTGCTGTGGACGAGATACAAAGAGGAAGTTCCTTTCTTGCTCGGAGTCGGCATGGCGCTCAATACTTTATCTGGACGGACGGCCATTTATCGTCGAGAAGCTATTTTAAATATTGATTACGATAATCTTCATCAGCTCCGTCATGAATTTTTTATGGGAACCAGAGGTATATCAGGTGACGACAAGCGCTTAACCCATTTGATACTACAGCAAGGTTGGCATACAGCATTTGTGCTTGGAGCAACTGTATACACGCCAGGTCTTGACTCGCTGAGGGTATTTTTCAAGCAGCGTCTACGTTGGACAAGAAATTCATGGCGGGCTGACCTGCGGGCTGTCGGTAAAGGTTGGGTGTGGATGCATCCGGCGTTGGCGATATTTATGATCGATAGGTTTTTTCAACCATTATTCATGCTAATAGGTCCAGTTGTTTTGGTGCTCGCCGTAGTACACCAAGAATGGCTTTTTGCGGGAATATTAATCGCATGGTGGCTCGTCAGTCGCTTTATAAGAATTTTTGGTTATTTCCGTAGCCATCCAAAACGCTTGGTATATTTGCCAGTTTATATAGTGTATGGGTATGTGAATGCCTTGTTCAAAATATATGCACTGGCAACTTTACTCGAGCATAGTTGGGCGACCAGGTGGCATAAGAATCGAGCCAAGAGAAAAAGTTTTATAAAAAAAAGTGCCACCGTGTTGGGCGGTTATGTCGCCATAGTTATATGTACTGTCCTGTTAACCCAACTAGCGCTTTCGTTTCGTCAACAATCCGGAGCTAACGTTGACATACAGCCACCGGTAGATGTCGCTGCATTTGAGCGTGAAGCCCAAAAGCTTCGTGGACTGCAAGCGTCTCCGATTATTATCGAAGATGGAATAGATCCAACAGAAGTCAAGACGTATATTGTGCAACAGGGCGATACAATGCAAGCATTGTCGACATCACTCGGTATGAGTGTTGGTGATTTAAAAAGACTCAACAGCATTGCCGACTCGGACAATATAAACATTGGACAAGCAATTGTTTATCACAAGGGTCCACTGTAGGAGAAATATGACTAAAAAATCGAAACACATTCGTCAGTCAAGATATAATTTTAAACTATCTCTCATTCTATTGCTGATACCACTTGCTGTTGGCGCATTTACCGTCACTGCAATATTCAATGGACTGTATTCACATAGTCTTGCCGATCTTGGCAGTAGTCGGTTAGAGACAAAAGGTTGGCAGTCCGCATCAGATGCCTTGATTAAAGCCCAGCCAGTTTACGAAAGAAAATTTGCATATCATAAGGTCGAACAGGGTCAAACTCTCGAAGAAATAGCACAGTATTTTAGTGTTGATAGGGCTTCACTATTGCTAAATAATCCAGGCAAGATCGTTGCGGGTACGACCATAAAAATAACACCAGTTGAGCGGCCGCTGGAAGCGACGGCTGGGCCGAATGGCGCCATTGGGTCTGCAATCGTTACCCAGGACGATGGTATGCTACGAATAACAAATAAATACAAGCTCGACCATCCAATTGTCACTAATTTACCTGACCTTGCTGGATATTTGGCACCGTACGGTGCCATAGAACAGACGGGACCAAAAACATTTCGTATTAACAAGGCTATCTCATTAGATGGTGACATACGGCTCGACCTCACCAATACAACCGTGACCAAGCTTGAGCTGCTTAGTACGCCCGATCAGGTGACTTGTTTGTGTATGGATGGGTCTTCGGTTTTAATTGATACTGTCGAAATATCTTCAATTGACCCAAATACAAAAAAGCCCGACATTGACCCGTCCGATGGACGAAGTTTTGTTCGTATGAAGAATGGACGAATGGATATCTTGCACAGTAAGATAACCTACCTTGGCAACGGTACACCCAGTACCCTGACCGCAAAAGCACAACTGTCGTCGTTGCAAAGGGAGGGTGGTGTTTACGGCACTTCATGGCGCACCTCAGACAATCAGCTTGGGTCACAGGTCGTGACAGGCTGGGTGGAAGATAATCAGTTTGCGTACAACCACTTCGGCGCCTATAGTTACGGAGTGTCGGGCATGCTGTGGCGAGGTAATCATTTCTACAAAAATGACATCTACGGGCTTGACCCACACGATGATAGCAATAACGCCTTGATAGAAAATAATGTTTTTGAGTCAAACGGCAGACACGGCTTTATCGTTTCCAAGCGCTGTAACTATAACGTCGTACGTAACAACACATCACTTAACAACAAATTTCATGGTTTTATGCTACATCAAGATTCATCTTACAATCTAGTTGAGGATAATATTGCCTATGGAAATGTCGATAATTATGTTATTTATGCCTCGAACTTTAACACGGTTCGTAATAACTTGAGCTATATACCAAGTACAAGCCACGTTCGCATTAACGAGGCTTCAAGTAATAATTTTGTTATCGGTAATAAGTTGTACGGTGGCATTCGCGGGATATATTTGTATGACGGCGTTAACACCACGTATATAGCCAACAACGAGCTCAAAAACACAGGTAAAGAGCTACAAACAAAAGGCGCTAACAATACATTCTTTGGCGGTAATATACTGGGGTCTATTGATTACGATATTGCGCCTGAGGACAATCTCGTATTCGGGGTCAGTCGAATCGACAGATCGGTGGTCGATATCCCTACTAATCCCCCACTGCCAAAGGGCTACAAGCCGTGGCCAAGGGGGTAGTAGTTAGTGACAAAAGGTATCATGATGCCGTTATTGGTTGTGGTCGCTGTGGCTACAGCGGTTGTGCTTGTAGACTCTAAAAAAGAATCACCCGATTTAACAACGAAAACTTCTGATCAAGAATTCGGCGACGAGCCAACCCAACAAAAAACACGGCAAACTGTTGTACCGGCAGACATTATTGATTTAAAAAACTGGAAACTGACATTACCAATTGAAACTCAAGCTTCGGGTAATCCCGACGAAATTAAACAGCCCGAGTTGTCCGACTATAGTAACCAGAACTTCTTTTATCCCAACCTTAATAATACCGGTGTAATATTTCGCGCCAATGCAGGAGGAGCGGCAACCTCTGGGTCAAACTATTCAAGGTCAGAGCTTCGTGAGATGCGTAATAATGGGACAGAGCGAGCGAGTTGGTCGAATATGGCGGGCTCACATACTATGTCAATTACGCAAGCAATTACTTCCCTTCCCAAAGTGAAGGCTCAGGTTGTTGCCGGTCAAATCCATGACGCTAAAGATGACGTTTTGATGATCAGACTTGAAAATAAGCGTCTGTTCGTTGAAGCGGGCGGCAAAGAGATCGGCTTGTTAGATGACAAATACAAATTAGGAGTGATGTTCAAGGTTGATATCACGGCGACTGCCCAAGGTATACGTGTCATGTATAACGGCCA
>JACMLL010000047.1 GCA_014379635.1 Candidatus Saccharimonadota bacterium
ACTATTTGTTAAGCTATAAGTAATGAAGATTTTAGATGGAGCAGAGCTGGCCGGCTTTATAAAAGAGCGCCAGTTAAAACAAGTCCGTGCTTTACGCCAGTCATGGCGAGTCATACCAAGGCTGGCAATCATACAAACCACCGATATAGCGGTGATAGACGTGTATATTCGCCTCAAACAGGTTTACGGCGCTGACATTTTAGTTGAAGTAGACGTGCACAAGATTGAACAGGTTGACCTGATGGCGCAAATTGAAACGTTAAACAAAGACGATTCCGTTCATGGCATTATTATTCAACTGCCACTGACCGACTCATCTCAAACCGATGCGGCCGTTAGCGCGGTGGCGCCCGAAAAAGATGTCGACGGGCTGGGCCAAGGTGCTGTCTTTACTCCGGCAACTGCCATGGCAATAGACTGGTTGCTGGCGGGTTATAACGTGGCGCTGGAAGGCAAGGTGATTGCAATTGTCGGCAATGGACGCTTGGTTGGCGAACCGCTGGCGCGTCTTTGGCTGGGGGCCGGCCTAAATGTGACCGTCTATGACGATACAACGCTTGATTTAACGTCATCTCTTTGTGAATCACAAGTTATTGTGACCGCTACCGGTGTGCCCGGATTAATTAAGCGAGACATGGTTCAAACAGGAGCAGTTGTCGTTGATGCCGGTACGGCGTCCGAGCACGGCAAGATTGTCGGTGACGTGGGCGCAGACGTTCGGGAACTCGATGATATCACAATCACACCCCTAAAAGGTGGAGTCGGTCCGCTAACCGTGGCGGCCTTATTTGATAACGTCATCCAAGCGGCACGAGTGATTGCCGATCGACAAGGCCAGCAAGACCTCTAATTTGTTCCGAGAGCTTCTTTGACGCGCTGCACCACCTGGCGCGGTGTCAGGTCAGCTTTGACGATATAACTATGAATGCCAAGGCTGCGTATTTCCTTTGGAGATTCTTCTTCACCAAGGTTAGTCAGAATGATAACCGGAGTATTTTTGCTTGGTTCATCTTTGCGAATAATCGCCAGGGCTTCAGCTCCATCCATTTCAGGCATTTGCAGATCGAGTAAAATAATGTCAGGTGAGAAGGCTTGCACTAGCGCCACGCCTCGTTTGCCGTTATTGGCGAGCTGGACGTCAAATCCGTCCGCTTCAAATTTCATACGGTACATTTGGCTAATAACGGGGTCGTCTTCGATGATAGCAATTTTTGTCATATCTTTTTTATAATACCACGATGCGAGCGGGAAATGCCAGCGCCGAAAAGAGTAATTGATGTACAATAGATTTACTTATTATGAAAAATGAATTAATGACACTCGAAAAGCCAAGAACAGACGAAAAACACCTTGACGGACTATTGATTAATGAGAGCCTACGAACTGAAATTGAGAGTTTGAGGATGCAGGGATACGAGGTTAACTTTAGCCCTGAGTCCGAAAGAACCGACGTCGCCTATAACAACGTAGAGGCCATTGTCTCGATGTTTGAACGTCTAAAGGACGGTGGCGAACAGTACGAAAGCGGTCATCGCGAGCTAGTAACTCAACGCCAACTCGGTGCGGCGTCATTAGTGGCCCGATTGCATATGACTCCTTTGCAAGCGTTTGCCGCCCCGTTTCGTGCCGCATCCCGCCAAGTGCATCATGCGCGTGAGGTAACTCGACAGGAAATCCTGTATTCTGCAGATAAAATGCCTTGGCATAAACAGTCGGGTCAGGCTATGGCTCTTTTGACGATTGCTTTTGCGCACGAGCTTGAGAGCGAACAGACAGATGGTATATACCCGACAATGAGCGGGCTCTTGGGGGACGAGATTTTTGATATTACCTTTGACGAGCGGTCAGCGGGCTTTTTAAGGGGCAAGACCATAGAGGAGGCGAGCATCACCGCGCAACAAAACTTACAAGGAAAATCCCTCGACAGCGCACAAGCTTCGACACAAAGGCGCGTAAAAGAGCTGCACGAGTTTATCGACCAGCCTATCTCTCAAGATTTTAAAGAAGTCGTTCAGTACTGCACAGATTCTCTCGGTATCCGTAGCCGCAAGGACAAGGTTCGAGGGGTGATATCGCAGTACGTTGATGCACGGCTCGAGCGCGAACCAAAGCTCAAAGAGTTGACAATCTTGAGTGTTGGTTGCGGCACGGCACTCCCTATTTTTGAAGTGGCCAAAGCTCTAAAAGACAAAGGTATCTCACCGAAGGTCATTCTGCTCGATCAAGACCCGATAGCGCTTGCTGCCGCGCAATGCCTGGCCGAAAAAGAGGAGTTTGGGCTTGGCGACTCGATAGAACTGCATTGCCGGCGCCTCTTTAGTAAGTTGGGGAGTGCGCTTGACCTCTCGCCGGTAACGCAGGGACGAAAGATTGATATCGTCGAGGATACTGGCTTGCGTGAGTATCTGCCCGACCGTATATACAAAAGCCTGACGAGCGCTTTATGGGAATCGCTGGCGCCAGGCGGTGTTATGAGTACGGGTAATATGAGCGCCCATCGCCCACAGCCAGAATTTTTACACGGACTCATGGGGTGGGTGCCGATAGTTCGTATGCGTGATATTGCGACTGGCTTTGCACTCCATGAAGCATCAGGCATTACAAAGGGATTGACAACGGCTTATGTAACGCCAGACGGTGTATACACGCTTTATATTTCAAAAAAACAGTAAACCATTTCTGCATCAAGCCTGTTAGAATAGAATCATGATGGCGTTTATGCTTATTCTTGCGGCTTTAGGGTGTATTATTTTAGGGATTTTAGTATTGTCCCGTGACAAGCGTTCTTTTATGAATGTGCTTGCCGCAAGTATCAACATCTGTGTTGCTATTTGGTCGCTGGCTATTTTGTTGTTTTTGAATACATCGAGCATGACGGTCGCTCTGGTGAGCGCAAAAGGATACTATATGGCATCTGCATTATTTGTGGCCCTTTTGATTATTTTTGCTATGGTGTTTCCAAACGGACGGCGACCCGTCCAGAGGTATACGTGGGCCGTGGTTGCGGGTGCGGCCGGCATGCTACTTTTGCTGCTGATACCGTCGTTTGTCACAACCGATATTATTCTTAAGCCCGAGGGGCATAATTACATTGTCGTCGACCGGCTTTCCTATGCGATATTTTGTGCTTATTTTATCTTGTTCTTTTCTATCGGTTTTGCCGTCATGTTGCGGAAATTTGCCGTACTCAAACAACATACGCGCGCCCAGGCGGGCAGTTATCTGTTTGGGATTGTTGCGATGAGCGCACCTGGCTTTATTACTAACCTCTATCTGCCTTTCTTCGGTATGTATGACTATATATGGGTAGGTCCAGCCACGGCGTCGTTATTTGTTGCTTCGGTGACGTATGGAATCGTTCGCCATGGTATGTTCGACATTCGTCAGGCGAGTGTTCGGACGCTCGCCTATATTTTTTCCTTCGGTACGCTCGCCGGTATTTACATCCTGTTAGCCTCTTGGTTGTCGCGGTTCTTGTTGAATACAACCTATAGCGCCGATCAGCAAGGTATTAACATTGCGCTTGCCTTAGTATTGGTGTTTCTCTTTCAGCCAATCAAACATTTCTTTGATCGGCTAACCCGAACGATATTCTATCGAGACAGTTATGATAAGGATAGTTTTTTTGCACGACTGAACGGCCAATTAACGCACACGTCAGATTTACGCGCCTTACTCGAAAGAGTTTCCCTTGAAATCGGTACGACATTAAATAGCGAATTCACGTTCTTTTTTGTGTACAGCTCAAGCCAATCTCATGAAGGCTATGTCAGTTCTGGCACGACCCGACATCCACGTATGCCAGTCGCGGATATTCGTACACTTGATGCGTACGTTGACCGACATGGTGCGGCGCCGATTATATCCGATTCGCAGCAACGAATCGAGCTGTCACTGCGTCGATTGTTGATGAGTCACAGGGTCGCTATTGTATTGCCGCTTGTTCAAGACTCGATGGTAATTGGATATCTATTTCTCGGTGACCACCGAAGTGGAGGGTATAAGACTCGGGATATTAATGTGCTTAAAACGATAGCCGATGAGCTTATTATTGCAATTAACAATGCCCTGGCGGTGCAAGAGATCAAAGAGCTCAACGCTACTTTGCAACAGCGTATTGATAGCGCAACCAAAGAGCTTCGGGCTAGCAACGCCCAACTCCAACGCCTCGATAAAGCCAAAGACGAGTTTGTCGGTATGGCCAGTCATCAACTTCGAACACCGCTGACAAGTGTTAAGGGTTATATTAGTATGGTGATTGAAGGCGATGTCGGTAAGATAACGGATGCCCAGAAGCATTTATTGAACGAGGCCTTCACCAGTAGCGAGCGAATGGTGCATTTAATCAATGATTTTCTTAATGTTTCGCGGCTTCAAACCGGTAAATTTTTAATCGACAAACGACCAATTCAGCTTGCCAAGGTTGTCGAACAAGAGCTTGATAGCCTGGCAACGACTGCAGCTTCGCGAAATCTAACATTTTTGTACAAGTCGCCAAAGGACTTTCCGCTCCTGGACTTGGACGAGGGTAAAATGCGACAGGTTATTATGAATTTTGCCGATAACGCCCTGTACTATTCACCCGAACACACAAATATTCACGTCAAACTAACCAGTGAAAATGGGGAAGTAGTTTTCACCGTTAAAGACGCCGGCATCGGGGTTCCTCAATCTGAACAATCTCAATTATTTAGCAAGTTTTATCGAGCAAGTAATGCCCGTAAACAGCGCCCCGATGGCACTGGTGTCGGGCTCTACTTGGCTAAAAAAGTGATCGATGCCCACGGCGGTAAGGTTGTATTTTCATCGGCCGAAGGACAGGGAAGTACCTTTGGTTTCCGCCTGCCGCTCAAGTAAGTTACCCGCCGCTCACTACGCGGACGAGCTCGTAAAGTAGCCAAGCGACAATACCTACTACCGAGCTTGTAATGGCAACGGGCTTTAGAAAGTTCTTGCGGTCAAACCACCATTGACTAGCTTTACCTCTGTTGGCGGCGGAAATACGAGTGACGATTGGGTGGGTGAGTGCCGCATCGGCACCTTTGTATACTTTGTTGCGCTTCTTTTTTTGCTTTGTCATAATTATGTCAGTATACCAAAAATTACCCCCGCATGGATAGCGGGGGTAATTGCGTCTGAATCGCTTCAGTAGTGAAGAGAGCGGTCAGACTCGGGTTATTGGTTGATACCTAGGCGACGGCTAGTAATGTAGTAACCGATGCTTGTAATCAATGAACCAAGACCAAAGACAGCGGCAATGTTTTCGCCAGCACCTGTTTTTGGAAGCTCAGCTGGTGCTACTTGTGGTGCTACTTGCGCAACCGGTACCACGTTAACCTTGTTTACAACACATACTTTGAAAACGGTGACGTTGGCTGTGTCTTCGATTGATCCGCCACCTGTGGTTACTTTGGCTTTATTAACAAGCGTATTGTTTCCACAGTTTAGTAGGTTATCTTTACGGTTGCCAGAGTCGTCTGACCTGTTAGAGTCGTTTGACTTCCTAGAGTCGTCTGACCTGCTAGAGTCGTCTGAAACTTTGGCGCTAAAGATTGACCATGCGTTTGCACCCGGAGCGTATGAACCGACGTTGATGCCAGTTCCATTAGTGATATTATCACTTGCTTTGGTGCCTGCTGGAGTTTTCGAGTTACCAAAGGTAGTTGAACCATTAATGTAGGTTACGCCAGCAGGAAGTGTGTCACGGAAAGTAACATCGTCTTGTTGTGCTTCGCCAACATTCTTGTATTGAATGAGGTAGTCGACGGTTTCACCTGGCTTAGCAGCGTAGGTCTCAACCCATTTGTTGTCGCCCTTCTTGCTAACCATTTTGCTCATAGTGAACTTAGATACTGCAGCAAATTGGGGTTTTACCTGAAAGGTAACATAACCGGAGAACTGGAAACAACCAGGGATTCGGCCGTCAAGCTTGTCATAGCCAAGCTTTGCACCAGCGCTGGTAAAAATACTCTCGGGAAGAGTAGTGCCAGCTGCGCCAAACGAGTTATTCTCGAATTTTAGGCTTCCGCTGGTGTAGGCAAGGTTAAAGTTCTCGGTGCTTGAGAAGATTGCGTGATCGTAAACTTCAGTTGGGGTTGCGTTACTTGCGCTCAAGAACCCGTTAACCTGGATAGATTTACTGGTTGTTGTTGGCAAGTTAAACTTGGCTGTAACGTTTTCGGCCACCAAGTTAAGACTTGAAGCGGCATTATTGTGGACATACATACGAACGGTGTAGGCTTTGCCTTTTACGACCGTCATATCATCTGACCATTGGTTAGTTGTTCCACTTTCGCGGATACCTACGAAGTTACGCTCGTCGCCAATATTTGGGTTGTTGGTAATCGAGTTAAATGTGATGTGATCAGCTGGGCTGTCGATTGTGTACGTTGGTCGAATTGGTCCCCATGCAAATAGGGTAACTGGAACAACGACAACAGCAGCAACGATTGCTAGTACTGCACTGGTACGCTTTGGGGCGCTTCGGATGAAAGCAATTAGTTTGCTCATAATATTCTCCTTTTCTTGATTCGTCTCGCAGAGAGAATCAAACATTAATAAATTAAAATGACTATTTTATAGTGTTTACCTATTTGTTAAAGGAACAAATCAGATCATTACAATGTGCATGTCGAGTCAAAATGACTCACAAGGAATCTACTCTACTTGCGAACGCCAGGCGTTCAAGCAGGGAATAGATTCCTCGGTGATAATACTAAACTAAAGTATAGCTGTCCGAATGGGTGTGCGGTTTTGAGGCCGCACACCCATTCAGGGTTTCAGCAGGTCGTCATCCCTGGAGGGGGAGAGCAGCCTGTTGCCGGGTAGGCGGGCGTCGGAGCCTTTGGCTCTGGTGCCGGTGCCGGTGCCGGGTCGGGGGTTGATCCGACCGGCGGTGCCGGCGTGCCCTTTGGTGTCAGCACCACTGGAGGTGGCGGGTTGACACGTGGTGCGGCTGGAGGCCTCACCATTTTTGTCGGCGGAATGTACGTACCAGGACCGGGGTCCAAGTTACGTCCACCACCAACAGGCGCGTTGCCTCGGGCTGCCGGGTCCTTCTTCGGCGAGTCCTTGCAGACAGGCCAGGTACCATACGGCATATTCGGAGGGCACACCTTTCTCGGCTGAGGCCTCGGCCTCGGCTTCGGCTGATCTACCGGAACTTCCGGCAGGTTCGGCTTGTTCGGGAACACTACGTTACCGCAGCGCACCATGATCCAGACGACCGAACCATCGGACAGGGTGACCTTGACGGCCTTCCTGTTACCGGTAATTCCGGCCGACGACGCAGCTCCGTAGGTACCGTTACTGATACCAGAGTTGAAGGCATTCGCCGGCGCATCTGCCTGGGTGAAGGAGGTTCCCTTCGCAGAGAGCGCTCCTTCGAATCGGTAGTACAATGCCTGCCCCTCGGCTGAGAGGCATTTGCCATTGACCAACTGTTTCCAGTTGTTCGGGTTGGGATACAACCCAAACGCGTTCGACCAAATGGCCAAACGCTGGCCGTTGTTGGCGCTGTTCTGCAACAGCACCGACTTCTGAGCCGCCGCCACGTTGTTAGCTGAGGCGGTAGCCGCAGCGTACTTCATGTCGAAGTCAGCGTCAACACGATTACTCGCGTTGTCGCCGGCTACCTGGACAAATTTATTGTCGCAGGTTGGCTGAGCGACCACGACCACCGGTGCGGGTGCGGGTACGACCGCGGGTGCGGTCGTCGCCGTTGCAGACGGTGGTGGCGGCTTAACGGCTTCGGCTACGATGGTCGGTTGACCAACGAAGAATGACCCCAGAATCAGTGTCACGATTCCGAGGACAATCAAGCCACCGGTGATCTTGGCCCCGGAGAGCCAACTGCGAAAGTTCTCCATGATAGAGAACCTCCTCTCTGCCCTTTGGGGGCATGTCACACCGAGGCCTTCCCGGTTGTGATTCGTGGACGTGCGTCGACTGAACGACAAAGAGGAGAACTAGGCTCCTACACGCCCTGTGGCTAGGCCACAGTTGTTTCCCTTGCAGGCTGCTGCTGCGACTCGATGTACGACCCGATTGCCCCGCCTGCGAACAGGCCGAAGAACGGGATCAACAACAAGGTCAGCCAGCGAACCCACTGGATGGCTGCGGGAACGCCTGGGAAGAAACCTCCCCAGATGTTCATGACGATGAAGCCTCCGACGATGAAGCCGAGGGCTGCCAAGGCCCACGCCAGCCCACCCCAAACCTTGGGGTTGACGAACTTGGTGACGTAGCGGGTGGTGGCAGCCGACTCGTCGAGCCTCTGCTCGACGAGCGCGACACCACTTGGTGTGGACTCAACGACGACCGGCTCCGGAGAGAGGCTCGGTTCTGGTGCTGGCACGAGTGCCGGCGCCGGAATCGGGATAGCCCTGTTCTCTTCGAGATGGGTAAGTCGTTGTTCGTGGTTGGCGAGGGTCTGATCGACCATCGCCTTCCACTCGAGCTCGAGCTCAGCGACAGCGGCCGTTGCCTGGACGGCCTCGGCGCCAGCAGCAGGAGAAACCTCCTGGCCGGCGTTGAGGGCCCTGGCGACGGTGCTGTGCGCACCGAGCGCCTTGTTGAGTGCATCGCGGATCGAGGTAAGGAGTTCGGTGTTGCCGCTCTCCTTGGCCTCGCTGGCCGTGACGTACAGGTTGAAGCGCTCGACTGCTGCACGCAGCTCTTCAGCGTTGGCAGAGATCATGTCGGCAATCGTCACATGGACGAAGTCGACGACCTTCTGGCCGCTGCTTCCAAGCGCGTCGATGACGGCCTGTTCCTCTGAGAGCTTGCGATGCAAAGGCTGGTGATTTGTATTCGACATTTTAATCTCTCCCTTTCCGGGACTAGTGGCAGGATTGCCGGTCGTGCCCGTTTCCGGGGGACACCTCAGCGATAAGAATTATCGTCAAAGTGTCCCCTAGAATGGGGGGGTAGATTTTCTATAGCTATTAGTACGTGTCTTGTGATACTCACAGACATGCACTGTAATGATCTGACTTGTTAACGTTCCTCCGCCATCCTGGGTCCTCACACCTTGGACGGTTGATGTTATCAATTTATCACAAAAACGCCATAATGTCAATAGCTTATACAATCATACGGGTGTAAACACAAGCTATATAAACGAAATAATTCGATATATGGTGTCGTCCACCCCTGATAATATGTTGATATTTTAATAATTGACAATTGTTGTCAAAAAGAGTATATTTTCTAATTAAGTGTGGCTAAGGGTCGGAAACCTTTAGCGTTTACACACAAGCACAATCACAAGCCAAGGAGACGAAAGTGACCATGAACGCACCGGTGACGGTAGAAGGTCTGCCGAGCAGAGTCGAACGTTTCATCGAGGATGTCTACACCTCGGACATGCTTCGTCAGATGACCATTCTGTCAGTCAGTGGTGACGACGGCTTCGACATGCGAGAAGAGGCTGCCTCGATTCTGCAGGCGATCAGCCTGCACGACAGCGAGTTGCACAATCACCTCGTCGACCAGTTTGCCAGCGGGGCTCTGAATTTCGTCAAGGGCGCACTAGGCGCTCTTTTGTGCGACATGAGGGGGCACATACAGAGTAGCAGTACGGTCCGCTTCTCGACCGAACTCTGCTTCATGGCTGAATCGTCATAGCCTAACCAGCCGCCGACGAACAGTCAAAGCTTCGACAGAGAGTGTTGCAAAAGCGTAGACAGGAATCCACATTATGGAGGCCAGACTACCAACAACACTCTCTGTCGGGCGACATAACTTTCGCACACCCCTCTATTCAAAGAGGGCTTTTTTTGTTACAATCATCAAGATTAAATGACATGTCTCGTCGCCTAACGCCCAATTTAGGTATAGACACCAGGTAAAACCTGAGCGTAGAACGGTATACTGAGAGAATTGCATCATTTACAAATTATTTGGTCTCATCGTCTAACGGTTAGGACACCAGGTTTTCATCCTGGCAATCGGAGTTCGATTCTCCGTGAGATCACCAAAGTAAATATCTCATCGTAACAGATGAGATATTTACTTTGGTGGTTATTATAATGCCGGTCTGCCTGTATTAGCACTGCATTAGTTCGTTACGTGATAAACAGCATCATTATTATTTTTATCAATCTCTTTTGCAAGGCCTGGCCTTGCAAAAGAGATTGACAAAAGATAGTAGAAATAAGCCTATTCAAGGGAATAAACCTAATTCAGGACTAAGCGGCAAGTATATTCTTGAGGTATTTCAGATCTTGATGCATCGTTTCGTAGTCTGCGACGAATTCGAGGTATTCGCGGGCATCCTTATCTGTATCAACTAAATTATTTATATGAAGCCAGTCGGCTCGCTTTTCCCCCGCAAAGTAGGCGATACTTGAATAGGGATAATGCCTAAAACCTTGACCGATATCGAGAGGATTGAGGTGGATATAACGGCTAACATGCCAAAGATACGTTTCGTTTTCAATACGCGAAGCAAGAAACGGACCTTCGTACAGGCCACCGGTACGTTGATATTTTTTATTGAAATACATTGTGTAGGCCGTCATAACACTTCGCATCAGGCGGACGATGCCCTCTGACTCTTTAAGATAACATAACAGATGAAAATGGTTAGGCATGAGGCAAAAAGCTACAAGTTCAACCTCATCATTAAATTTTGCAAATGGTCGGCCAGAAGAATCAGTGACTGCCTCTTCTGAGAGATGACGCTTAAATAGCCCTAAAAAGTAGAAATAATCTTCAGGCTCGTGAAAAATGTCCTGCCGATTAACCCCTCGATTATAAAGATGGTAATACTGCTCACTACCGTAAATCTTAATCCTGTTGCGTTTCGGCATATAATATAGCATATCTTTAGAAATCACTGATTGCAAGGCCAGGCCTTGCAATCAGTGGAGTTTGAAAACAAATTTTAAGGGTCGTAACAGATAAGTCGTAACAGATAAACAATGCTATAATAAACCGATATGAGTATTATTTTCAAACGAACCAAAATATTAGCGACGCTTGGCCCGCCAACCAGTAGTCCCGAAATGATCAAACAACTAATCCATGCCGGTGTGAATGGCTTTCGGTTAAATTTTAGTCATGGCGACTATTCCGAACGGGATGACCAAATTAGGTGGATTCGCGAAGCCAGCGAAAAAATTAGTAAGCCAGTCGCTATTGTGCAGGATTTGCAAGGTCCAAAAATCCGCCTTGGGATGTTAAACGAGAATACCGATGTCAAGGCGGGCGATGAGATAATTCTTGACTACGGGGCGAAGCACAACGGTCTTACCTTTCCCGTACAGTATAATTTGGCTGAAAAAGTAAAACTGGGCGAGCCGATTTACATATTTGACGGCAAAGTTCGGACCACTGTTTTAGAAATTGTTTCCGGTTCTGCCATTAAACTTCGCGTTGAAAATGACGGAACATTAATGAGCAAGAAGGGTATTAATCTGCCCGATACCGACTTTGGTGGAGATATTTTGACACCAAAAGATTTACGCGATATTGAATACGGCCTGACAAAAGATATTGACTATGTGGCAATCAGCTTTATCCAGAGTGCCGAGGATATTAATAATTTACGTCAGATTTTGGTGGCCGGCGGTTCGAAAGCTCATATTATCAGTAAAATCGAAACCAAAGCAGCTATCAAAGACGATATGTTAGAAGAAATCGTGAAAGTGAGCGATGGCGTGATGGTTGCTCGTGGTGACTTGGCGGTTGAGGCTGGTGCTGAGGTAGTTCCTATTGTTCAGCGCCGAATTATTGCCTTGTGTCGAAAATATGGCAAGCTTAGCATAGTTGCAACCCAGATGATGGCCAGTATGGTTGAGGCTCCAGAGCCAACTCGTGCCGAAGTGAGCGATGTCGCAAACGCGGTGGTACAGGGCGTGGACACTGTCATGTTGAGTGATGAAACAGCCAACGGACGCTATCCTCTTGAAACGGTTGCTGCTATGAAAAAAGTAATTTTATACACACAAGACAATGCTCCTGTTGAGCCAATTCAAGACAGAGTGGTAAGTCTTAAAAAACAACGTGATGCGATTAGTTCAGCAGCGGTTTCTTTGGCTTTGCAACTGAAGGTGCCAGCGATTATCGCCGAAACAAAATCTGGTGATACGGCCGCAAATATTGCGTCACACCGTCCAAACCTACCAATTATCAGTGTTACCAGCGAACCACGGGCCGCTCAGCAACTGGCCTTAAGCTACGCTAACCGAAGTTACGTTCGGCCTGATTCGGCGGAAGCTGGCTATGACCTCGCGTCGGAACTGAAAGCCCAAGGGTATTTTGGCGACAACCCAACTCCAGTTATCATCGTCAGCGGTCAACAGCCGGGTATTATCGGCACAACCGACACGATTAAAGTTCGCATACTAGAGTAAATCGTTCATTTTAACTGTTGTCGTGATAAAATAATTAACAGACAACAGGGGGTGGGTGTGAACTTTTTTAAACTAACAATTCGCGATGTGCCACTTGATCACCAAACGGTGTTAGTGAGAGCCGACTATAACGTTCCTATGGCAAGTGACGGCACGATTAGTGACGATTTTCGTATCCGTGCCAGTCTTCCGACCCTTCGGTATTTACTTGATCGTGGCTGTAAAATTGTTATTATTAGCCACCTTGGACGCCCGGATGGACGGGATTCTGCCTTTAGTCTCGAGCCAGTCGCCCTCCGCTTGGCACAGCTGTTAAAGCGTGACATTCGTTTTGTCGATGACGCGATTGGCGACAGAGTGTTTCAGGCAGTGAAACGTGCGCCAAAAATCAGCATTACAGTTCTGCAAAACCTTCGCTATTACACCGAAGAAGAGACCGATAGTCATGAATTCGCCAAAAAGATTGCCAAAGCAACAGCCGCTCGGTATTTTGTCCAAGATGGCTTCGGGGTTGTCCACCGTGCACACGCAAGTACCGATGCCATTACGCTATATATCCCCAGTGTGGCTGGTTTGTTGTTGGAGCGTGAGTACACGATAATTACGGCAGCTATGGAGTCGCCAAAACGACCTTTGATTGCGGTGATGGGTGGAGCCAAAGTTAGCGATAAAATTGCTATTATTCAGCGCTTTGTGAAGGTAGCCGACAAAATTATCATTGGTGGGGCGATGGCCAACACTTTTTTGGCCTACAAGGGCCTATCGGTTGGTGCTAGCAAAGTTGAGGCAGGGCAACAAACTGTCCTCGATGCTATTTATGCCGCCGCTCGCGATAAGGTCGGCGACAAAGTTGACGATTTTATTATTTTACCCGTCGATTTGGCCGTTTCAGTCTCTATGAATCCTGATAGCCCGCGACGAGTCGTTGCAGTTGGTAGCGTTAAAGCTGACGACATAGCTCTTGATATTGGCGATATATCGATTGAACGAGTCGCCAAAGAAACTGGCAAGGCGGGCACCGTCATATGGAATGGGCCGCTTGGCTATAGCGAGATACCAGCTTTTGCGCATAGTTCGGCGCGACTAGCACTGGCGCTCGCGACCCAGCCCGGGATAGCCTCTATCATTGGTGGCGGCGACACGGCCGACTTCGTATTGAAGTGGGATGATAAGGGCGGTGGTAGTTTTACTCACGTTTCTACGGGGGGTGGGGCGAGCCTAGAACTCATGGCGGGCGATAAATTACCGGGGGTTGAAAGTTTGCTAGACGCCCCCTCCCAAATAGAGTACACTAACAGTAATAACCATAAGTAATATATAAAAAATGGCAAGAGATAAGACACTCATCGTTGGCAACTGGAAGATGAACCTCGATATGCACGAGGCGAGTTTGTATGTTCATCAGCTAGCCAAACTCGTCAAGAATCACCGCGACGTCGAGGTGGTCCTGGCGCCGACCGCTTTGACATTACAATCTTTGAGCCTTCAGGTTAATTACCGACAATTTAAACTGGCTGCTCAAAATTTTTACTGGCGTGATAGTGGCGCCTATACAGGTGAGATTTCTGCATCACAGCTGCGCGGCATCGTTCAATACGTCATTGTTGGTCATTCAGAACGTCGTCATATATTTCACGAGTCAGATAAGGATATTCGTGCTAAAGTTCAGGCCGCGATCCGTAACCACCTTCGTCCAATTTTATGTATCGGTGAAACGGCTGGCGAACGTGCTGACGGCGAAACTCATGACGTCCTCCACGACCAGCTTATCGGCGGGCTTGCTAATGTTACGAGTGAAGAGCTCGAACAAATTGTCATTGCCTACGAGCCTGTCTGGGCGATTGGGAGTGGCCAAAATGCCCATCCAAATGATGTGAGTGCCGTAATTCGAACTATTCGTAGTCAGATTAAGCATCTTTACGGTCCCCGGGCTGCCGACGCGATTCAAGTACTTTACGGCGGTAGCGTCAAAGCCGAGAGTGCAAGTGACTATTTGGCACTTCCTGACGTCGATGGATTACTGGTGGGGGGCGCCAGTCTCGAAGCTCATACATTCAATGACATTATTAAAAAAGCGCATAAAGGCTCGTCGTTAGCCAAAAATATAGAAGGTGGACTATGAAAGATCTTGATTTTGACGAACTAGACCGAGCAGTGAACTCGCTCCTTCCAAATAATAGTACGCCAGCAGACGGGCAAGCTGTCGATAACATCATCCCTTCAACTGGTGATGTCCCGGCGCAACCTGTTTCACAACCGCTTGCCGCTCGGCGAAGCTCGGGACGATTCATGGATGTTGTCCATCCATCGTCGGATATGCGAACGACAACTGTACCTGCGCGACCCGTTTCGCGCGAAGGCGCAGCGATTATACCTTCGGTCTCGCGTACGCCTGTTGAAAAACCTCTTGCCCCTCGCCAAAGCACTTCGTGGTCACCAACCGAGATTCCACCGGTAGTTACTGAAGGGTCAAAAAAGGCTACGGATAACTGGCCAGACCCAATAGATTTTCCAAGCTCTCTACCCGACGAAGCTCCGACCACAGTAATAGAACCAGGCATGGATGAGTTAGCGCAGTCCAACCACGAACAACCTACAGATGATGACAAGGATATTAACCAGATTGTCGATGCTATTAACCAGACACTTGGCCAAGGGCAAGACTCTTCAGCTCCGCTTGAATCACCGTTTCTGATGGATGCAAAAGTCGAGAAACGGCCTTTGGGGGCATTTTCAACCGAAGCGATTACGCCTCCAGCTGATTCGTTGCAAGAAACAACAATTCCTTCTTTGGCTGAGCCTGAAGTTGTTGTCCAAGAAGGCGAGAATGAGGTAGAGCAAGCTGACCAACCGATTGAGATGAGTACGCCGTTACCTGCCGAGTTGCAAGACGACCTCTTGTTGATTGAGGCTGGTCTTGATACCGAGGGTCAATCGAAAAAAGATGAACCTGTCGTTACGCAACAACCTCAGACCGAAGTACCGCTGGGTCCAATGTCCATCACGCAGCAATACGCTGAACAGCCAAGTACTGGCGATCAGCCAACTGGTGCTATTTTTGATACCGGAGCCTACCAAAAGCCACTAGCTCATCCAGCAAAGAAAAAACCTGGCTGGCTACTAGTGTTATGGATAGTACTGCTACTTGTGGCTGGTGCTGGTGCGGGTGCGGCTGTTTATTTCTTCGTACTTCCTAAGTTATAGCGTTTTAGACTATACTAGATAGTAATGGATTTACTTAATGGGTTAAACGCTGCTCAAGCTGAAGCAGTACAAACAACGTCTGGGCCTCTGCTCATTTTGGCGGGCGCTGGTAGCGGTAAAACAAAAACGCTGACGCACCGAGTCGCTTATTTAATTGCGCACGAGTCTATTTGGCCGAATGAGATTTTGGCGGTGACCTTTACGAACAAGGCTGCTCGAGAGATGCGCGAGCGTTTGGGTGTGTTGCTTGGTCAAAATAGCGGCAACCGTGGATTTATGCCTTGGATGGGAACATTTCATGGTATTTGCGTCCGCATGCTTCGAATTGAAGGTGAGGCGATAGGAATTGCCCGCAACTTTGTTATTTACGACGAAGATGACAGGCGAGGTTTGGTCAAACAGGCCATGAAACAGCTTTCGATTAGCGATAAAGAAATCAAGGCTCAATCTGTCAGTAGTGCAATATCGAGTGCTAAAAATGAGATGGTCGACCCAGCCGCCTTTGCGAGTGCAGCGCAATTTCCGTATCAGAAAAACATCGCTAAGATTTATCAGAGATATGAAGACTTGCGTCGTACTGCTGGTGCGTTGGATTTTGATGATTTATTGCTCGAAGTTGTTCGTTTGCTGCGCGACGTGCCTGCAGTTCGCACCAAATGGCAAACTTCATTCAAACATATTCTGATCGACGAGTATCAGGATACAAATGCTGCCCAGTACGCTATTGTGAAATTTCTCGTCAACGATACCCGTAACATTTGCGTAGTGGGCGACGACTGGCAGTCAATTTATAGTTGGCGCGGGGCAGATTTTACGAATATCCTCAACTTTGAAAGAGATTTCAAAGGTGCTAAGGTGATAAAGTTAGAGCAAAACTACCGTAGTACTGGCAATATACTCGATGCAGCCAGCAATGTCATTACAAAAAATACTCAGCGGACCGAAAAAAAGCTTTGGACAGATGAAGGGCCCGGAGCGCCCGTGCAAGTTCACGGTGTCTATGACGAAGCCGAAGAAGCACAGCTTGTGGCTGAACGAATCTCAACCCACGTCACAATGAATGCTCGGGGGTTTGGTGATTTTGCCGTGCTATATCGTACAAATGCCCAAAGCTATACCTTAGAGCGAGCTTTTCTGCGCCTCAGAGTACCGTATCAAATTGTTGGGGGCGTCCGGTTTTATGACCGTAAAGAGATAAAAGACATTATTGCTTATTTGCGTCTTATATATCAGCCAAATGATCGTATGAGCTTTAGCCGCATCGTCAACGTGCCGACTCGTGGCATAGGAGCGACAAGCCTGGAACGGTTCATGATGTGGCAGGCAACGAGCGGGATGGATATTTTATCGGCTCTGATAGGTGTCGAGCAAACCAGCACGGTTACGGCGCGTGCCAAGCAGGCGTTGGTCGCATTGGGAGAGAAGTTACGCACTGCGCAGTTGCTACTAGAGACGGCCAGTCCGGGCGAAGTTATCGAAAAACTACTCACACTCACCGGCTACCGAGATTATATCCTCGATGGCACCCCGCAAGCCGAGGAAAGAGAAGCTAACATCGGTGCCTTACTGTCGGATGCTCAAAGTTTTGTCAGTTTGCCTGATTTTCTGGAAGAAGTCGCGCTCATGTCTAGTGCTGACACTAACAGCGATGGTGAAAAAGTGACACTTATGACGCTTCATGCGGCTAAAGGTCTTGAATTCCCTGTCGTTTTTATGGTCGGTATGGAAGAGGGGCTTATTCCCCACGCTAGAGTGTACGAAGCAGGGCAAGCCGAACTAGAAGAAGAACGTCGCCTGGCGTACGTTGGCATGACGCGGGCTCGCGAGGAGCTGCATTTGACCTATGCTCAAAGTCGTTTGCAGTTTGGACAACGTGGCTATAACCCAGTTTCAAGGTTTATTACAGATATGGGTGATCAGGTGGCGGCTGTTTCGACTGAACCGCATGTCGTCACTGAACAGGATTTTTATAGCGACGAACTATTTTCAATTGGAGATATCGTTCGCTCGGCAGCTTTTGGTAACGGTGAAGTTACCGATGTTGATGGTCTGGCGCTCACCATTAGTTTTGACAATGGTCAGACTAAAAAACTCAACACCGAATACGCTCGCCTCGAAAAAATATAGTGGTTATGTATTTGGGAATTATTTGGTATACTAGTGGGAACGCGCTCGAGGTGTGTGCCCTTATTTTATGAATAGTCTTATCCGTCGATCCACTATGCCACTAGGCGCAATTGTTGTTGCCTTTGTTGTGTTTGTTGTATTGATTATTTCTGCTATCGCCAGTCACGTGGGAGCAACCAACGACGCCCAATTTAAAAATGGACACCTTGTCACTATTCACGACCGTGGTGAGCAAACTGTCATTTTGTCCCAGGGTGCGACAATCGGCGATGCACTCAAGGAAGCGGGTATTGTCGTAGACAAGAGTGACAACATTGAGCCGGCCGTATCAGAGAAGCTCGTGGCCAGTGAGTATCAAGTTAATATCTATCGTGCCCGTCCAGTGATTGTTGTCGATGGAATGACCAAGCAAAAAATTATCACTCCGTTCCAAACGGCGAGCCAAATCGCTACAAGCGCCGGCATTAGCCTGTACGACGAAGACAAGACCACACTCGCCCGGACGGATAATATCGTGTCAGATGGGGCCGGATTACAACTGACGATTGATCGCGCAACGCCATTTACGTTGGTTCTCTACGGTGCAACAACTTCTGCGCGGGCCCAAGGTGCGACAGTCGGCAGTATGTTAAAAGAAAAAGGGATTACACTGGCTAAAAATGATCGCGTTTCACCCGACCAGTCAACTAAGCTTGCAGAAGGACTGTCTGTGCGCGTTTGGCGCGAAGGTAAGCAGACGATTACCCAAGAAGAAGCGGTCAACTTCGCAACTGAAAAAATTCAAGATGGTGACCAATATGTTGGCTATAAGGCAATTCGTACCTCTGGCGAGAACGGAACTAAAATGGTGACGTATGAGATAATTATCCAAGATGGTGTCGAGGTTGGACGAACTGCGATTGCCAGCATTACAACGAAAGAGGCGAAAAGTCAGGTTGAGATTATCGGCGCCAAATATAAAGGTGCGTACACAACCCCTGGTGAGAACGAAATTATTACGTGGAACTTCCTGCTTTCCAACGGTTTTACTCGCGAGCAAGCAGCGGGTATTATGGGCAACCTACGACAAGAACATGGTTTTAATACGACTGGAGACGGTTTGGTGCAATGGACTGGTGGACGTAAAGCTGCGCTCCTATCACGACCCGATCCTTACAACATCTATACCCAATTAGAGTTTCTGATGTACGAGCTTAATACCGGCTATAGTGGCGTGCAAAGTGCGATCAAAGCATCGAGCTCTGTGACAAATGCTGTCCTTATTTTCCAAAACCAATTTGAGCGTTGTGGTATATGTGCGGAATCCCAGCGAATTCAATATGCGTTTAATATTCTCGCAAGTCACTAAACCTCGATGAGGAACAACAAGTCACTCGGTCAACATTGGCTCAAAGACCGTGAAGTTTTGGCGCACATCGCAGATTGTGCCGAGCTGACGCGTGACGATACCGTTCTCGAGATCGGCCCAGGCCTCGGCACGCTGACTAGTGAATTGTTAAAGCGAAGTAAAAAGGTAGTCGCGGTAGAGTTCGATAGCGAACTTGCTCGCAAGCTACCAGCGCAGTTTCCTGGTACGAACCTCGAAGTTATAGCTAGTGATATCCTGTCTTTTGACCTGTCTAGTTTACCAGTGGGTTATAGTGTCGTTGCTAATGTGCCGTATTACATTACCAGTAAAATTATTCAACTGCTGATGACTGCTGATAACAAGCCTCGGATCGCCGTGCTGCTTGTTCAAAAAGAAGTCGCCCAGCGCTTGGCGGCCAAGCCTGGCGATATGAGCATCCTAGCCGTCAGTGCCCAGTTATTTGCCGACGTCACACTGGGCGAAATTGTCCCAGCTGCTTTATTCACCCCACCACCAAAAGTCGATAGTCAAGTGGTGATTTTGCGCACTCGCGAAACGCCATTTTTAAAGAGTATTGATGAAAAAGAGTTTTTCCGCGTTGTAAAAGCTGGGTTTTCGTCAAAGCGCAAAAAACTACGCAGTAGTCTTTCGGGTGGCCTGAAGATTTCTAAATCTGAAGTTGAAGCTATTTTGGAACGTGCCAACATTAGTCCCGACTCCAGAGCGGAGGCACTGGCACTTGATGATTGGTCGCGGCTGACGCGCATTGTCGCCTCGTAACGCTCATGCTATTATACGAAGCAATGGATACCTTACACTATGAATAGTAGACGACATCTGACGCATGGCTTTACAATCATCGAGCTCGTGATTGTTGTTGTCGTAATTAGTGTCTTGGCGGCAATTACTTTTGTCTCCTATGGTGGAGTCCAGGACAGCGCACGTAAAGCAGCGTTGATGTCGGATCTTGATAATGCAGTATCTATATTAGAACTTGACCTCAAGCAGACTGGTAACTATCCTACGACAGTAGCTGGGGCAGGTAATGGTACTGGTCTTTCGCCCAGTCCCGGCACGACATATCAATATGCTTTTAATAATACTAATACCCCAAAAACATTCTGTTTAACTGCAACCAAAGGTACGCTAAGTTATAATATTAATCAAGAAGGCGTCCCGTCGGCTGGTGCTTGCCCTGTTCTACATTTAGACGCTGGCATAGCCACATCTTATCCAGGATCGGGAACTGTTTTGAACGATTTAAGCGGTAAAGGTAAAAACGCCGTGCTTGTAAATGGGGTTGCATATGATAGTGCTAAGGGTGGGAGTTGGGTTTTTGATGGGGTAAACGACACCATAAACCTTGGCACTGGAAATACATTTTTCCCATTGCCTAATTTTAGTATGGAATTGTGGTTTAAATCGGACGGTACAACGCCGACGACAGGTGTATCTCCCGGTCTATTGGGTATAACGTACGGAGTAAGACTTTTTGTGTATACTTCTACCCTAAGCTTTGGTCTAGATACTGGGACAGCTGTGACCTATTTGGATACCCCTTCCACGTATTCCTTCTATAACAGCTCTTGGCATCAAGTCGTAATACAGGCAACTCCAACCAAGAGAGAAATATACGTAGATGGATCATTGGCTAATACGAAGATTGATAACTGGCCTGGGATAACACAATGGCCAACAAACACAGCTAACATTGGCAGAGACAATAATAATGTCAATTACTTTTTCAGGGGTAATATTGCTTCCATAAAAATTTACGACAGTAATTTGTCGGCGTCCGAAGTCAATCAAAACTTCAATGCTGCTCGTAATCGTTACGGTATATAGCGCGCATATATTAGCTGACCTCCGCAGCCTATAAATAATTTCTGTTACAATAATAGATAAGAGTTATGGACAAAAAATTATATATTACGACCGCCATACCCTATGTCAACGGCACGCCGCACATTGGGCATGCTCTCGATTACTTATTGGCCGATATTTGGGCTCGTTACCAAAAACAAAACGGTCACGAAGTCCGCTTTCAGGTTGGTACTGACGAGCATGGTAACAAGATTGCCGCCCAAGCCGCCGAAGCTGGCCTTGACCCAAAGTCGTATACCGACAAAATGTATGTTAACTTTGAAACCTTAATGAAAAAGGTTGATGCGAGTTACACGGATTTCATCCGTACAACCGACGAACATCACATAAAAGCCGTGCAGTATATTTGGCAGAAACTGCAACCATACATTTACAAGGGCACGTATCAAGGTTGGTACTGCGTGGGGTGTGAAGCCTTTGTGACCGACAAAGAGGCAACTGCCAATAACGGTATTTGTCCCGATCATAATCAGCCCTACCAGCACCTTAGTGAAGATAATTATTATTTCAAGACAAGTGAATTTACCGATCGTATCAAGGAAGCAATTGCAAGTGGTACCATGGAAATTGTTCCAGACTTCCGTAAAAAAGAATTCCTGGAGCTTATTAAGGATGGCTTGCAAGACGTAAGTATCTCGCGGCCTAAAAAGAACCTTAGCTGGGGAGTGCCTGTCCCCGGTGATCTCGAGCAAGTCATGTACGTCTGGGTGGACGCTCTGGCGAACTACATTACCGTCCTTGGCTATCCTGATAGGCAAGAATGGCAAGAGTATTGGCCAGCCGACGTACAAGTTATCGGCAAAGATATTTTGCGTTTTCACGCCGGTATTTGGCCTGCCATGTTGCTTGGTCTTGGACTTAGTTTGCCAAAAAGATTACTCGTCCATGGTTTTGTAAACGTTGGTGGCGTCAAACAAAGTAAAACACTCGGTAACGGTATTGACCCAAACGAGGTTATCAATCATTATGGCGTCGACGCTTTCCGTTATTTCTTTTCACGTCACATCCCAACGCTTGATGACGGTGATTTTACGTGGGAAAAGTTTGAAACTGCCTATAATACCGAGCTTGCCAACGACCTTGGAAATGTAGTCCAACGTGTAGCGAGTATGCTGACGCGTTATCAGTCTGGCGTTATTGGTGACGCCCCGCAGGGCGAGCACGATATGGGCGCGTACCACGAGGCAATGGAGGCATTAGAATTCAACAAAGCAATTGATGAAGTATGGCTGATGGTACGGAGTCTTAACCAATACCTCGAAAACGTCAAGCCATGGGAAATTGCCAAAACCGTCGGTAAAGACGCGGAGTCCGAGCCGCACCTGACAGAGGTACTTGCTTACGCTGTTGGTGCACTCTTGCAAATCGGTGACCTGCTAGTGCCATTCTTGCCCGGAACGGCAGCTAAAATTCATCAGACATTCGAAACAGGTGTTGTCGTGCCAACCGAGGGCGTATTTTTTCCACGAATCTATATCCACACACCAGACCCTCACGCGACAAAAACAAAAGTGTAATCCGATGTTAATTGATACACATTGTCACATCCATGAAGCCGACTATCCGCTTGATATTGCTGAAACGTTAAAGCATGCCCACGCACAAGGCGTTGAACAATTGATATGTATCGGTACGAGTGAAGAAAGTTCGAGGCAGGCTATTGCTTTTGCCTCCAAACACGACGAAGCGTACGCCTCTGTTGGTGTTCACCCGCATGATACGAAAGATGGATATCAAGGTATCGAGTCGCTGGTGAGATCGCCAAAGGTCGTGGCGGTGGGTGAGATTGGACTCGATTATTTCTATACTCATAGTCCTCGTGAGATGCAGATTCGGGCATTTGAGTGGCAGATTGAGCTGGCTCTTAGGAATAACTTGCCGATTATTTTTCATGTCCGTGAAGCATTTGACGATTTTTGGCCGATAGTAGATAATTTTACGGGTATCCGTGGTGTGCTGCATAGTTTTACCGATAATCAGGCGAACCTTGACAAGGCACTCGAGCGAGGTTTGTACGTTGGCGTTAATGGCATTAGTACCTTCACTCGCGATGAAATGCAAAAGGTAGTCTTTGCGTCAATTCCACTCAACCGCTTGTTGTTGGAAACTGACGCGCCCTTCTTGACACCTAGCCCCTTTCGTGGTAGGGTAAATGAACCAGCATTTGTGAAGAATATAGCCGAATACCATGCACTAATGAGAAATATTTCATTCGAAGAGGTTGCAACGGCTACAACCACAAACGCTCGTGCGGTATTCGCACTCTAAAATAAACACACCAAATACGCATCAACAATAAGCTGAGACACGAAAGTTATGTTACATACACCAGTTGAAAACAACCCAGTTCCAAACATGCGCATTTATGATGAGCTCGCTTTTGCGTATAACAATGCACCGTCCGTTGGTCTCGATTCACCACTTTATTACCAAGAACGCGCTAAACAGGCGCTAACAGCCGAGATAAATCTCACCAATCGCAAGCAAGTTAACGAGCGGGCAAGTGCAATCGAAGCTGCCAGGCAGTATGCCATCGACAGCACTCTTTTTGTTTATGAACAGCGGGGCCTCCGCACGACGGGAGTCGATAAAATTTTAAAGACATTAATAGGTGGTAATTTCGCTGCCCTTACGTCCCTTGCCACCCCAAAAGATCTTACTTCTAGAGAATTAATCCAACGAGAAAGTCTTATTGGGTCTGAAATATTCGCTCCTCCTGTTGATGGCGGGCAGCGTACGTTTTTCTACTCTGACGCACAGGAATGGGTGTGGCACGAGGCGTCTATTCAGGAGTCAGTGACGACGCGATATCTAGTTCAAGAGCAAGGCGTTTTAAAGATTCAAGACGGCGCCCCTCAATACGAATTTATTGAAGGCAAAGAACTGGAAAACTTTGTCCGGGCCACGGAAGTTTATCATGGGCATGTTATGAGTCGTATCTACAATCATACTGGCCAAACTGACTATACACAAGCTGCCTAACTGATATAATAACTAAGTGAACGAAGACTTTATATATCTTGACCATGCTGCAGCGACACCACTGGATCGTCGGGTTTTGGTTGCCATGCAACCGTATTTTAGCGAACAGTTCTATAATCCCTCCAGCCCGTACGCGCCCGCTGTTGCCGTTCGCCGATCGTATGAGGATGCCAAGCATGCTCTTGCTCGGAATATCGGGGTAAAGCCCGACGAACTCGTGATGACCGCCGGTGCGACCGAATCTATCAATCTAGCATTTAACGGCATCGATGGACATGTAGTTGCACCAAATATCGAGCACCACGCTGTGCTTGCTGCCGCTCAAGCTCGTGATTGTACGATTATTAAAGCTGATTCTCGGGGCTTTGTATCAGCCGACAGCGTTAAGGCGGCACTTCGCCCAAATACGCAGCTCGTCAGCGTAGCAATCGCCAATAATGAGCTCGGCACGATTCAGCCTCTGCGTGATATTGCACAAGTGATAAAAGTTGAGCGCGAGGCACGCTTAATGCGCGGCGATACAACTCCTATTTATTTTCACACAGATGCCTCGCAGGGCGTCGGTCAAATAGATATTAATGTCGCGCGTCTGGGAGTTGATTTGTTGACGCTTAATGCCGGCAAGATGTACGGACCAAAACAAGTTGGACTTCTTTGGATGGCAAGTCATGTTCGTCTTTCACCTCAAATTGTTGGCGGCGGTCAAGAACGAGGACTGCGTAGTGGTACTGAAAATGTTGCCGGTGTAATTGGTTTTGCTAAGGCGCTCAGTCTTGTTGTTAAACACCGAAAGTACGAGTCTGAACGCTTAGAAATCTTGCGCGACAAACTCCAGAAAAAACTTACAGCCGCTTTTGCGGACTCGGTGGTGTCAGGGCATCCTAAGCATCGGTTGGCGGGCCATTTACATATCTCATTTCCACATCTTGATGCCGAACGGATGGTGTTTGCGCTTGAAAATCGACACGTGTTAGTCGCAACGGGTAGTGCCTGTGCGGCCAATAAAGGAACACGGTCTCATGTTCTGATGGCTATCGGCTTAGCCCCAGAACTAGCCGACGGTAGCCTTCGTCTGACGTTAGGCCATTTGTCGACCGAAGAGAATATTGCGATGGCGGGAGATATAATTGTTGAAGAAATAATTCGTGAGTACGCCAGGGTCAAGCGATGATTCGATATTTACTTGTGTTTCCTATTTTACTCATCGCGATTATCGTTGGGCTGAGTATCTATTTGCAGCCTGATGACCTTAGAAACTGCAACGACACCGTTAGTTCGCTAAAGCCGTGTACTGTAGTTGACGCTGTTGCCGTGGTCAGTGGTGGTGATACGAATGCGCGGACCGACGAAGCAATACGACTGTATAAAAATGGCTGGTCGGACACATTAATCTTTTCAGGTGCCGCCGAAGATAAGTCGGGCCTCAGTAACGCTGCAGCCATGCAAGCTCGCGCTACATCCGCCGGTGTACCCAAATCCGCTATCTTACTTGATGAATATTCCGAAACAACCAAGCAGAATGCTGAAAATTCGCATACTTTATTTGCAAGTAAAAATATAAAAAGTATTATTTTAGTTACCTCAGGCTATCATCAGCGTCGGGCGAGCCTCGAATTTAACAAGCCTGCCAAAGATATGGTGATTCTAAATCATCCAGTCTCCCGCGATCAGGATTGGTCGATGTGGTGGTGGACAAACGCCCGTGGGTGGATGCTTGCGGTAAGTGAACTCTTCAAAATCATTGCCTTTAACTTTGAGGCCAGTCGGTGACTCGTGTATATGTGGGAATGAGCGGAGGAGTTGATTCTTCGCTAACGGCAGCCTTGCTACTCGAGCAGGGCTACGAGGTAGTAGGTGTCTATATGAAAAACTGGACACAGGATTTGCCTGGAATGAAATGCCCGTGGGCAGATGATATGGCGGACGCTAAGCGCGTGGCGGTTCAGCTGGGAATCGACTTCAAGGTATTTGATTTTGAAAACGAATACAAACAGAAAGTTGTCGATTACATGATCGAGGAATATAAAAATGGGCGTACACCTAATCCTGACGTTATGTGTAATCAAGAAGTTAAATTTAAACTATTCTTA
>JACMLL010000005.1 GCA_014379635.1 Candidatus Saccharimonadota bacterium
GCCATCCCAAAGCGCATCACGTTGTTTTTTATCTTTCAATATATGAATCGCTGGTGGTAGTACAGAAAAAAAGATAATCAAAAGAACGATTGGAATCAAAACGGTATCAATATCAATTCCGGCTTGTTTGAACCATTTTCCTACAAAATAGCCTAAATAGGTAACGCCAGCTGCCCACAGAAAAGCACCGATCAGGTTAAAGCTAAGAAATGTTTTGTATTTCATATTTGCAACACCTGCGACTACTGGTGCGAAGGTGCGGACGATAGGTATAAAACGTGCAATGACAATTGTTATTGCACCATGTTTTTCATAAAATGATTGAGCTTTAAGGATGTTTTCTTGCCGAAATAAGAGTGAATTCTTTCGCGTAAAAACACGAGAACCGACTTTTTTGCCAAAGGCGTACCCGACGCTGTCGCCTAGTACTGCGGCCACAAATACAAACAAGACAAGCAGGTGAATATTAATCGGCAAAAAACCAGCTTGAGTCAAGAAACCAGCCGTAAACAGCAGGCTATCACCCGGCAAAAAGAAGCCGATCAAAAGGCCTGATTCGGCAAAAATAACTAACACGACGCCTAGTACGCCTACATATTTAATGAAATCAATGAGATCAATGCCTGGAATCATAACTCGTACTATTTTAACACGGACCAGCATTAATCTGTTATAAATGCTATAATAAGGAATATAGCCCAAAAAACGACCCATAAGGAGAAAATATGAGTAACATTTCCCTCACACTTGATGAGCGAACAGTAACAGGAAAAAAAGTAGCCACTTTGCGTAAGCAAGGTATAGTTCCGAGCGTTGTCTATGGTGGCGACACCGAGCCTATTTCGACACAGTCACCTACGGTTGAGACAACTAAGGTTGCGCGTACGGCCGGTAAACACTCTCCAGTCGACCTTGTAATCGCTGGCAAAAAACGCCTCGCAATTATCAAATCTATTGACATTGACCCCGTCAAGCAGGTAGTACGACACATCGCTTTTCATACGATTAGCCGCAAAGACAAGATTGTTACCGAGGTACCAATTGTGCTGATTGGCGTTGGTGAAAGCGCCGCAGAACGTGTCGGACTGATTGTGCTGCAGGCAATCGAGCACCTAGAAATTCGTGCTTTACCTGCTAATTTGCCCGAAGCACTTGAAATGTCGATTATCGACCTGGCAACTGACGAAGACAAGCTAACAGTTGGCGATATCGTCCTTCCTGAAGGTGTCGAATTTGCAGATCATGAACAAAATCTTGACCTTGTCGTGGCAAACGTTTACGAGCCGTCGGCCCTTCAGGCTGCCAACGAAGCTACCGGTGGTGATGCAGAGCCAGAAGAAGCTGCTGAAGTCGAAGCCGAGAATGGCGAAGCTCCTGAGGCTGAGACTGAACCAAAAGCAGAATAAGGCTTTACAGTACAAAAAGACCGCTCATACGAGCGGTCTTTTTTATTCTTCGATAAAGCCACCGGATTGATGCGACCATAGTTTGGCATAGATACCTTTTTGTTTCAGAAGTTCAGCGTGTGATCCTTGTTCGGCAATCTCGCCATTATCAAGGACGATGATTCGATCAAGCTTGGCGATAGTGGAAAGACGGTGGGCAATGACAATGCTAGTTCGGCCTTGCATGAGCTTGGAAAGTGCGTCTTGAATGAGCTTTTCGCTCTGGCTATCAAGGGCCGATGTTGCTTCGTCTAGCACTAGAATTGGCGCGTCTTTTAGGATGGCACGGGCAATGGCAACTCGCTGCCGCTGTCCGCCGGATAGTTTAATACCACGTTCGCCAACGATTGTACTTAGTCCTTTTGGCAATTTGTCTATAAATTCAAAAGCATTGGCTTGTTTGATCGCTTTTTCTATTTCCTCGTCTGTGGCATCGGTTTTGCCGTAGGCAATATTCTCACGCAAACTACGGTGAAATAGCATTGGTTCTTGCGGGACGTAGGCAATGTTCTTACGGAGTGATTCCTGCGAGACATCACGAATGTCATGGCCGCCAATCGTTATCGAACCATCACTAATATCACTAAAGCGGAGGAGCAGGTGGGTAATAGTTGTCTTGCCGGCGCCTGATTGACCTACGAGGCCAACTTTTTGGCCGGCCGGAATAGACAAAGTAATGTTTTGCAGAACATCCTCTCCTGCATCAGCGTAGCGATAACTAACATCGGTAAGTTCAATAGTCGGCGTGATGTGGTGCAGTGGAAAAGCGTTCGGTTTGTCGTTAACGACGCTCGGCTGAGCCAGAATGTCACTCATTGGCGCTGCCTCCAGCAAAGCCTGGTCATAGCCGTTGAGGATGTCACCAAGTGCAAATATTTGCGATGCAATTCGTTGCAGATAGGTAAGGGTAAAGATTGCGAGGGCGATTTCCATTTGACCGTGCAATACAAGGTAGGAACAGAGGCTAATCGCAATAATCTGCACAATTATCATCAAAGCCACTCGAGCCGATCCTTCCTTAGCGATAAAGCCGATATCCTTCAAAAACAGTTCTCTAAAAAGTTTATTCTTACGAGATATGACTGTAATTTCTTGATTTTCACCAGCAAATGTTTTGACAACAAGATTATTAGTGAAAGCATCGGCGATACTACCATGAATTTCACCGGTTAGTGTTTTGCGTTCGTGACGCCACGGCGCCCGTTTTTTCAGACTCCATTTTACCTGAATGATCAGACCGATTATAAGGAAACAAATCACAACCGCTAGTAGCCATGACTGCACAGCAACAATCACAAGACCTGTGCTAACTGACAGCACAAATCCTAAAGTTCGAATAATAAGCAGGTCCTGGAGGTTAACCTGACTGCGTATAAAATCAATAAAGCGACTCGTCAGCGCACCAACCTTTTCATCAACAAAGAAACGCATGTCTTTGCGCATAAGACTCTCGAAGGTCGTATCGCTAAGACTGACTCGAACATATGCTTCGTGCCTCGTAAGAGCCTGGAAACCGATTAGGTTTATGATGGCACCACTCAGACCAAAACCTGCTGCCAACAAAAGATTACGCCAGATTACGGACTCATCATTACCAGCTAATCCCCCAATTGTTTGACTAAAAAAGTAAGGCAAGAGCGTGTCAATCAGCAGAGCAGCCAGCGGAATACTAACCAGAGCAATGAAAAAACTAATTTTATATTTTCTAATCTGCTGCCAGTAGAGTTCTAGTGTTTGTTTATTTGTGCCCAAAACGAGGGTTCCTTTCGTAAAGTTGATAGAAGGAGGTATATCATAATTGCTGATCGGTACAGCCGTCCAAACGTTATGCCTGCAGAGGATTCACCTGACGGAGAATCATAATAGTTAAATTATATAGTATACTGTTTACAGATGCAAAAGATTCTTCTGTACTATAAATTTACGCCAATCACAGATCCTACTACCGTTAAATTGTGGCAAAAAACGCTTTGCAATAGCCTGAATTTGACGGGACGTATTATTCTATCACCCCACGGTATCAACGGTACGGTTGGCGGTGGCCTGGATGACTTAAAAAAATACATAAAAGCTACAAAAGAATTTGCCGGCTTTAAAGACATCGTTTTTAAATGGAGTGATGGTGGCCGTGAGGACTTTCCTCGAATGAGCGTCAGGGTTCGTAATGAAATCGTGGCGTTTGACGCCGCTAATGAACTGCGTGTCAACGAGCAGGGCGTTATTGGTGGCGGGATTCATCTCAAACCACACCAGTTGCACGAGTTGATAGCGGAAAAAGGTGACGAGGTTGTATTTTTTGACGGCCGTAATGCTCACGAGGCAGCGATTGGCCGGTTCAAGAATGCTATTATCCCCAAGACACACACCAGTCGTGACTTTATCAAAGAACTCGAGAGTGGCAAATATGATGATTTGAAAAATAAACCCGTTGTGACGTATTGTACTGGTGGGGTTCGCTGCGAAATTCTTTCCAGCCTTATGAAGAATCGCGGTTTTAAGGAAGTCTATCAAACTGATGGCGGTATCGTTAAATACGGCGAAGCGTATGGCGATGATGGTTTTTGGGAAGGTAGTTTGCGTGTTTTTGATGACCGCATGACGATTGATTTTAGTGAACACACAAAGACTATTGGCGAGTGTACGCATTGCAAGGAAGCAACTAACAATTTTGAAAATTGCGCTCTGACAGACTGTAATGACTTGGTATTAATTTGTTTGAATTGTAAGCAAACCCCAGATGCGCTCTTTCATACGGACGATTGTCGGCAAAGTTGCAAACAATTGATGACTGAAATAGCCTAGACGTCGATAGCTAGCATATTACTATATACTCATTTACTTGCTATAATATAACTATCGACGATGGAGCCACAAAGCAACATTGGATCCATGCGCCAAGGGGGTTATCCTATGAGCGACAAAGATCAACGCACAGTGCAAGTTTCAACCATACTATGTCCGGCTTTGGGCAGTATCTCTTTGCCAACAAACAGCGGCCTTTGGACGAGCGACGGGGTTTATTGATATGGACAGTATACGCGGACTTTACCATCGAGTCACTGATTTACACAGTGCTATGGATAAAAGGCGTTACGAAGTAGATCTTGCGACCCAAAATTCATTACACTACGGCATAGCAGAAGAGTACGATCGTGCGGCGGACGAGGCAACTTCGGCACTAAGGTGTATGCATGAAATCGAGGCTATGGAGCAAAAAGTGATTGACATGGAGCAACAAATTATAGCTACCGAACATAATATCGCAAGACTGCACCAACAAGAGGTGGCTTTACGTGAAGAAAACTGTCATCACGCCACCCATATAAATAAAGAGACGAAGGAAAAACTCGACGAAATCACTCGACAACTAAAAACCTTGCGCGGATAACGCTATAATAGACAGATGAACGCAGCGCTTGAGGCTAAATTAAAAACCTTACCACGATCACCTGGTGTGTATTTTCACAAAAGCACC
>JACMLL010000048.1 GCA_014379635.1 Candidatus Saccharimonadota bacterium
AACTAAATAACTTAGTTTACGGTACTGAACTTTTTAACTTGATCGGTTACATATAATGATTTTGTGCTGTATCACTTGATCTTCCGTAGATAGTTATATCAAAATGAAATACTAATCGTCAAGGGTTTTTAATAATTTTGTGACATTTTAGTTTGTTAGGGGCACGTGGAATCGAGCTTTAAAAAGTAACTAGTGCTCTAAAAGGTCGCTCGCAACTAGCGCGCAATCCGAATAGACCAGCTGGTATCCGAGGGCGACGATGGAAGGAATTGTATGTCGACAGGTCCCCTAACCTCTTGGTGGTTCACCCTCGGGGTCGTCCAGCAACTTCTTTTTCTTCACTTCAAATCGACGACCGGTAATTTCAGTGGTAATATAATCTTCGTTAATCAGGTTCACAAACGTATCAAGATCGTTACCGTCCAGAATAATGATTGCTCCAGCGTCGTCCGTCATCAGCTCCAGCGCCATGGTATCGGCGTAATCAATCACCTGCTCCTGCGTGATTGCACCGATTTCAATCTTCTGGATTTTATTAACTGTCTTTTTGCGCTCGCGGACCATTGTCTGCAGATCAAGCCCATCCGGAAAGCTCAGCTTAAACTGTTTTTCAATCTCGGCCACCTTAAGGTCGGCCAACGCCTGTTTTTTGTAGTCATAGTTAAACAGACGCTCAAATTTACTCTGATTAAAAACAAAAATGTCTTTGTTGATTATCAGCACCTGGTTGTCTGGTGGAATCTTGAGGCCAATATCGGCTTGGAAGGCACCGAATTTCCCTTCGCGGAATTCCCAGGCAGTCGTGCCTTTAAGGACCTGCCCTTGCGAGATTTGCTTAATGGCATAAAACGGTTTAGACGGCGCATCTTTGTGAGTAAAGCGGGCAATAATACCCTTGATGCGTTTAAATTCATGTTCCTCTTCGCTAAACGCCACAATGTCACTCCGTTGATGCTCGATCAGGTGCAGTAACGTCTCGGCTCTGCCGACGTTTTCCAGATTGGTCCGAAGCAGAACATCATCTTCTTTTTCTGACAATTCAAAATCACGAATCGACAGTCCAGTACCCGCCCCCATGTTGACAAAATTTATCATATCGTACAAGAACAGTGGTTTTATCTGAGAATTCAGCTCTTTACTAAAACTGGTGGTGTACGGAGTATAATTTTTGTTGAACAAAAAGAATTCGACATCAAGTTCTTTTTTGATACCGTCAATGTTATTTGCCCACAGGAAAATATCGGTTGTGTCGCGTAATTCTGTTTCCATATTTTTTGCTTTAACTTTCTTTTTTTGATTAACAACTGGTACCTATTGTACCGCAAAGGCTTTTATATCCGCACACCTTCACGCGCCTTATTAGCCCATTCGTCAGCCATTTCGTTGCCTTCGTCACCTTCATGCCCACGAACCCACGTTAAAGTGACGTGTGACTTCTGGTATAGTGGATAGACTTCTCGAACGATATCAAGATTCTTAATTTCGCCACCTTTCTTTTTCCAGCCTTTTGCTTCCCATCCAGGCGCCCATTTTGTGATAACGTTAATCCAAAATTCGCTGTCCGTAAACAGCTCGGCATGTTCACCGTCAGCATCCTTGAGCGCTGCTAAAATTGCCTTGCCTTCCATACGGATATTTGTCGTGTCGCCGTCTTCACTCCCTAAAATATGTGGAACACCATTTTTTATGACCGAAAATCCCCCAGGACCAGGATTTGGACTTGCGCTGCCGTCTGTATAGTAAATAATCATCTCTATCTATTCTACTACACTAGTCCTATTAGGAGATTTGACAATTTTGGTGCATAATAGAGAGCATATTATGTGCGACTATCGCATGGAAGGATTTACTATGGCAAAAGGCACTGGTCAACGCAAAGCGATAAAGAAGCCTAAGCAAGTGAAGGTGGCGGTATAATGACGCTCGAAGAAGTAACCTCGAAACTACAGTCCCTTCAGGACGATCCAACAATGATGACTGTCAGTAAATACAGCCCAACGGCTCCAGAGTGGCCCGACAACCAACTGCCATTTGTTGAAATTCACCTCGCCTACCTGCGAGCACACAAGCTAGTTAATCCGATTTATTATATATCCAATCTCGAATTAATGATAAAAAAACGCTAGTTCAAGTGTTTCTATTGATACTTTGGTTTTTCATAACCAAAATGATTACCTTTTTTCCACTCGGATCGAATATTGCCTTCGGCTGGAATACCACCAGAATCCTTTAATAGTTTCGCCATATTCATCAGGTTATAGGTCATGAACGTCGTGTTCCGATTGGTAAAATCATTCTCGGGACCACCACTGCCTTTATCCAGATAGCTCAGACCAGGCCCAACTTCACCAATCCACCCAGCATCAGCTTGGGGCGGAATCGTATACCCAATGTGCTGCAGACTATAAAGAATATTCATCGCACAATGCTTCAAGCCGTCCTCGTTGCCTGTGATGAGACAACCGCCAACTTTCCCATAGTATACATACTGGCCTTTGTTATTGAGTTCATGGGAATGTGCATACAGACGCTCAATAATCTTTTTTGTCTGAGAACTATTGTCGCCCAGCCAAATAGGACCGGCAATAATCAAAATGTCAGCGGCCTGTACTTTCTTGTATAGTTCTGGCCATTCATCCGTTTTCCATCCTTGTTCACGCATATCAGGATAGACGCCCGCTGCGATGTCGTAATCAATTGTGCGTATTACCTCGGTATGGACGCCGTGCTTCTCCATCAAGGCGCGGCTCGCGCCAATCAGGCCGTCAGTATGACTTACCTCTGGAGATTTTTTTAACGTTCCATTAAGAAATAACGCGGTAAGTCCCGTAAACGAAGTTATACTCATACCCTATCCCCCTAAACCTTAATTGCCTACGCTAAGTATATTGCCGTCAGGATCTTTGAACCACGCAGCGTGCATTGGGCCCATGATTGCAACGTCGCCATCGTATTCTCCACCTGGAATCTCATAATGCTCAAATGCAACGCCTTGCGCCTTCAAACCTTCAACAGTTGCTTCGACGTCGTCCACTTTCCACGCCGCACATGTCGCCTCGTTCGTCCCCGCTGTTGGCGACTGATAAATAAATAACTGGCCACCACCACTCTCGTAGCTAATGCCTGCCGGATTCTGGTCAGTTTGGATGAGGCCGAGCATGCCTCCATAAAACTCTTTTGATTCTGTTAGATCGCTGACCGCAATCGTTGCGAATACTGTTGCGTCTGATAGCATATGGATGTCCTCCTTATTTCATTACTTAAATGACGTCTCGGATTAGTCTCTTGCTCTTTATTATACGCCTCATCTCGCGATGGGTATATCCAGAAGTATCGTACAATCATCGTTTCCTGACTTTAGTAAACCTTGTGCTTGTAATAAAAGTTTGCACTCCTTAGTATGGATATATATGGCATCATTGGATCACGTACCAAATCTTAGACAAACAGAGTTAAGTCTGTCCCCTGATGAGCATCCAGAGGATACATTAGAAAGCATAGAGCGCGCTGTCCGTCGTATAGATATAATTTTAGCTACCAATAGAAGAGACGAAACCATTGCCATCCCTACTCAGGAATTAGTAGACATTATAAACTCGCTTTCAAAACTATTCTTTACTTACGACAACATGGTAAAGATGTGTTCGACCATCGGCATGATGAACGAAGAAGATATATTAAATGCCTTAGAAGAAGCCGAGTCTATAATTGCGGCTAAATACGAGCATGATCGCGATGAACGTATCATATTAGCAGCTGCCGTGCTGCACCTCATCGACGGAGAACCAACCGAAAAAAGCCGCTTTCTCGCACGCAAATTAGCCCGTTCTGTCATAACCTCTTTTGATGAAGAGCCAGTTATTGACGAGCCTGTAGGCAGTGACTACTTTCGCTCACTCGCAGAAGATCACCTACTAGAAAACGCGCAGATTAAAGAATCCAGATAAGGAATTTGGCTTAGAGTTCGCTAATTGCGACTCGTTTTTGTTCAGTCGTATCGCGCTCGCGAATCGTCACAGTATTATCTTCCAATGTATCAAAGTCAATCACCACACAGTATGGCGTGCCGATTTCGTCTTGACGGCGGTAGCGTTTACCGATATTACCGTTGTCATCCCACATGACGTTGCCATACTTTTTCTTCAAAATAGCATACACTTCACGGGCTTTTACAACCAGTTCTGGTTTGTTTTTTAGCAGTGGTGAAACAGCATATTTAATAGGGGCAAGGTGCTCTGGCAGCTTCAAAAAGACGCGCTTTTCACCGTTCACTTCGTCTTCGGTGTAGCTGGCGGATAATACGGCCATCAACGCGCGTTCGACGCCGAATGAAGGCTCGATAACATGTGGAATAAATTTTGTGTTCGTTCCCTTAACGACATAAGCCATATTCTTGCCTGCATCACGCTGGATATTATCGAGGTCAAAACTGCCACGATAGGCCAGGCCTAGTAATTCTTCGCGACCGATCGGAAAATCGAATTCAAAGTCGATTGTACGTTTACTGTAATGGGCGCGGTCAGCGTCGGGCACCTCAAGCTCGTGAACGTTTTCAGCAGGCAAACCAAGTGCATTTGTCCATTCATGTACCAATGCCACCCAATTATTAAATTCAGTTTCCCAGTTAGCTGGATCAATAAAGTATTCAATCTCCATTTGTTCAAACTCACGCGAGCGAAAAATAAAGTCACGAGGGCTAATCTCGTTACGAAATGCCTTGCCCTGCTGGGCAACTCCAAAGGGAAGATCTGGATAAAAACTGTCAACGACATTCCGATAATTAGTAAAAATACCCTGGGCTGTTTCTGGACGAAGATAACTAATACTATTTTCATCCTCAACTGGACCAACGGTCGTTTTGAACATCATATTGAACGTTCGAACATCAGAAAGCGAATTACCGTTAGGACTTTTGACGTCGTTCTCGTGAATCAGCGTCGTCATGTCATCCAAGCTCAGACCATCAACCTCAAAACCGGCATCTTTTAACAAATGGTCAGCTCGAAAACGCTGTTTTGTATCAAGATCTTCGACCAATGGGTCGGTAAAGGTATCGACGTGTCCGCTCGCCTTCCAAACCTTCTGATTCATTAAAATTGCAGCATCAACACCATACATATCTTCGCGGTCTTCAACAAACATTTTCCACCAAAGATTCATAATATTTCGCTTCAAAGCAACACCGAGTGGGCCGTAGTCCCAGGTGCCGCTGAGGCCACCGTAAACTTCACTCCCTTGGTAAATAAAGCCTCGGCGTTTCGCCAAAGACACGATTGCTTCCATTTTTTCGTTCTTGGTGTTTTTATCGCTCATAATTTAGTTATTATATCACAACCCCTCCTCTCGTAAGATTGACGCTACAGCTGCTTATGTACTGCGAAGTGCTGTTATTTTTTTAAATAGCCGCGTGCTGCCTGGCAACAAATAAACAGTCGGTCAATATTGGCTCAACGCCCCCAATTTGGGCCAATGTCTTTATCGGTCGCGTAGCAACTAGTCGCAATAACTTTATATGCTCTGATCCCAACTCACCGCCCACCACACTGCGCAAACCCTGCTCGGCCTCGTCGTAACGATAGGTCGCCTCGGCCAGTAGTTTCTGCCCTGCGACATCGTGCCATAAGCTAAGTCCATGACCGAGCAGCGCGGCGTAGTGCAAATAAAACCATGTCTGAATCATTTCAAGCGGGATTGAATGAACGTCAAGCGCCATTAAAACCTCAGCCAACACGTCATACCACTCTGGCTCATCGACCATTTCGCTCGCCTTAGACACCAACTTAATCGTGCTGTAGGCAAACTGCATCCGGTCATAATCTTCCATAATATGACGATAGAACTGAACGAGTCGAGCCGAAGTTAATATACCCAACTCACCCTTACCTTGCCTAATAACAACGTCACTCACCGCAAATAATTCTATACTACCAGCTAAACGACTTTTTTCACGCCGTACGCCACGAGCCATAACGTTGCGTTTACCAACGGGTGTCAGTAGCTGCAAAATTCGATCCGCCTCACCGTAATTTGTCCGTCGCAACACGATTGCACGTGTTCGCAAACTGCTCACTACAGAATACTCCGCACTGCCACGACAACATCATCGGGTAACATGGTTGTTTTGTCTAAAATCCGTCGCACGCCATACGGCACAAGGTCCTCGAGCGACAATTCACTCGCCAGATTAGTGCATAATATAATAGGAATACTGCCCGTATCAACATATGATTGAAGTTCGTGCAACAAGGCAAAGGCTGTGCTTCCAGTCAGCAACACGTCCAGCACGATAACGTCTGGGTGAGTGGTGTCTATGACTTTTATCGCGTCTATCGGATGTGGTGAAATTATCACCTTATAGCCCGCTTTTGTTAGAACACGCTGCTGCTGTTCGGCGAGCCAGGCATCGTCTTCGATAATGAGAATGAAGTGTTTTTTCATAACCAGCTTAATTGTTGCGAGGCGTGCAAATCAACGTAAAATGTCGCGCCGTCGTGATGTCGAATGACACCTATCTTCCCGTTCATCGCATCGGCAAATTGACTAGCGATATAGAGTCCCAAGCCGCTACTTTGTGGCCGCGCATGGATTGGCTGCGGAGCTAGTGCCAACTTGTCTTGCAATGACCTCCAAATGTCCGTCGAGAGCGCCGGACCATAGTCGCGAACTCCCAGGCGAATCATTTTACCAGCATTGAATGCTCGTATTTGGATTTCGACAACACTACCATCCTGGGCGTAATGGAGCGCGTTATCACTAAAGTTCATAATAATGCGACGTAAAAGATCTCTATTTGCAACGAGCAACAACGGATGTTTATGTGACATCAATTGAACGCCCCGTCCGTGAGCGGCAAACAGTGGCGTCAGTTCGTTAACTACATCTTCGCACAATTGATGGGGGTTGATTGGTTCCAGCGCAAACATCGCACCGTCAAGCCTCGCCGACCGGGTCAGGTCACTCGTTAGGCGCAGGGCTCGTTCACTCGTCAAGCTAATTTGGCGCAACATCCGCTGTCTCTCGACCAGCGACAACTCACCCGCCTCCAACGTCAAAGATAATTGGCGAACAAGCGCGAGAGGCGCCTTTAGCTCATGGGCCGCGGCAACAATCGAGGGCAAACCGTCACTTAGTGGCCCTCTATAAAGCTGTCCGTGCTTACCTCGCTTTGCACTCATACTATTTCTAGTGTAACATGTGTGACGACGTGAGGTTACTGGTTAAATTTAACTGTTGCGATTATGTCATTAAAGACTGGTTTAAACGTATCTGCGTCAGTTCGCAACGTGACTGTCTTGTCACGGATTTTATAAATTACTGCCGAACCGCGAATATCTTTCGTAAAACTACCATCTAGGCGCGTACCGTTATTGCCATCGACACTAACAGCGCTTGAACGGAGGTCACCTTTTTTGACAAGTCCACTATAACTAGCGATAATGGTTTCATAACTTTTACTTTCGATTAAAACACGCAGGCCAAATTGCTGCGTCGCACTAACTGGTGGTACAATGACTGGATTTAAATAAGCCTCGTAAGTGCCACCCAACGCTACCTCTTTGTTTATATAGACGCTCCATATCTTCGGGTAACTAAACGTCAGTCGGCCATAATCATCAGGACCGACAAACTGAAGGTTAAGCGCATTCTCGAGCTTCATATACTTTATTTCATCGCTATCAGCCTGCTCTTTTTTAGCAGTGATTACCGCCACCTCAATCTTGCCGTCAACGTTCGTTTTTTGCTCTGTGTAATTCATATATCCCCAGATCGCGCCGGCGATTGCAACGACGCTGAGTATGCTCAGACCTATTGTTGAAATCAACAGGCCGCTCACCTGTCCGCTCTGCTTTGTGTGTTTGAAAGATGCTGTCATAGCGTCATTATACTTGCGCTTAGGAAGACTGTAAAGGATAGAAGGTGTATAAACGATAAGCCCCCACACTGGCATCGGCTTCGAGGCCAGCCAGGACATTGCCGTAACTAATATATCGCAGTGGGCGCTGTAACCTATTTGCCTCGCATTGCATCTTGTGAATCATTTTTTTAATATACGGTGTCGCCGCGAAAGCATAAACAACCGTCGTTCTATCAGGCAGTTGCGTCAACCAAAAATCAACCAGTTTTACCTCGACATTCTTGTCATGACGCGATATAAAACGGGATATCAATACAAGTAGTGGATTAATCTCGTACCCGATAGCCCGTGCGCCGCATTTGGATGCCACGCGTAACACAATTCCATCCCCACTCCCTACGTCAACCAACGTGTCTTTATGACTGAGTGGATATAGCTCGCTAAATGCTTGGCGGACATATTTTTTTTGACTCGGCACATAAGGAGCGCCGCGAAAAGCAACAAGTCCGAACAATACAACGAATACGCCGATGCCCCAAAGCCAAATCATCTAGCTAAGCTTCGCTATCGAATTTCTGTTTGACGATTTGAATATCGTTTTTAAGTGCCGTCAGGTCTTTCTCGATACTTTCAGCAAGTGCCTCGGCCTGCTTAAATTTATCGAGGGCAGTTTCAAGCGTAAATTCTTCACTATCAAACCACGAGACCAGTTCGGATAATTCGGCTGTTTTTTCTTGAATAGTTTTATTTGGCGTGGACATTTTTTACCTCTGCTTTAATTATAGCTTTATTAGTTTCAATCTCAATCATACCCCCAACCTTTTGTATGCCCCTGATAAGCCCGTAGCCTCTCGCTAATACGGTTTGGGGGTCAAGTTGGGTAAGGACGCTTCGAATAGCAGTCAGCTGCTCAAAGCGATGTTCTATTTTCTGTTCGGCTCGGGCAAGTATGTCGGATATAATTGTTCTCACGAATACGGATTGCTGATCTATAGCACTTTCTACACGTGGTAATAGCGATCGTACCTGATAGCGAGTCGCACGAATAATCTCGTTTTTATCTGGAACGAGTATTTGTGCAGCGTTGCTTGGTGTGGCTGCACGTCTATCGGCTGCAAGATCAGCCAAACTTTCATCTATTTCGTGCCCCACCCCAACAAGCGTCGGAACACGGCTACCGGCAATCGCACGAACAAGCTGCTCGTCGTTAAAAGCTGACAGGTCATCAGCACTACCGCCACCACGAATTATAACGATGACCTCGGGCAATTCATCACGTGAGTTAAGATAACTCAGTGCACGAATAATTTGATCTGGCGCACCCGCACCCTGTACTTGAACATGGGCAACATCGACTCTCAGGCCGCCCCATCTATCATTCAAAATCTTAATAAAATCTGCATAACCGGCCGATTGAGTACTACTTATAACCGCCACGTGCTGCGGGATAGATGGCAGGCTGCGCTTGCGGGCCTCTAAAAAGAGCCCCTCCTTATCTAGTTTTGCCTTCAATAGTTCGAAACTTTTTTTGAGAGCACCTTCTCCACTTGGCCGAACCGCTTTCACCGTCAGGCTAAACTTGCCCCATTGTGTGAGCTTCGGCGATGCCGTGACAACAACTTTCATGCCGTCTTCAATTGGCACTCGCAACTGCCAGACGGTCATAAAACAGCCAATACTACCACCCGCATCTTTGATATCAAAGAAGATAAATTTACCTTGATTGACCTTGAAAGAAGCGACCTCACCTTCGATTTCAACACTCGGATACGCATATTCGAGTGTTTGGTTAGTTATAGCGATAAAATCGCTAACGCTATATTGGATTTTTTCCATACTTCAGAATCGTTAGTTGGTAAAACACATAGCCAAACGCAACCGTACCAACCAAGAGTGTTACTCGCGCAACAAGCGTACCAGCAATTGCAATTTCAGCTGGCACGCCCGCTGACGCCAAAAACGCAATCATAATCGCCTCGTATACACCGGTCCCACCTGGAGTCACGGCCATAATACTTACAAGCGATGATATTCCAAACGCAATAAATAAAATCGCAGGATTAACCCATACACCCAAAGCAAGAAACGAAACAATCAACAACGTCACGTCAGCTAAATTTGCCAGTAAGGCCCATATCAGCGGACGTATCAATATCTTTTTATCGTGACGAATTTCGATGTAGTCCTGATGTAGTTCGGCAAAGAAATTTTCTATAATTTCAAGCTTCACTGTCTGCTGTTTTTTTCCACGAGTTACGGCAGAAATAAACGTATTCGTTTTTTTCGTTAACCAGCCAGAAAACACCACAAGTCGCTGTTTACTACCAACGATATGAATCGTAAACACAGTCCCACCAATTACAACCAGAGTAAGCGCAAAGCTCACGGCAATAATAATGCGATCGATTTGATGATCAAGAGCCAGCGCAATAACGGCAATGATGAGAATACCAATAAAGCTAAGGAACGCTAACGCGAATCGAATGATTTGTGCCATCGTAGCACGCCCCGGTCGCACACCATGTCGACCCAGCACCCAGCCTAAATACGAAAAGCCGGCGGCTCCCCCACTCGGCATAATATGATTTACAAAGTTAAGTTCGAGCGCCATTCGGGTCATTTCCCAACGCGTCGTTGTCTTTAAATTCCCTTTTGAACGCAAATAAGAAAAAATCATACCGCCAATTGCATAATAACTAACCAGCTGGACAGGTATTACGAGCATTAGCAACAAAAGGTTAATCTGCCCAAGCAGACTCCACGCATGACTGATTTGTGGCCAAGCAAAATATACTACAAGACCAAGCAAAATAAACGTAATAACTGTTACCCAAGATCGAAATGACATCACTAACGTATATTATAGCACCAAAAACACCTCTGACGTCGTATAATAGACCTTATGTATGTAGCAATTCTAGGCCGACAGCCCGCACTTGGTATCGCCGAACTCGAACGAGTATTCGGTGGTAATAACGTCATCCCTCTGTCAAACTTAGCGGCCACGGTCGACACCGACAGGCTCGAGATTCAGGATCTTGGAGGCGCGCTCAAAGCCGGTGTCGTGACTATCGATATCACGTCTGGCGACTGGCACAAGGTGAACCAAAAAATTGTTCAACACTACACCCGGCAGTGGGCAACCTTTGAAGGTAAGATTACCCTTGGACTCAGCGCGTACGGCTTTGACGTTGATCCGCGTGATGTTCAAAAAATAGGTCTTATACTGAAGCAAAAGCTCAAAAAGACCGGGGGTAGCCTTCGCCTAGTCCCCAACCAAGACGCTGCGCTCAGTACCGCCACCAGCCACCACAACAAGCTTGGACTAACGCCCAACAAAGTAGAGCTGCTGATTGTTCGCGCAAAAACCGGTAAAATTATCGTCGCCGAGAGCACCGGCGCTCAAAACATCACCGCTTATACAAAACGCGACCAAGAACGACCAAAGCGTGACGCCTTTGTCGGTATGCTGCCGCCAAAACTAGCCCAGATTATGATTAACCTTGCGCACCCCGCCCCCCACGCCCGCATTCTTGATCCTTTCTGTGGTACTGGTGTTATCTTACAAGAGGCCGCCCTCCAGGGCTACGGTGTTTACGGAAGCGACCTAGCCGAAAAGATGGTCCGCTACAGCCGCGAGAACCTGAACTGGCTGGCAGACACTCATCATTTGCGTTTCGATTTCGACCTGCACGAAGGAAACGCCATGGACACCAAATGGCAACAGCCTATCGGCGCCGTAATAGCCGAAACTTACCTTGGCCAACCCTTTAGTGCTCCGCCGTCCCCTGCCAAGCTTGATGAAGTCAGAAAAAATTGTAATCATATCCTAACCGAGTTTTTAAAAAACCTTGCACCACAGATCGAAAGCGGTACGCCGGTGTGTATTGCGATTCCCGCTTGGCGAAGTAACGAGGGTAATTTTACTCACCTTCCGCTCATCGCAACCATCGCCCAACTAGGCTTCAAACCGCATGAATTTAACAATATTTCACAAAATGACCTGCTATACTTTCGAGAAGATCAAGTCGTTGCCCGAGAGCTGTTGGTTTTAACTAAGATTTAGAATACTTCTAGATAATTTCTTTAGGTAAAGAGTTTAATCCTTACTTTCCCCGCGGAAAGTAATCAAACGCGCTTCTTTTGGCTGCAAAAGAAGGAAAACTGCTGGGGTTGATGAAAAGCCGCGGCATAAAACCATCGATTACTGCTTGGTTGGTTGCGGAACTCGCTACGC
>JACMLL010000049.1 GCA_014379635.1 Candidatus Saccharimonadota bacterium
ATTAGCCAATCGCGCATTTTGTAAGTTGTTTTTGTGCGCCCTGTTCCTTGCTGCTCTAGCCAGGCGACGATCTCTTCACGAGCTTCGCTGGTAGCCGTACCATCAAACGAGCCAGAATTAATCAAAATACCTTCGCCGCTATAGATTTTAGATTCACCATCATAAGTTTCCGGTTTTTCTATAACCTCAACCACTGGTAAGTTGAACTTTTCAGCGAAGGCCAAGTCGCGTTCGTCATGCGCCGGAACGGCCATAATCGCGCCGGTGCCATAGCCAATCATGACGTAATCGGCAATCCAAATTGGTACTTTGACACCATTTATAGGATTGGTAGCGTACGAACCAGTAAAAACACCGGTTTTTTCACGAGTGTCATTAGTCCGCTCGATTTCGGACTTTTTGACGGCTGACTTAATGTATTCATTAACACTTTCTTTGCGTTCTCCTGTTGCCAGTTTCTTGGATAATCCGTGCTCGGGGGCTAATACCACAAAGGTAGCGCCAAATAACGTATCAGGTCGGGTTGAAAATACCGTTATCAGATCTTCGCGACTATCAACCTTGAATTCAATCTCGGCACCTTGGGACTTGCCAATCCAGTTAGTCTGGGCTGTTTTGATTTTTTGTGGCCAGTCGAGACTTGGTATTTCATCGAGCAGAGCGTCAGCGTAATTAGTAATTTTGAAAAACCATTGCTTCATCGACTTTTTTTCAACCACGCTGCCACAGCGCCAACAACGACCACCTTCGACTTGTTCGTTTGCCAGCACGGTCTTGTCAACCGGACACCACCATTGCAAGCTCTCTTTTTGATAGGCCAGGTCACGTTCAAAAAATTTCGTAAAGACCCACTGCGTCCACTTATAATAATCCGGATCGCTAGTATTAAGCTCGCGCGACCAGTCGAAACTTACGCCCATACGCTTGAATTGTTTTTTAAAGTTAGCGATATTATCGGCCGTCACGACGGCTGGGGCAGTCCCCGTTTTAATAGCGTAATTCTCGGCCGGAAGACCGAAAGTGTCCCAACCCATCGGGTTAAGAACATTTTTGCCGTGCTGGCGGTGAAAGCGCGCAATCGCATCGACAATAGTATAGCTAAAGGCGTGTCCAGTGTGCATGCCAGCGCCGCTCGGATACGGAAACATGCCGGCAACGTAGAGTTTTTGTTTGGTAGAATCGACGACTACTTTATTGACACGCTGGTCTTCCCAGACAGATTGCCACTTGGTTTCAATTTCGGATGGATTATAGCGCTTCATAACTTACCAAGTATAGCAAAGACCGCCCCTAGATTACAGAGACGGTCGCATTTTCAAGCTGAGTGGCTAGGAAAATTTTGAAAAGAAGTCGTTTTTTTGCTTTAGCCACGCAGGCGATTGACGGACTAGCTGTTGTTCGTCATCGGTCGAATGAAGTACGACTTTGACGGCTTCCTCGAGGAATATTCCGCCCTGAGAACCCTTGAACAGGACGGCTGCGCCATGCTCCAGGACACTCCGGACAAACCCGCCAGCTTCCAGCGCATTTTTACATATTTTTACCTGACAGCCTTGGGCTCGAGCTGATGGAGCGAGGTATTTTTCCGCCTCATCGCCCACCGTCACAACCCACGCCAGCTGGTTCGGATCACATAACATACCTAGCGCTTGATGCTCGGCGGCCGAACTATCGCCCAACTCATTCATACTGCCGAGCACCGCGATTCGTTGTGGTACAGATAGGCTGTAAAGCGCGCGAATGGCGCAGGCACCGGCCAGCGGACTGGCATTGTAGGTGTCGTCGATAATAATCGTATCTTCAGTACCGCGAATAACATTCATTCGACCTGGAGCTGCACGAATCTTGGCGATTCCTGTCACTATTTCAGTCGAATTCAGCCCAAGCTTGACAGCCACGGCAGTGGCGGCAATAGCTGGTCGCAAACTGTGTTCACCTAGTACTTTAATACGGACATCGACTGGCTCTTGCCACTCGGGTATAACTAGTTTACCTTTGTGCCCAGTTTCGAGGGCAAAGTCTTCGTCGATAAAGTGATATTCAGCACTCCCACTCGTTCCGTAGGTATTAATATGGGCATTTGTCAGATATTTAGCGTATGTGCCGTCGATATCATCGCGGTTAATAAGCGCGTGCGTGCTAAAATTGGCCGCCGCCAACTCTTCCTGGGCGACCGCGTCGATGGTATGAAAAAATTCCATATGTTCAGCTGACACTGCGGTGACAACGCCAATATCGGGCCTCAAGTACGTGCCAAAATGTGAAATTTCGCCGATTTTATCTGTTCCTAACTCTTGTACAATCACGTCGACGTCAGTTGGCTGAGCGATTCGGGCTTTAGCCGCCCGAAAAACAGATAGCCATGCCCCCAGGCTTTTGATATTACCCGGGTAGTCGATTCCCAGAATAGCCAGCGGTGCGCTCAGATGTGCGTTGTGATTGCCCTCGTGCATACGAACCCGAAGACGTTCTGAAAGTAGCGTCGCGATTGCCAGCTTGGTGCTAGTTTTACCGACGCTCCCCGCCACGACGACAAGTTTCACCTCAGGATGAGCCTGAAAATACCGCACGACGTAACGCTCCATGGTTTTTTGGATGTAGGTTTTAAACATTTCGGATAATTTATTGGTCATACGCTTATGTTATTTAGTATATCAGAATAAACCTGTTTAACGGTTGAGGTCGCTTCGCGTGAGAACAGAGTGGAGCGTAAGGCCTGCGGCTGCCAAGGCTTCCCGCCCACTCTCCTGTCGATCAATTGCGCATACAACGTCTGTAACCGTGCCACCAAGACCGCGGATTGCAGCGGCGGCATCAAGGACAGCACCGCCACTTGTGACGACATCTTCGATCAAGACAATGCGCTTTCCCGCTGGGTCACCACCCTCGGCCAGCCGGCGCGTACCGTACTGTTTGGCTTCCTTGCGCACAAATAGCACAGGAAGTCCGGTTGTTTGACCAACCAAAGTTGCCAAAGGGACGCCACCAAGCTCGAGCCCGCCGAGCATTTGGGCGTCTGCGAGAACCAACGCAGCCATGCGGTCGGCTACCTCTTTTATCAGTTTTGGGTCAGATTCAAATAAGTACTTATCGAAGTATTCGTTTGAAGTCCGGCCTGAGCGAAGAATAAAATCCCCCGTCAAACGACTTCTAGCACTTATGGCTTGGACGAGCGCATCCGGTAATTTGGATTCCATCAGCTCATTATGACACAATTCTATACGCATATAAAAATAGGCTCAAAGGAGCCTATAATTGCAAATTGGTGGAGCTAGAGGGACTCAAACCCTCGACTTCTTCCATGCCATGGAAGCACTCTAATCAACTGAGCTATAGCCCCATACGCCCAAGAATTATAACAAAAGTTCGCTCCTGTGACTAGGAACGAACTTTTTAGCTGTTG
>JACMLL010000050.1 GCA_014379635.1 Candidatus Saccharimonadota bacterium
GTTAGCAAGCAGGTTGGTGATTCTGTAATTGGAGGCTCTATAAACCTGTCCGGTACCGTGCGATTTAAAGCCACGAAAGTTGGTTCAGACACGGCATTGGCGCAAATAGTAAAATTAGTAGAAAATGCCCAGAATTCCAAAGCACCTGGCCAGAGAATAGCCGATAAATTTGCCGGCTATCTCGTCATTCTTGCGGTCGGTTCCGGATTATTAACCTTTGCTGCCTGGTCGATATTTTCCGACAACGGTTGGTTGGCTGCCCTAACCTTTGCAATCTCAGCGGTGGTAATCGCCTGCCCGGATGCTTTAGGGCTCGCTACACCGACAGCTGTTGCCGTTGGAACGGGTCTTGGTGCAAAACACAATATTCTTATAAAGGACGCATCAACGCTGGAGGAAGCTTCTAAAATTCAAGCGGTGGTCCTAGATAAGACTGGTACCTTAACCGAAGGCAAGCCGACTGTGACGGATGTCGTGGTCGCGCCTAATATGAGCGAGCTGGAGTTGCTGAGGTTTGTGGCTGCGGCTGAAGCAGGCTCCAGTCACCCATTAGCGCAATCAGTCATTAATGAAGCTTCGAGACGCAATGTCGTTGTGCCGCAGGCAACTAAGTTTATGAACCTAGCCGGCCATGGTGTTGAAGCAACTATTGATGGTCGTAAGGTGCTAGTTGGAACGGCAAAATTAATGAAAGATAGAAATATCGACATAACAACTATCAATGACAATGTCGAAAGGTTACTTGACGACGGCAAAACACTCATGATAGCGGCTATCGATGGAACGGCGGCTGGTGTGTTGGCGGCATCGGATCCGCTAAAACCGACAGCAAAAGCAGCTATAGTTGCAATGAAAAAAGCCGGTCTAGAAGTGGTAATGATTACTGGTGATAACAAAAAGACCGCAGAAGCTATTGCCAAGCAACTTGGCTTAACGCGAATTTTTGCCGAAGTTTTACCAGAAGACAAGGCCAACTACGTCAAGAAGTTGCAAGCCGAAGGAAAGTTTACGGCTATGGTTGGAGATGGTGTGAACGATGCTCCAGCGTTAGCCCAAGCGGATATTGGCATTGCCATCGGTGCGGGTACGGATGTGGCTATTGAAACGGCTAAAATCGTACTCATGAAGTCTGACCCGTCTGATATTTTGCGAGCAATACGTTTAAGTAAGGCTACCGTTAGAAAAATGAAACAAAATCTTGCTTGGGCAAGCGTTTACAATATAGCCGCTATTCCAATTGCGGCAGGTGTTCTTTATCCTGCCTACGGAATTGTATTGCGGCCTGAATTTGCCGCCCTGCTGATGTCACTATCATCTATCTTTGTGGCGCTAAACGCGGTTTCATTAAAGCGTGCTGAAAAACAATTGATTAATATATAGTGACGAGCTGAGGTATATTTTGGGACAGCAATGATACGTAATATAATAGATACAAGGAGATATATGAATATGAAAAAAGATACAGTTTTAATCGGAATAGCAGGAATACTTTTAGGGGCCATGATAGCTACTTTTACCGCGTCGGCTGCAGTCAATAATGGCATGGGCGGTATGATGCGTATGATGGGAATGAACTCAAATCCAACCACCGGAGAGATGTTTAACAACTCTATGGGTGATCACGGGGGTATGAGTATGGATGGCATGTCAAGTTCTTTGGTTAACCGGACTGGTGATGAATTTGATAAAGTATTTATTGAGCAGATGATTGATCACCACCAGGGTGCTATAGACATGGCTGAACTAGCGAACAAGAACGCCAAACACGATGAAATCAAACAGATGTCTAATGACATAATCAAGGCCCAATCTTTTGAAATTAATCAAATGAGAGAGTGGCAAAAAGCTTGGAATTACTAAGTTTTAGTTGAAAATAAGGTTATTCTTGATCAATTCGCTCAACTAAAATAGTACACTCAGTAACAAGAGCTGCAACTGCACCAACTGCAGCTAGGACTGGTGCCAGAACAATCCCCACCAATCCAATAGTCAGTGGTATTTCAATGATAGTCTTATTGGATTTATCTTTAATAATCATGCGTCGGACATTACCTTCGGCAATTAGTTGCTTTACTTTGCCAATCAAATCTTCGCCTTTAATACTAAATTCTTCGTATGTTTTTTTATCAGTCATGTAGTAATACTACATCAAAATAGTGTGCTATCAAACTGCTATACTGTTTTACATGATGATAATTGCCAATCTAAAACGTTTAACCAATAAACTAGTGAAAGATAAAAATAATAACGTCGTAATACTACAGTTCCCCAATCTTCCACTCATAGGCTGGTTTGTTTTAATATTGTTCGCACAATTTGTTCCTTCGGGTTTGTTAAAAACAGGTTTTGAAAATTTAAGTAGCGCTTTACTATTTGTTTGGGCATATCTGGAAATAACTCAAGGAGCCAGCTACGCTCGGCGACTGCTTGGTGTCGTCGTGATAACCGTCGTCATTTCAGGTTATTTTCGAACGTAACCACAGCCCCGATGTATTCTTATTGTTAGCTGATACAGGCGATAGTATAATAAGGTTATACTAACTTGATTGGAGGTGTTATGAAGCACATAAAACTAATAACCCTAAGTCTGAGTTTACTCGCTGTATCTCTTCTGGTTTTTTCTGGGGTAACCTCGGCCCAAAGCGTAAAAACTGGTGAAACGGTCACTGTGGCTGCTGGAGAAAAAATAGACAGCCTGTTGTTTGCGAGCGGCACGAATATCGATATTGCTGGAACGGTAAATGGTGATGTTTTTTGTGCTGGTCAAACGGTTATGATTAGTGGAACGGTAAATGGTGATGTTTTTTGTGCTGGTCAAACGGTTAATGTAAGCGGAAAAATTAACGGTAGCGTTCGACTTGCGGGCCAAACAGTTACGGTTGGCGGTACAGTTGATGGCAGCGCAGCAATTACCTCGCAGACATTATTACTAGAAAGGACCGGCTTTATACGAAGTGATTTAATCGGTGCGGTACAGTCCGCTACATTGAACGGTAGCGTTAGCCGTGACGTAGCGATTGGGGTGTCGAATATGGCTATTAACGGGCAGGTTGGCCGTAATGTTAAAAGCGAAGTAGAGACTTTGACGGTTGGTCCGGCTGGACGCATTGGCGGTGATATTGCCTACATCAGTAATACCGGCGCTATTGTGAGTCCCGGTGGTCAGATTGCCGGTACACTAACAAGAACTCCTCAACCGCAGGAATCTGGTAGCCGCTCGAATGCACCATTTGCGTTGACTTTTTCCACGTTTATTTATAGCTTTGTGACCTTACTTATTATGGCACTGGCACTGGCGGTGCTCATTCCAGGCATACTCCACGAGGTTTCATCAAAAGCTCTTAGTTGGCCTGGCCGTAGCGCGCTGACTGGTCTTTTGGGAATTATTGTTGTACCAATTATCATTCTCATCCTACTATTCTCGATCATCGGATTGCCGCTTGGTATTTTGGCATTGTTGGTCTGGCTCGTTATTGTTATGCTTAGCGGACCATTTGCTGGTTACACACTTGGTCGACTGATTCTAAAAACAGAGAAAAATCCAATTTTTATTATGTTCTCGGGCGCGAGCTTGTTGTTGGTTATCTATTTTATCCCAATTCTAGGTGTTCTGGTGATGTTGGCAGCGTATATGTTTGGTACTGGGATGATTTTGAACGCGGCAATGCACCGTATGCGCCGCGAGCCTAAGTCTGTTCAAAAAGTATTTTAAAGCAAATTGAAACGTGCCAGTTAACCCTACTGGTCATTTAACGATTGGCGAAAATCTTGCTTTAGTACAATACGTCTGGCCAGTTGTAATGATCGAACAGCTGTACGCTTACCAGCTTTGATGGCGTAAGCTTGTGACACAATAGAGTTGCCATTATTTCGTGTCGCGGTAGCTGCGAGCCTGTATTTTTTGCTCACGTCAGATTTGTCGCTTTCGGTGAGAGCTATACTTAAATACAACTCGAGAGCACACAATGTTTCATCAGTAATAAATTCTTGCTCTCTAAGCCCTGCACAGGCAACGCTCGCAAGCTCACGGGCAGTTTCAAACACCCTATCGATTGCAAGCTCATACTTGATATCAAGTTCTTCACTCATATCATTATATTATAGCATAAACATATCCATCTTGTCAATATTATGCACCGAAAGAGACCATTATAAATATAGATAGTAGGCTGGTTTTTTATTGAATAGCTGTATGCTAAAATAATAACCATAACCATAAATAAGGATGAACGCAATGCCAAAAAAAATAGCAACGAAAAATGTCACCCAAAATCAACTATATAAGCTACTCGGAGGTTTCGGGCTAGTTTTGACTGTTGTTTTGCTAGCAGTGGCTGTAGGTGTTTGGGCGGGCAATAACTTTGCTACCAACCAAGTACGTAGCCAATTAGTCCAAGAAAAAATCTCTTTCCCACCAGCTGGCTCGCCCGGCCTACTCGCAGCTGAGTTCCCTGGACTACAACAATATGGCGGACAACCAGTTGATAACGGCGTCAAAGCGAAAGCTTATGCTGACGAGTTTATCTATGCCCATATGATGAAAGCCTCAGGTGGCAAGTCATACGCCGAGGCAAGTACGGAATCTCGAGCCAATCCAACTGACTTGAAGCTAAAGGGTATTAAAGAAACCATGTTCCAAGGTTCTATGCTTCGTTCTAGCTTGCTTACCGCCTACGCTTTCTCTGTGTTAGGAACTATTGCAGGGTACGCGCTTCCGTTGGTACTAGCAACTGCAACCGTAGTTTTCTTGCTGTCAATCGCCAGCTTTGCTAAAGCCCGACGAGCCTAAATGCGAGTAGTGATAGTCGGAGGCGGTTTCGGTGGCGTTCGAGCGGCATTGAATCTGGCCAATCTGCCAAATTTTGATGTCGTGTTGGTGTCTAAGCAACCGTACTTCGAGTATCACTCTGCCCTCTATCGTTCTGCGACTGGACGCTCGCCACTTGAGGTGGCTATTTCGCTGACTGATTTTTTTGCGAAAGATAACAATATCACCGTAGTCCAAGATGAGATTATTCATTTTGACCCTCAGAAGAAATTGGTGGCAGGTTTCGCTCAAGCCGTTTATCACTACGATGTTTTGATATTGGCGGTGGGCGTTGTCACCCAGTATTTTGGTATCAAAGGTTTGGCCGACTTTTCACATAGCGTTAACACTCTTAAAGAGGCTCTTTCGCTAAAAAGTGCTCTCCATAAAGATCTTCTTTCGAGTCATCACTCTGAACGTAACTATGTGGTTATTGGGGGTGGTGCTACCGGAGTTGAGTTGTCGACAGAGTTAGTGGGCTATTTGAAACACATTAGACGCCGCCACAATGTAAAGACAAAGTTTAACGTCGATTTAATTGAAGCTAGCCCTCGGTTGCTTTCGAGCCTTCCGACAGACTTTACTGACAAGATTGAACAAAGAGTTAAGAGACTCGGCGTGAGGGCACATCTCAATACGGGTGTTAAAAGCGAAACTGTTGATGAAATAGAATTACCCAGAGGTGAAATTAAATCACACACGGTCATGTGGACCGCTGGAGTTACCAATAATCCCCTTTTTGCTAAATACCCAAAAGTGTTTCAGTTGGGTAAAGGCGGAAAGGTTATCGTTGACCAATATCTTGAGACGCAACCCGGGATCTACGTACTGGGCGATAGCGCTGCTACAGAGTACAGTGGTATGGCTCAGACGGCTGTTTATGATGCTAATTTTGTCACTTCTAATCTTAAGCGAACACTAAACCACCAATCGAGATTATCGTATCAGCCGAAAAAGCCAATCTATGCAATTCCGACAGGCCCACATTGGGCAGCTGTGCTGTGGGGTAACGTAAAGATTTATGGTTACGCCGGCTGGGTATTACGACGATTAGCTGATTTGAGACTTTATCTTTCGTTTCTTCCGCTCGCTAAAGCACTAACCGCATGGCGAGCTGGATTTATTATTGAAGAGACGTGCTCTATCTGTAAAAAATAGACGCTTTCTACAACTTAACAACACACTACAAGCACTATGGCTATTCGTGGCCGGAAACTTTATAGTAAAAGAACGTATGAGAGATTTCCTGGTAATTTTACGTCGTAATTTTTTTTCACCTATAGTGATTGCAATATTAGTGCTGGCCTCGATACTTCTTCTTCTTAATGAACGGCGTGATGCGTGGTTTATCTCTTTTGTAATTATCGTTAACACCCTACTGGCAATCGTTCAAGAGGTGCGGGCACAAAGAGCTCTTAAGAAACTTGAACTGATGAGTGCCCCTAGGGCTCGACGGATACAGGCGGATGGAACTATTGATGAAATAATGTTTGACAAACTGGTTGTCGGAGATATTATTCAATTACAGCTCGGTGACGAGGTGCCAGCTGATGGCAAGATTGTTACCAGTGCAGGCCTCGAGGCCGATGAAAGTATCCTAACTGGTGAATCAGCACCAGTTGAAAAATCCGATCAGTCGATTGTCTATGCAGCGAGTGCTATTGTAGCCGGTAGCGCCACGTTACGCGTGACGGCTGTAGGACTTGATAGCAAGGTTGGCTCTATGACCGCAACGTTAAAACGCTATGAACCCCAACTAACACCGCTTCAACGTGCTATCGGTCGGGCGATTACATGGCTTACGTATGGTGCGCTTGGTTTGGCGGCCATTATTTTTAGTGTTTATTATTTATCTGGCGAGAATGCCGTGAAAATATTTAAAACAATTACCTCAGCTGCAGTGACAGTTGTGCCTGAGGGGTTGTTGTTAGCAAGCTCAATGTTGCTTGCTTTTGGTTCTATTAAACTTGCGCAGGCAAAAGTTCTACCGCAAAAGTTAGCAGCAATAGAAGCCATGGCGCTACTTAACGTTCTGTGCGTTGATAAAACCGGCACGCTGACAAGTGACGTTATTGCATTTGAAAAACTTGAACTGTTTGATGAGACCGATTCCGTCGCGGCACAGCTTGTTGGTATAGTTGCCAAAGAGACAAGTGGCGGCAACACGACAGGAAACGCGATCAGAGCAGGCCTTGTTGCTCCTGAGCACTACGACGTACTACAAACCCTAGCTTTTTCCTCTGCACGCAAGATGAGTGGCGTCAAGGTTGCCTATAAAGGTGAAACATACAGTATGCTGATGGGCGCACCGGAATTTCTTGATAAACTCGCTCCCCTCTCGCCACTACAAAAGAAA
>JACMLL010000051.1 GCA_014379635.1 Candidatus Saccharimonadota bacterium
TCGTGTCACGAAAAAGCCAACCGTATCTCCGGCCAGTCGCCCCAGCAGGATACCTGGTCGCTCGATGGATATTGCTCGTAGTGGTAAAATTTCTCGATTTGCTCCACATCCAGTCAAGCCGACTGTACAGGTAGCTCCTAGCCCAGACATTCCGGCTGCCACTCATCCATCTGTCAGAAAGATTAATAAATTTCAGTCTCGTAAACAAACAGTCCTGACACCTCAGGCACCAAAGTTAGCCAAAGATATTAAGCAAGAGGCAATCACAGCAGCCCTGGCTAAACCAGCAGTCAAAGAATCAAAAAAGTCATTTTTCAAGCGCAATCCACGCTTTGTAAATATTTTTAGCATTAGTGTGGTGATTATTGTACTTGGTGTTTATTTCACCTATCTAAATATGCCAAACTGGTCGGTTCGCGTTGCCGCCGGACAGGCAGGTATCGGCGCGACGTACCCAGAGTATCGCCCTGATGGCTATCGCCTTGATGGACCTGTTACTTTTAATGAAGGGCAGGTGACAATCGACTTTGCGGCCAACACAGGCAGTGCAAAATTTAGCCTTAGGCAGTCAAAAAGTTCATTAGATTCATCTGCCGTACTGGATAGTATTGTTCGTAAAAAAGTTGGCGATAAATATATAACGAACCAAGAGCGGGGACTGACAATTTATACTTATGACGGCAACGCCACTTGGGTTAACGCCGGTATCCTTTACAGTATTGTAGGCGACGCACCACTGTCGAGTGAGCAAATCCGCCGTATCGCTACCAGTTTGTAAGGTTCGGGTGGTGTCCAGCGGGACAACAGGACCCGAGAACGGCGTTAAAATGTTACAATAGTACTTATATGACATCTATTCGTACTCGTTTTGCCCCCAGTCCTACCGGTTTTATGCATGTCGGCGGTGTTCGAACCGCACTTTTTGCATGGCTTATTGCCCGTCAAAGCGAAGGGGTTTTCATACTACGTATCGAGGATACTGACAAAATTCGTGAAGTTAAGGGAAGTATTGCTCAAATCGAAAATAGCCTCGATTGGCTCGGGATTACCTGGGGTGAGGGAGTTACCGTCGGCGGACCACACGCGCCGTACCTCCAGTCGCAACGCCTAGATATTTATAAAGCGTGGGCACAAAAGCTGGTTGATGCCGGCCGAGCCTATGCCGATCCGTATACTCAAACAGAACTCGAAGACTTCCGTGACCAAGCCAAAGCGGCCAAACGACCATTCCTCTACCGTGACCATCGTCCTGAGCAACCGCCAACATGGAACGGTTCTCAGCCTTTACGATTTAGGTCAGACCCAAAAAACTACGTTTGGAAAGACGCTGTCATGGGAGAGTTGTCGTCGGGACCAGAAGCTATTGACGATTTTATACTCATAAAAGGTGACGGGTTCCCAACTTACAACTTTTGCCATATCGTTGACGATGCCCTTATGGGTATTACCCATGTTCTTCGCAGCCAAGAATTTATTAGTAGCACTCCAAAATTTCTCAACTTATACGAGGCCCTAAAAATCCAAGCTCCGGTACTTGCCACTCTACCGTATGTTATGGCGATTGACGGAAAAAAGAAGCTTGGTAAGCGCGATGGAGCTAAGGATATCTTAGAATATAGTAAAGAGGGATACCTACCGGAAGCGATGATGAACTTTCTGGCAACACTTGGCTGGAATGACGGCACTGAACAAGAAATTTTCTCAGGCGATGAACTCATCGAAAAGTTTTCACTTGACCGAGTTCAAAAAAGTCCAGCTCGCTTCGATGAACAACGCTTACTGTGGCTCAATGGGCAGTGGATTCGTCGATTGGAAATCGAGGACTTATACGAACGCGCCGTAGATTTCTGGCCCGAGTGTGCCCAACAGGCCAGTAAAGATGCCAAAACGCAAGTTCTTACGCTTGTCCAAGATAGGCTAAAAACACTAGCAGACCTGGCCATTCTGTCGTCATACTTTTTTGAAGAACCAACACCGAATTGGGCAATGGTAGATGACAATAAACAACTGTCAAAACTAAGCCGCAAAGAACACGTTGACCTGCTACGAACCAGTATGAACGAGCTATCTTCCGGCAAATTCGATAGTGAGTCTGTTCAAACAACACTCAACCACCTGCTTGAAGTAACCGGCCAAAAACCAGCTATCCTGTTTAGCCTCATCCGCCTCGGGGTGTCATGGGCGCCATTTAGCCCAGCCTTAAACGATACAATCTCGGCACTTGGCCAGCATGCTACGCTTGATCGATTACAACAATCTATTGACGCCGCCTAACAGTTTACTCTCGTTCTATCGTGCCCTCAAAGTGGCGCTAAATGGTTACAAACCATAACCTTTTTGCTATAATAGCGCTTAAGTCATGCAAAAAACACATATATTTAAACTTTGGGCCCACATCCGTCAATGGATTCCCGCCCACCGCAAACTTTCCTATATTATCGGCGGCGTTCTTTTAGTTGCAATAAGTTCCACAACGGCTTTTTTGATACTGTATCAACAGCCTGAAGAAAAAGCTGCTGCTGTCGTCGTGAAAAAAGAAGTCAAACCTGAACCAGTAAAATACTATTCGCCACTAACCGGTAATCTGGTAGCGGACGAGGCCACCACAAAACAAGCCGTCACTGCAGTAATGCTAGAAAATAGTCCCGATGCCCGTCCGCAATCCGGTCTTAAAGACAGCGGCGTCGTCTTTGAGGCAATCGCCGAAGGTGGCATTACGCGCTTTTTGGTCTTGTACCAACAAGAAAAGCCACAACTTATCGGACCAGTTCGCAGCGTCCGTATGTATTATGTTGATTGGGTAGCCGCATTTAACGCCAGTGTTGCCCATATTGGCGGCAGTGCGGCGGCGCTGGCTGAAGTCCGAAACGGCAACTATCGAGATATCGATCAGTTCTTTAATGCCGGTTCATACTGGCGGGCAAGCGACCGCTATGCACCACACAATGTCTATACGAGCTTCGAGAAGCTTGATGCACTCAATGTAGCAAAAGGTTATACGACGTCAACATTTAATGGCTTTACGCGTAAAGATTCCAAACAAGCCGAAGCGGCAAGCGCGACAGCAGTGCAGGTAACTATTAGTGGAGCGCTCTACAACAGTACTTACGCCTATAACCCGTCCACGAACTCTTACGACCGTTCACAGGCAGGCGCCCCCCACACAGACCGCGAAGCAGGCCAAATTAGTCCACGATCAGTTATTGTGCTCAAAGTCCCGATGACACTAGTCCTCGAAGATGGTTACCGCGAGCAAATCAATACTATTGGCAGCGGTTCGGCTACTATTTTTCAAGACGGCACTGTCCAAGAAGTTACCTGGACCAAGCCAAGCAAATCAGAGCAAATTACCTTTAAAGACGCCGCTGGGGTGGATATACCGCTCATACGGGGCCAGACTTGGATTACCGCAGTCCCGAGCGACAAAGGCGGCGTGACGTGGCAGTAGAAGATATGCCGAAACTCATTCGAGATTTTCTGCCTTCGTTTCGCCTGAAGGCAGTCTTTATTATTTTAATTTCACAAATAAGTCTTGTCGCGGCACTCGCAATTAGTCTTGTTTTATCCGGCGCTCTTGCTGTGGACTCACTAGTCTTATGGGCGATTGTTGGCGGTGTTTTTATCGCCAGTGCCGGAGCCTCATCGGTACTACTCGGCTATGCCACAAAACCATCAAAAGACCTCCTGTCGGCAATTATACATGTAGCAGGCGAGCCTACATCGACAACGCCCCCCAACCCAAACGACAAACGCTATGCTCATAATGGCCTCAAACAGGCCCTGCAAACAATTTATGAACTTGCCGGAAAAGAAATAGCCACATCACCACGGGCTGCTATCACACCTGATAATAAAACGGAAGCTATTCAATCAGCACTCAATGCGACCAGCTGTGGATTTGTCGTGCTCGATCATGACAGAAGTATAGTGTACGCCAACAAAGTAGCTCCGGTGCACGTCACGCAAGATAATATTCAATCCCTTAGTCTTGTATTCAACAGTAACGACACTCTAGAAGCCTGGCTAGACGAGTGCGAGCAACATTCGGTACACGCCGAACATACCTGGACGCGAGTTGCCGATCGTCTTCCAGAAGAGGAAGGTAGGCGATTGTTTGACGTCATCGCATCATACGATAAAGGTGTCGCCAACGAAACGGTGCTGACAATGATTGATCGTACCGCCGCCTATAGTGTCAACGAGGATGAACTCGACTTTATTGCTTTCGCTGCCCACGAGCTGCGCGGACCAATTACCGTTATCCGTGGCTACCTAGAGGTCCTGGAAGACGAACTAAGTGGCGTTCTTCAAGCTGACCAGCATGAACTCTTCCGTCGGCTCACCGTCTCGGCCAATCGTTTGTCTGGTTATATTAATAACATTCTTAACACTTCACGTTATGATCGTCGTCATCTAAAAGTCCATCTAAGCGAAGATTCTCTATCGGGTATTTATGAAACAATTCGGGACGATATGGAGCTACGATCAACCGCCCAAAACCGCCTATTGTCGGTCAATCTCCCTGTTGGACTGCCGACTATCGCAGCTGATCGGGCCAGCGTCAGTGAAGTGCTCGGTAATCTGATCGATAACGCGATTAAATACAGTAACGAAGGCGGTGCTATTGCTGTCACTGCTGCGGCCAAAGGTGATTTTGTCGAAGTTTCAATCGAGGACCACGGAATCGGTATGCCTAGCAACGTTGTCGGCAACCTGTTCCAAAAATTTTATCGTTCACATCGTTCGCGCGAAACGGTCGCCGGAACCGGCATTGGTCTATACATCAGTAAAGCAATCGTCGAGTCGCACGGGGGGACAATTGGTGTTCGAAGTGAAGAGGGCATGGGCTCAACCTTTACCGTAGCCCTGCCAATCTATGCGACTGTTGCAGATAAGTTAAACTCGGGAGACAATACTAACGAAGGCCTTATCGAACATGGTAATGGCTGGATTAAAAATCATTCAATGTATAGGGGATAACGTAATGGCAATTCACACAGTTTTATGTATCGAAGACGACCGCTTTATTGGCGAAATGTATGTCCGTAGTCTTAAAAAAGCAGGTTATGAAGTTGACTGGGTGGTCGACGGCAACGACGGTCTTATTACCGCCCGCAATAAACCATACGATGTAATCCTGCTTGATGTTATGTTGCCCGAACGGCGGGGGACTGAAATACTTGACGCCCTTCGTGGTGGCAGTGAAGATTTGATTCCAAATACAAAGGTTATTATTCTGACAAACTTTGAACAAGACGACGCCTCGCGTAGCGCGATGCAAAAACACGCCGACGCCTACCTAATCAAAGCCGAAATCACACCCAAGAAACTCATTGAAGTCATAGAACAACTCGGTAACACCTAGACATCACTAGTGTTATTTGCTAGAGTGGGTGAGAGTAAAGGATAGTTTCGCCAAGACACAAATTTCATATGGATCCTTCGGACCATATGAAACCGCTCGACTCGGATGTAAAAAACGGTCTCATCGTCTAACGGTTAGGACACCAGGTTCTCATCCTGGCAATCCGGGTTCGATTCCCGGTGAGATCACCAAATTAAGAACGTCACTTCTGTGGCGTTTTTGATTTGGTGAATTCTACGGCGAATTGAACCCGGATTGTCAGGGCAATACGGATGTCGCGGGACATGACCGATTCCCGCAAAGCAGTGGCAATTGGCTTTGGTAGCGGCTGAAAAGCGCAGAAGCTCGCTTCGAGCACTACGCACAAACGTCGATCAACTTATGTATTGATATTTGCGCGGTAGACACGAATACAATACGTTGTTCTCAATGAAAAGGCCTACCACCACATCATATATGTGGCTCCCTTGGTTAGCCTGACGTTGCTATGGAAAGGAAGTGTGTTCTCGTGAACAAGA
>JACMLL010000006.1 GCA_014379635.1 Candidatus Saccharimonadota bacterium
CGTGAAACTATCTACTTTTATACCATATTTATTGAAAAAAGTAAACGGAGGCCATTTATACCCTTGAACCCTGTGTAAAACTCTGCTATAGTACACAACTAATGATTACAGCAGAAAACAAAGCCAAAGCCTTCGCTTTGACACAGACTCACAAAACCGACGTTGGTTCGCCACAGGCACAAGCGTCAGTTCTGACGACTCGCATTAAAGAGATTACCGAGCATCTTGCAACGAACAAGCACGACCACATGGCTCGTCGCGGTTTGATTCAGATGGTTGGTCGCCGTAAACGGCTTCTCAAATACCTCGAAGCGAAAAACTTCGATGCCTACAAGGCGACAGTCGCCGCCCTCGGACTCCGCAAATAATTGCGGAGTTTTTTTATCCATCCAACTTTTCTATAACAGTTGTATACTATAAGCAGAATGAATGATTCAGTTGTACTTGCTGTACGCAACCTGACGAAACTCTACAAGTCTGTGCCGGCTATTGACGCTGTTAGTTTTTCGGTGACACAAGGCGAAGTCGTTGGTTTTGTTGGTCTTAATGGGGCGGGTAAATCAACAACCATAAATATCATACTCGGGTTCTTGCGAGCAAGTAGTGGCTCGGTAAAGATTTTTGGACAGGCTATTGTTCCTCAAAATGCCCACCGCTCACATTATAAGACTGGGTTTGCCAGTGGCGATATGAGTCTGTTCGCTAATCTGAGCGGCAAGCAATACCTTAGCTTTATTTCCCATCGTTATGGTATGAAAAACCAAGATAGGCTGCGCGAGCTTACCAAGCGGTTCGAGCCTCAACTTGATAAAAAAATTAATGATTTGTCGCGTGGTAACAAGCAAAAAATTGCACTTATCGCTGCGTTTATGGCGAGTCCCGAGCTGGTGATTCTGGACGAACCAAGTAGCGGACTCGACCCTCTGATGCAGCAACTTTTTGTTGAGTTGATTCGAGAAGAAACGGCGCGCGGTACCACTATTTTCATGTCATCACACTATTTAAATGAGGTCGTCGAGGTCTGTAGTCGTATTTTGTTAATACGAGACGGCAAGCTGATAAAAGATATGCCGGCCACGCAACTGATAAGCAAAGGAGCCAAGATGGTCCGAATTGTGAGTCGCCATATAGTCAAACCGCCCGGTGTGGCCGAGTTGGTTGTCCAAAAGCGGCATAAGAGCGGTTATGAACTGTCATTTACCTACAAAGCCGATCCATCCAAACTTCAGAATTGGCTTGGCGGCGTTCCACATCTTATCGATATCACCATTGCCGACCACGCCCTCGAGGGTGCTTTCGAAGATCTGTATGCCCTCGAAACCAGCAAGGCGCCACATGTTTAATTTATTTACTAAAACACTGTACGACAAACGAGCCTTTATCGTTGGCTGGAGTCTGGGCCTAGCGTTTATAGGCTTCCTGATGACGATTTTTTATCCCGCATTTCACCAGGATAATGGTCTGGATCAACTCGTTAAAAGTTTGCCACCCGCTTTTCAGGGTCTTGTCGGTAATCTTGATAATCTCAAAGCGCTTCCGACGTACCTAGGCAGCCAACTGTTTGATATTCGTATTCCGATTTTCATTAGCATATTGACGATTATTCTTTCCGTCGGGCTGACCGTAGGCGAAGAAGAAAAAGGCCAACTGCGAACACTGCTGGCGTTACCGCTCAGTCGGACACGGATACTTTTGTCAAAATGGACTGTAATTGTGTTCATTTGTTTTGCCGTCACGTTGGCAACGCTGCTAGGTATCGAGCTTGGAACGCTGATGATAGGTGAGAGCTTGGACTGGCTAGTTTTGGTGCGGCTGGGTGGTATGATGTGGTTACTGGCCGTCACAATCGCGACGATGATTTTTAGTATTGGACTAGCGACGGGCAAAAAAGGCATGACAACTGGCCTGGGTGTATTGGTGACAATCGGGAGCTTTTTGTTAACGACTTTTGCGGCAGCTGTTGAGTGGTTACGGCCATATGAAAATGTATCGCTTCTGCATTATTTTCCTGCACCCGATATCGCCAAGGGAACTATCGATCTTAACGATGTAGTGGTTTACGCAAGTCTTATCGTCATATTCCTGCTTGTAGCCATCGCGATATTTCGCCGCCGCGACGTACGCTAAATTATCGACAACCTGGCTCGGTAAGGTATAATAAATTGTGTAATATCGCCCACAGGTTTTAGGTGGCGGATACAGGAAGTCTTCACACGAAGAAGCTCTGCACCCCTTACTTTTCGAACCGAGTGGGCATAATAAGGAGGCCA
>JACMLL010000007.1 GCA_014379635.1 Candidatus Saccharimonadota bacterium
ATGAACGACGCAATCTCCATTCAAACCATGACACGCGCTATCGGTGCCACACCTCGCACACCTCAGCTTGATGCTAAATTAGACGATCTCAAAAAGACCATACGCCTTATTCTAGATGAAGACGGCGAAATGTATCGAGCAACGTCATCTGCATCGCGCGATGCATTTGCAGATCTAGCGAGCAGAATTTAAGACTGAATACCCAAATCTTCAAGCTTAATAGCCGAATCAATCGACATATCGTTTATCGAAATCCTTCTTAACTTATTGCAATATGCCCCCACTTCAAGTGCATTCCCAACATCCTCGGCTAAGGTTCTAATATAGGTGCCGCTACCGACGTGGGTGCGGATGTTTATTTCTGGGTAATTGTAGTCAACGAGCTCCAAGCTATGGACCATGACTTGCCGAGTCGGTACAATTACTTCTACTCCTTTGCGCGCGAGCTTATAAGCTCGCTGGCCGTCAACCTTTATCGCGCTAAAAATAGGTGGCCGTTGTGTAACTTCACCACGAAACTGGCCAAGCGCGTCTTCAATTTGCTGCACAGTTGGTACCTTGTCTGAAACATCAGTTAGATCGCCTTCGGGGTCCCCTGTCGTACTGGTTCGACCTAAACGAATAGTCGCCTCGTAGACCTTATCGAGTTTGCTATACATGCCGGCATTCTTGCACTCTTTGCCAACCACAATGATCATGAGACCCGTCGCGAACGGATCAAGTGTCCCCGTGTGCCCTACTTTCACTCGCTTGTTTTGTTGTTGGCTCAGAACACGACGAACGCGCGCCACGACGCCAAAGCTTGTCATGTTTGCAGGTTTGTCAATCAAAAGAATTCCATCAGTCATATCAATCGATTATACTAAATATTATGAAAAAAATAATTTTTGGTATTTTTGCCCATCCAGACGATGAAGCTTTCGGACCTGGTGGAACTTTGCTAATGGAGACGCGCGCTGGCACCGAACTCCACCTTATTACCTTGACCGTTGGCGATGCTGGTACCAATCCCGACAACCATACCGACCTAGGGGCAGTTCGTTTGAAGGAATGGCAAGCAGCCGGCAAGCTCTTGGGTGCTTCAAGTATGCACTTTTTGGGCTACGCAGATGGTCAGTTGAACAACCAGGCTATGATTGATGCCGGACATAAAATTGCCGAGCTCGCCAGGGAAATTATCAAATTAGCTGATAAAGACACGGTCGTCGAGTTCATGACCCTTGATTTAAACGGCATTTCTGGTCACATCGACCACATCGTGGCCGCGCGCGCCGCCTGTTGGGCATTTTATCACCTCAAAGCCGACGACAAGCGCTTGACGTGTATTCGCCTCTGCTGCGTACCGCACACTACACTTCCAACCGCCAACACTGACTGGCTGTACATGGAGTCTGGCCGAAGCAACGATGAAATCGGCGAGGTCGTCGATGCCCGCCACCTGCATGACGATATCATCACCATTATGCGCACCCATCATACCCAACGCGGTGACGGTGAAAGCCATATTGAGCGGCTTCAAGAAAATATCGGCCTCAATTATTTTACTATTAAGACTTAGGGTTATTTAGAAGATGGAATGTGGCTAACTATTGCTGGCCAGGGATTTTAAACTGGCCTGGATCGCTGTCACCAGAAGGCGGTTGCGAGGGAGTTGGCTCGGGGGCAAAAATATCACCTAAACGCTCGGGGGGTTGAGCTGGTGAAATAGGTGGCGGCGGCATCGTTGAAAAATCTGGTAGAGGGGGCGGGAGTGGAAGTGTTACGTCTGGTGTTTGCGTAATCGGTTGATTACCAAACGTCGAATTAACATCCGCTAGGGCGTCATTGCGCGAGTCAGTATCACGGTTTTGCGCATCAAGGTCGGCTAATGTCTGGCCAACTGGCCCAGGCACAACTGTCGAATCAATCGGTGAAATTACCGTCTCACCCACAGTCGCCTGTTCGGGTACTGTTTCTGCAGAAGGTGGTGTGTTCGGACTATTGGCAAAAACATCAACGTCAGCAGCAGCAGCATCACTCGACGGGTCTGCACCGTTAATCGGAGCATTGTAGGTCGGTGACTCGCTGAGGTAAGAATGTGACAGAAGAGTTTTGTTTTGATCGTCAGCGAGGGCACGACGAGCATCCTCTTCGGCCTGCTCGGTCGTTGCATTTAGCGTCCCCCCGAGTAATGGCTCGTCAGAGTCAGGAGACCAATCAACTGCGCCATTTAGAGGTTGCTTGGGGGCCAGGGGCTCTGCTATTTCAATGACTGGAGCGGCCGCGGCGGTTGCTTCCAGCTGATCGGCGAGGACTTGTTCTGCCACGTCGATGGCTTCTTCTTGATTCTGGGCTTTGACCGCATTTGCAGTGTCTTCGAGCGTATTTCCCTGTTCGTGCTTAATGACTAATCCCCCGTCGTTAGACGGAGTTGGTTGAGTAACTGTTTTATCGATCTTGGTTGGTATATCCTCTGATAATGTCATCCCGTCACTTGCTTCTGCTGACGAGAGCGCACCAATTTCGTGTGACTCTTGGAGCTTCGCAGCAATCAGTTGTTGATCAGCGCCAGCCGCCATCAACTGCGCGGCAACGGTCATTGCCTTTGATGACGTGCGCGGGTTACTAAAGCGGTCGGTTGCTGCCACGATACCCGTCAAAAGAGCAGTGGCAATTTGCTGGTCGAGAAGCGGCTTGTCAGACTTTACTGCATCCCCCAAGCTTACCAACATCTCACTCAGGCTGCTTGCCTGGTCGTCGTGCCAGTCTAAGCTGCCTAGCTGACTTACCTGCTCGCCAGCGCTTAGCGTTGCAACAGTCGCATCATGCAGGATTCTGCCGTGCGCCTCCAGAGCGCCATCAAGGTGCGCTTGGTCAACAACTCCCAGAGCCAAGACAAGTTCGACGTTGTAGTCGCCTTGGCTAAAATCAAGGTCATCGCTCGTAATTGTGGTTCGATACGGCGTAATAAAAATCTTAACGACATCACCCTCGACTTTATAACGCAAATGATCGGCTTTTTCCTTATCAAGTGCAATAATAAAGTCCCGCAAACTATCGGTCGTCGCCTCAAATGTCTTTTCAGGATTAAGAAACGTAATGGCCGGTGGAATCGCACCGCTAAAAACAGCTGTAGCATGTTTGCCTAGCTTGTTCAGCATAATAGTCAGACCAAGCGCTGCCGACAGCGCATCGACAGAGGGATCATTACTAACGGTGACCAAAATGTTGGTCGAGCTTTTGATCTTCTCAACGATTTGCTGTTTAATCTTTACGTCGTTCATGATTTTTTCCTGTGTTTTTTTCTTGGTGTTGTGAATCAGTTAGAGTTTGATGTTACTATACCATAAGTATTTTCCGTACGTCAACAACAGTGAGCCCTCTTTACAACTTACCCTTTTTCCTCTATAATCACGCTTTGATTGTATCTATCATTTTAAGGAGTTAAAGGAACAGTATGCCAATTATCAAATCAGCTATCAAACGAGCCAAACAAACCATCAAACGCCGCGAGCGTAACGTTGGTATCAAGCGCGATATCAAAGAGGCTACTAAGGCCTTTCTTGCGAAGCCAACCGCCGAAGGCCTCAGTGCCGCTCACAGCGAAATCGACACTGCTGTCAAGAAAAAACTGCTCAAAAAAAACACGGCTGCTCGCCGCAAAGCGCAACTGGCAAAAGTAGCCAAAGACGCCGGCGTCAAGCTTGCGACCGGCAAAAAAACTGCGGTTAAAGCCCCTGTCTCTAAGGCAGTTGCTACCAAAGCCGTTCCTGCGAAAAAAGCTGCTGTTAAAACACCTGCAAAACCCGCTGTTGTTAAAAAACCTGCTGCCGTCAAAGCCAAAGCTACTCCAGCTAAAAAAGCTGTCGCAAAGACTCCTGCTGTTAAAAAACCTGCTGCAAAAAAAGTCACTAAATAGATTTAGCTGGGATTCATTAAAATACGCCAATTCATTGGCGTATTTTAATTTACTATGAAGCCACTTTCATAAGTGCGCGTTCAATCAACAGCCACGGCTCGGCTCGCGATAATTTCATATCATCGTCGGCTTTCGCGAAGGCCCGTATTATTTTTCTCGCCCCACTTCTGCCCAGCTGTCGCGTGCTCGGAACTAATTTAGAGACCGCATACGGATGAATGCCAAAATCTTTTGCGACGTCATTGTTCGGGCCTGCTGCCACCACTGCCGTCAGCTGAAATGCCTGACTGGACAGTAAGGCAAATAAGCGATAAGGGTCTTCGGTTAACTCAAGGGTTCGAACCATCTCGGTAATTTTCCTTCCATCACCGCGCAGGGCTGCATCGAACAAATTAAAAACATTTTCGGCTGGATTAGCGTCAATCAGCGCTTCAATTACTTCCACTGTTACTGTGTCCGCTAACGCCAACTTCTCGAGTGCATGGAACAATTGCCACTGGTCGAGACCGACACGCCGTACTAATGTCTGTATACATTTTGTATCCAATGAAACCCGTAGCTGTTTCGCCTCATCCAGCACCCACTTTTCGGCTGTGACAGTGTCCCGATCCGACCATTGCATGATTTCGATAATCCGGGCCTGCTTTTTCAATTCTTTGTACGTCACGGTTCGCTTATCGGGTTTGAGCTCGACCAGAACAACATCGGTATCGTCAGAAATCCTGGGGAGCCAATCTCCAAAGGTAGCCCAAACATCTTTATTTTCAGATAAATTCTTTATAATAATCAACCTTTTATCGGCAAATAAAGTTGCGCCCATCAATAAATCTGGTAGTTGCTTGAGCTCTAGCGTGCTGCCGTCAATCCGTTCAGCCCCACCGTTAAAGCCAGCGATAATTACATTGACTGCTCGCTCAATTTCGAATGTATTATCGCCCATCATAACTGTTATCATATATACCCAGTATACCCTACGGCTGTTGGCAGTGCGGGCAAATATGAGTGCCCCGGCCAGTTGCTTTAAACTTGATAATTGTCGTCCCGCATCGGGTACACTCCATGCCTTCACGGCGAAAAACGCGTGCGAAGTCCATGTAACTTCCCCGTTTACCCTCGACATTCACATAATTTCTATCTGTGCTACCACCCTTATCGATTGCCCGGTTCATCACCAGGCGTAATTCAGTGTACAAAGCTCCAAATTCCGCAGGCATAATCGTATTAACCTGTCGTTGTGGGTGCAGTTTGGCGCCCCAAAGGCTCTCATCAGCGTAAATATTACCAACTCCCGCAATAACCGTCTGGTCAAGCAAGGCAGCCTTGATACTGGTTCTAGCTCGTCGCGTAAATCGCTCGGCAAATTGCAACGGCGTAAAATCATCTTCCAGTGGCTCGGGGCCGACTTTTTGCATAAACGGCAACGCCCATACTTCATCAGTAGGTATAAGCTTCATCCAACCAAACTTGCGCTGATCATTAAAAAATAATTTCGATTTGTCTGTAAACGTAAGTGTCACCCGCGTACTTTTGTCGGGCAGCTCACCGACTAAACTGTCGGTGGGGTGGCCGGCACCAAAAGCTCTCTTGCCCCGGTAGACCAACTGACCAGTCATCTTGAGATGAATGACCAGCGTGTAATTAGTCGACAAATCAATCATCAAAACTTTGGCGCGGCGTCGAATACCAGTTATCGTTGCCCCAAGCAGAAAAGATTCAACCTGACCCGAAGCATTTGGAAAACTTTTTGGGTTATCGGACTTCGACGCTACGACAGTGCGACCAATGATTAGCTCGTGGAGTCCCCTTCGTACCGTTTCTACCTCTGGTAATTCAGGCATTGTGAGACTTTAGATACAGGTCAAGGTCGCTGCGCGCCTGGGTAGTCGTGCCAAAAAGGATACCACCCATGCCTGCCCGCTCGGCGCCATCAATATTGGCGAGTATGTCATCGATCATAACGCATTCAAATGGCTCGACACCAAGACGCTGGGCGGTAATTTCAAAAATCTCCAATGAAGGTTTGACGATATTAACCTCACTTGACAACACTTCAGCATCGAATAGGGCCCGGCGCTCCTGGACCGTTAAGAAATCTTCAAGCCAACCTCTCCCAATATTACTCAACAAGCCGATTTTATATTCACCAGACTGCTTCAACTCCATTGCCCAAGCAAGGGCAGATTCGTTACGAACGCTCGTCGCCCAATAGCGCTCATCGATGACTTGGGGTGAAAGATGTGTTAATTGCCCGATTGCTTCATTTAATTGTATGCGAGATGTCATGCCGTAATCAGATTGACGTTCGTTATCGTAAATCTTGCTCTTAAGATCGGGAAAATCGTGATACAAAGCCGTTCGCCCCGACATCACCAAAACGCCAAAACAATCAAAAATAATTGCTTTTATTGCCATCGTTTATACCCCCCTACCATCAGCTATCTACAATTCTATCCTACTAATTAACAAACGGGCATTTGGTATTTGACTGGTAAATAAGTTCGCTAGCTGAGCAACACTACCATCCAAAGACCCTGGCGAGCCTTTACAGGTTGATGTCCAGAGATTTTCAACTGATGTGTCTGCCGTTAATATTTCAAATCGGTAAAGACGGCCTGTCGCACAAATACCACGCGTGTCGTTTTCATCTCCGCTGAGTTCAGTCCCCTTATCTAAATTGGCGCGACTCAAGGCATAAACAAATTCTTCGTAGGCAGGAATATTATTGCCAAGAACGACTTGCTGATCGACTATTTTATCAAGATAGCCAGTATAGGCGGTTAACGTACGGCCCGAAGGCGAAACCGCGACCACATACGAGTGAAATACTTCATTAGCTACGATAGGGCCACGCACCGTCATACGGACTGCACGGTTAGCTAATGTACTTAGTAACTCGCTCTGGCTAACATCGCTTTGGGTTGTCGTTGTTTGTCTAGGAAAAAATATTGCTCTGGACAAAGAGATTAGCGCTGCAATCGCAATGGCAACGATAATGAGAGCGAGTGCAATTGGAATGGTGCGGGATGAATTATAGCGAGCCATATAATAACTTTAGTATATTTACTTCACTCTGTCAATCACGCAGCAGCTCGTGTGCCACCAGAGAAGCGATTGCTCATCATAACTCCCCCCAGTCCTTGCCAATACTGACATCTACCCTTAATCTGATAGCGAGTTGTGGAGCAATATTTTCCATAATCGTTTTAAGCAGTTCTGCAATCTTATCGGCATTCTCAGCCGGTGCCTCAATCAGGATGCTGTCATGTATTTGCAAAATCTGTTCGCCCATTCCATCTAGCTTGCGGTCAACTTCTAACATTGCCAGTTTCATCAGGTCGGCTTCAGTCCCTTGGATTGGCATATTCGCTGCCGCCCGCTCGGCACCCTGACGCACCATAAAATTACTACTTTGAATATCTGGTGTCGGACGGCGGCGGCCAAAATAGGTCTCGACGTAGCCCTCAGTTCGAGCCTTGTTCAATGTTTGATCAATATATTTTCGAATTGGTGACCTCAGCTCGAAATAGCGATCGATAAACTTTTTGGCTTCAGTGAAATTCATCCCCGTCGCCGCACTCAGTCCATGCGGGCTCATGCCGTACAGAACGCCAAAGTTAATCACTTTGGCGGCCCGACGCTGACTTTTGGTAACATCGTCCATTGGAATACCGTACACTTCGCTGGCAGTTTTGGTGTGAATATCAACGTCACCATTAAAATCGTTAATCATTTCCTGGTCACCTGCCAGAACTGCAGCCAAACGAAGCTCGAACTGCGAATAGTCGGCACTCACAAAAACCTTGTCGCCATCGGGTATAAAAGCACTTCGGATTTTTCGCCCGAGTTCCGTCCTGACTGGAATATTTTGCAGGTTAGGATTCGTACTACTCAAGCGTCCCGTGCTAGCCACATCTTGATTGAATGTCGTATGGATGCGACTGTGTTTGTCGGCTAGCTTTGGCAAGGCGTCAATGTAGGTATTTTTGAGTTTAGCCAGCTCTCTGGTTCGTTCAATCAGCTCGATAATGGGATGTTGTCCTCGCAGTTTATCAAGTTCTTTTTGGCCAGTGCTATAGCCTGTTTTGCCTTTTTTTATACCAGTTGTCGGGAGTTGAAGTTTTGTAAACAACACTTCTGACAACTGGGCCGGGCTGGCAATATTAAATTCGTAACCGACAAGTGTATACATTTCTTGTTCAAGTGTGGCATGTTCATCGCCAAGCTGTTTACTCATAGTTTCAAGAAGTTGAGGATCAATTTTGATACCCCTATGCTCCATCAAGAAAAGTGCGTAAGTTAATGGAAAATCAAATTCGTGAGCAATTCGGGCGAACTTTGGCTCGACCTCAAAGACCTCTATTTGCTGATTATATAGTTGCCATATTGCTGCCATAGTCGTTTGAGGTGTTTGGTCAAGCTCAGTTCCTATTAGCCCAGACAGCGAACGGTCGCGCTGCAAAGAATTAATCAAAAAAGCCGCCTGATGGATGTCATGAAGTTCACCAAACCTTATGAAAACGTCTTGAGCAGCCAGCTGATGGTACAGCAGTTTACTGTCGTAGCTGATAACCGTCGCCAATTCAAAAACACGCCAAACACTCCTGTCTAGTTCACTAATAGTTGCGCTCGAGATTGTCTTTCGATCAGTCGATAACCAAACCGTATCATCCTGAACATAGAGTACAACGGGCCCATCAATGCTGACGGTTTCGGGCCATGGTACTTCAAGCAGTGGCGCAAGGTCAGATGGTGCCTTTGGCACCTCTTCGTCTGCTGCTTTGGCCTGCATGTGCTTTGGCAGCCGTCGTACTAGTGATGAAAACTCAAGCCGTTTCAATATTTCGGCAACTTGATTAAGATCAATATTTTCAATGTCGGCCACGTCCCAATCGAGCTTGACGGGCGCATCAACCCAGATACGACCCACTTCTTTGCTTATATAGGCCAAGTCTTTACCCGCAATCAGTTTTTTGGCGGTAGTTGGTTTAATTTCATCGATGTGGTCATAGATACTGTCCAGCGTTTGGTATTGCTGTAAGAGCTGGATAGCTGTTTTTTCGCCTATCCCTGGCACGCCAGGCAGATTGTCGGACGAATCACCTTTCAGTGACTTTAGGTCAAGGAATTGTTCAACACCAATACCGTATTTTTGTTCAAAATAGGCCACGTCGAATTCTTCAAGATTAGATAACCCATTTTTGAGGGCATAGACTTTTGTGAGCGGCCCGACAAGCTGCAGTGCGTCTAGGTCGCTGGTAAGCAGACAGGTTTCAATGCCTTTTTCGGTCGCCTGTTTGGCAAACGCTCCCAAAATATCATCGGCTTCATAATCATCAAGTTCATAGAGTGGCCAGCCAAAGGCATCGAGTAGCTCAAACAATATCGGCAGTTGTGCATAAAAGTCATCTGGCGCTTTTTTACGTCCGGCTTTATACGGCGGGTACATCTCGCGACGCTTGCGGATATTGGTACCTTTTTTATCCCAGGCAACCACCACATAATCTGGTTCCAGCTTTTTGACAAGTTCAATCGCAAGAGACGCAAACCCAAACACCCCACCGGTTGGAGTCCCATCACCCATAGCCAGGTTTGGCATTGCATAATACCCACGATAAAATACAGATTTTCCGTCAATGATAGCCAGGCGTTTTGTCATAATATTAAGTATACCGTATTATCGCGTAACGATTAGCCC
>JACMLL010000008.1 GCA_014379635.1 Candidatus Saccharimonadota bacterium
GGCAAGCCATTTGAGAATCTTTACGTATTTTTTATAACTAACAAACACGACCAGCAGGATGATTATAATCGCATACATAACGGCTAACAATGAAAACGGTAAATCAACAAATAGTTGCGTCGTGGCTGCCATAGCCCCAAGATCCGCACCGATATTAACGGTATTGGCAGCAACTACTAATATAACGGACATATAGAGAAGTTTTTTACTATAATTTTCTTTAATAACCGCCGCTAAGCCTTTGCCGGTAACGGCACCAATGCGCGAACAAGATTCCTGAACCGCAAGTAACAACGGGTACATAATAGGGAAAACCCATAAAAATCCATAGCCATAGCCCGCACCAGCTTGTGAATACGTGGCGATACCAGACGGATCGTCATCGGCAGCGCCCGTTACCACTCCTGGGCCCAAAATACGCAAGAATCGGCTAAAACGCTTTCTATGAAGCATCCTCTTGGCAATATTTCTGGCATGGTGTTCGGCTTTGGTGAGGTCACGATTAATTCTTCGAGAATTTTTCGTAAAACCGTTGAGTTTTTTAGTCATCTTTAACGCTTTGTATATGCTGCTTATGATTAATGTTGTTAGTATATTATAGCCGATCAAATTATAACAGCCTTCATTGCCTTACTTTACTCTCACATCTATCTCGTATATGCTTAAAACAAGTAATTTAGACTAAAAAGGCACCTTAATGAGACAACATACTAAGCAATTAGGCTTTACCATTGTCGAACTTCTTATCGTAATTGTGGTAATTGGTATTTTGGCAACAATTAGTATTGTTGCTTATAGCGGCATATCAAAACGAGCTAATGTCGCAGCCGCTGTGTCAGATTTGCATAACGCCGCAACTCTTGTCGAGACAAAATACGTCGAGACAGGCCAATACGCCGTCACTATGCCGCCCGAGATAAAAACAAGCGCGAATATCGTGCTCCAGCTCGCAAACACCGGAAATAATAACTCGATGTGTATTAATGCCTATAGTACTAAGGACCCGTCAATTCGTATGTCTTGGGACACCAATAGGGGAGGTCTTCAAACTATGTTATGCGATGGGGTAACAATTGGCAGCCCCAGCGGAGGTGCGGTGCCAGCAGCGCCTCGCAACCAAAACCTAGTAGCCGACTTTTCACGATGGACACTGTCTGGAGGGGCTACCTACGACAGTACTACTAAGGAATTGACTTTAGGCGCAAACGGTTACGCTCGATCGCCAATTTCACGCGTCGATAGTCCTTATTACATAAGCATCGGTGCCGATCTTTATGCTGTAAACTCCTCACCATATTCAGGCTTTACTCCTCAAGCCGGTTATCATACTGGCATTAATTATTTCGCTAGTGATGGCGTGACTCCGGTTATGAACTCGGCAAATTACACAAGCAATGGTTGTGCTCGACCATTTCCCACAGGAACCTGGAAAGTCGGTGATCAGCAATGTGGATATTTTGGCGGCCCTAATGTAATATATAGCTCTTTCACATTTACGGGTTCAAGTGGAACCTACGCAAGTTCCGATTTGAAGTTAAGCAAACCATTAATGATTGTTACCGATTAGCACGACTCTTATTTACTTTTCTGTGCGCAGACGAGTCATTAATCGGGCATTATCGATTTTAACAGAATTTACTTCTTGGCTGACCTCATTTAGAAGCAACATATCATTGGGGTAGGCTCGCATAAAATCATATAGAATTCCGGCATCTGATATAGAAGGGTCTAACCATAGAGCTTCGTCGTTTGGATGAAGAATAACTGGCATGCGATCATGAATTGCCTGCATCTCTTTATTCGGCGTCGTCGTTATAATTGAGTAAGTACCCCATTCAACTCCGTCGATATCTTGCCAACTACTGTAAATACCGGCAAAAGAGAATAAACCTTGGTCTTTGGGACGGATAAAGAATGGCTGTTTACCGGTTGGCGTTGTGCGCCACTCGTAAAAACCATTAGTTGGCACGATGCAACGGCGAGAGCGAATCGCTTCTTTCCAGGTAGCTTTATCGAAAATACTTTCCGACTTGGCGTTATATGTTTTATATCGAAAAATTGAATTCGCGTCTTTAGCGTTTAGAGGAACAAACCCCCATTTCATCATTTCTAACTTCTGTTTGCGACCATGTTCCACAATAACTGGCGCTGTTTGGCCTGGGGCAATATTGTAACGTTTTTTCAAACCCACTGGCAAGCCATTCTCGATTTGAAATCGTTCAATTATTTGATCTAGTTGGAAAAGGGTATATCGACTGCTCATGCATTCATTATAGCCCATAAGTATGAGTGGCTACATAAAAGGCATAGCTGTCGATTCATACTATATTTAAGGTTTTTCTCAGACTAATAACATAAGCTGGCCACAATGAGTAACAGAATTGATAACTGGCTGAACCGTGTATCGATGTACCGATTAGTTTCGATAAGTTTATCAGTAATGTGGTTAAGTGCAGTAGTGTTGGCGCTAGCGGGTGCTCTTGATTTTACGCCTTTTTCACTGATTGTCAGCGGTCTTGTCCTAGTTGGAGCATCGTACCTTTCTAATCGATTATTTGGATTGTTATTTGGTGTTCGAGCTCACGACGAATCCTCGTATATAAGTGCTTTGATTTTATTTTTCATATTTTCGCCATCACTTGAGCTCCGCGGTCTTATGACGCTCGCTTTGATTGGTATGATAGCCTCGGTTTCAAAGTATATATTAACGATTCGTGGACGGCATATTTTTAATCCAGCCGCCATCGCAGCGGTTATAATAAGCCTAACTGGACTCGCTTTCGCCTCCTGGTGGGTGGCGGCACCTAGCTTGTTGCCTATAACACTCATTTTCGCGCTATTAATTTTACATAAAACACGCAGGTTCACACTAGGCTTGGTGTTTCTAGCGGTTGCCGCAGCACTTGTACTGATTATAATACTGAGTTACGGGACTCCTTTTATAGAGGCCTTGAGGCTACTTGTATTGTGGCCCTTCTTGTTTTTCGTAGGATTCATGCTAAGCGAACCCTTGACGCTGCCACCTAAGAAATGGCAACAAGTTGTCGAAGCCGGGCTTGTAGGCGTGCTCTTTGCACTACCCATCAGTATCGGTTCGTTCGCTGTAACTCCAGCTGTCGCATTGATTGTTGGTAACGTATTCGCATTTATTTTTAGTCTACGCCGGGAACTCGCATTAACGTTTGTATCACGCCAAAACCTGACGCCAACAACTGATGAGTTTGTATTTTCTCTTGATAAAGAACTGCCGTTCAAAGCAGGGCAATATATGGAAATAACAATTCCCCATAACCGCAAAGATGGACGCGGTCTAAGGCGGAGTTTTAGTCTAACGTCCGTTCCGGGCGAATCATCAGTCAAGTTTGGCGTTAAATTCTATAATCCCTCAAGCAGCTTCAAAACAGCATTTAGAAAACTTCAGACTGGCACGATTATTTTTGGGACGACCGTTGGAGGCGACTTTACGCTACCGTCAGATTCTAAAAAACCGTTATTGTTTATTGCAGGCGGTATTGGCATCACTCCGTTTATTAGTCACTTGCAGTATTTACAAAAAATTAAAGAACCTCGTGACATTGTTCTCATATACATTGTAAATAGCACGGACGAAATAGCTTATTTTGACATTATTCGAAATCTGAATGTCAAAGTATTTGTCATAACAAAATCAAACAAAGTCTTATCAGTTAAAAACTGGACGTTAATTAATGCGCCAAGTCTTACGAAAGAGCTGTTACGCAGTACAGTTCCCGATGTCACCACTCGCACAGCGTACGTTTCGGGCCCACCGCCACTAGTAAAAGACGCCAAACGACACTTAAAAAGGCTGCGTGTTAAAAAAATTAAAAGTGACTATTTTACTGGTTATTAAATATCATTTATTCTGTATTTCTTCAAGCCGTGGTACGTTAATAACACATTGAGTGCGGTTATAGATAACACCACCCTCCGTCATAAGTTTACGAAATTCAATCGAGGTCGTTTCGCGGGTAGAGCCAATCATTTCAGAAATATCTTGGTGTGTTAATTTTAAACCAAGCTTATAAATATCTACAATGTCGTCAGAGCTAAAACGTCTCGCAAAATAACATAGCGTGTAAATCAGTTTATTTCGTACACTCATGTGCGCTGTAGAATCAATTCGTGTTAGTAAATCATCATAATGTGCACTCATGCGAGTAGCAA
>JACMLL010000009.1 GCA_014379635.1 Candidatus Saccharimonadota bacterium
AATACAATTTTCGGTCAAATTCAACAAAACGTCACGTGTGAAACCTGTGGTGGACGCGGAAAAGTACCAGAAAAAGTCTGTACTGTCTGTCACGGTAAGGGTACCGAGCGTCGCAAGCGGATTATTAACCTCAAAGTTCCTGCTGGCATTGATGATGGGGCGACGATTCGCTTAAACGGTCACGGCGAAGCCATGGGTGGTGGCGAGAAGGGCGATTTGTACGTTCATATTCGCGTCAAAGCCCACAAGCACTTTACCCGTGAGGGCGATATTATCTTGTCTGAAGCCCATGTCAGCATGATCGACGCTGCCCTTGGAACCGAAATTGATGTCCCAACAGTCGATGGAAAAATCCGTATGAAAGTGCCAGCGGGCACCCAATCGGGGACTGACTTCAAGCTGTCTAACCACGGCGTGCCACACATGCGCAGCGACAAGCGCGGCCCACACATCGTCAGCCTTGTGGTCGACACCCCAATCAAGCTGACAAAGAAACAAAAAGAGCTCCTGGAAGAGTTCGATACGAGCAAAAGACACAATATTTTTTGAGTAGCTATGTGTATGGATTATACCATTCGGTCCGCACGTAAAAGGGACGCCCCTGCAATGTACGATATCTCTGTTCAGGCTCATGCGAACAGCTACTACGATCAGTTGATTCCGCATGGTTCAATGCCTGATTTTATCGAGTATTGCCGCCCGTCTGCACCTAAACAGCGGATTTTCATTTCAGGAATCAATCAAAAAATTGATGATGCAGATTGGTTTTTATTAGTCGCCCAGGTCAAGCAAAAGGTGGTTGGGTATACGCTTGCCCGTATAGAAAATAACAGCATATTGATATTAAAAGGCCTATTCGTTCATCCAAAATACCAACGTCAAGGCATAGGGTCGCGTTTATTCGAAGCATACCTTGACTTAGTTGGTGAGGGCATGAAACTACAGCTCTTGGTCATAACTAGCAATAAAGTCGCCAAAGTAATGTATGAGAAATATGGATTTAAAACGATTGGCCACGACGTTAAAACCTTCTTTGGTGCGAGCCAGGACAAAATGGAACGAACAGGGTAAAAATTGACAAAACCGCACAAATATGTATATTATATACATAAGTGGAACTGACGAAGTTCCTGCATTTAATGACTCGACGTACTATAATGAAGCTATAGACGCATAGCGTTACTTAAATATTATTAAACAAATACTAACCTTAAACGGACACATTAATTTATGTATATTAAAGATGATGCGTTCGCATCGTATAAGCTGCTGCGTCGTGAGTTTGAAAAAATAGGCTACAACGTTTCCGAAGAGTTTATTAAGGATAGGTGTTTTGTTACTTTTATCAGTCCAACCGGACGGAAGTGGAAAACATCGGTTTCGCAAATAGCGTATCCCTTTAATTCACAAAGAATAAAAAATGTGTCTATTAACAAAGAAATTGCGTATGAATTTGCCCAAAAATCGGGCGTTTCAATACCGTTTACCTATCACATATCTGAGACGAACGAGATTACGCCTAAAGAAATAGCTGATTTGCTCGGTCGATATGGAAAGTTGATCGTGAAACCAGCCGACTCTTCGTTATCAAGAGGCCTGACCTTAAATATTCAATCGCCCGATAGACTACTCGCTGCTATCGTGTGTGCGCGCGCTATATCATCGACGGTCCTCATTCAGGAACAGGTTGAAGGGGAAGAGATACGCTTCGTGGTTATTAATGGAAAGGTTGCCGCTGCCTTGCTGCGCCGTACCCCACGAATAGTCGGCGACGGAGTCTCGACCGTAGCCGAGCTGATTAATAAGGAAAATGACGAGCGGAAGCCCCTAAACTTTGAATATATTACCTATCCTTTGTTAAGCAAGATAATTATTGAGCCATCCTTGATGGCGGACGACACACTCCTGCCTTCGGGTGAGGTATTGGAACTTAGCAGAGCTACAATGATACGGAACGGGGCTTCGGTCTATAACGTGCTCGACCAAGTACATCCGTCGTATATTGAAAGTATCGAAAAACTCGTCGCGCAATTAGGCGCAAAATTCATTGTGGTTGATATATTCTTCAAAGACTTTACAAGCCACCAGCAAGATCATAATTATTGGTTCATTGAATTTAATACTTCGCCAGTACTTAAGCTTTTTTATGGATGTCGGGACGGTAAGATGTTCGACATTGTTCCGTCGCTTGTTAACATCATCGATAAATGGCTTCACAAATCGACATAAGATTGACTAAAGCATTCAAATATGCTAAAATATAATATATCTTATGAAGAATCTATCCGACAATAACACTTTAACAATCGGCGCATTTGAGTCTGTCTCTTTGCCGGCTCTTAATATGGAAAATATTATTGCAAAGGTTGATACTGGGGCATATTCGGGCGCTGTCCATTGTACGCTCATCAAAATAATTCGTCGTAAATTAGATGGGGTTAAAGTGCTTCATTTTGTGCCTTCGGGCAACCACCAAGGCGTTATTGAGCTAGAAAAATACAAGGTGACAAATGTCAGAAGTTCAAGCGGTCATCGGCTAAAAAGATATCTTATCGAAACTGATATTATTATTAGGAATAAGCGCTATACTGTGAGCATAGGTCTATCCGATCGGTCTGATATGCAAAGAGAAGTTCTAATAGGAAGACGCTTCTTGCGACAGAACGGTATATTGGTTGACGTACGAATTAATCAAGAATTAGACAACGATGGTGGAGAAAAAATATGAAAATAGCGATTTTATCCAATGGACCTGGTAATTACTCGACGAAACGCCTTAAGGAAGAAGCTATCAAGCGTGGCCACCAAGTAACCATCGTTAAGTACCGCGACTGTTATGCCTCAATCGAGCAAAATAATCCGACCGTCAGCTACAAAGGCAAAGACTTGGTCGATTTTGATGCAATTATTCCTCGTATCGCCAGTAATATGACTCGTTACGGTACGGCCATTGTCCGCCAGCTTGAAATGCAAGGCGTCTATAGCGTATCGAGCTCGATTGCGATTAGCCGTTCTCGTGATAAATTGCGCAGTATGCAGCTGCTGGCCAAGTCAGGTGTGGGTATTCCAAAGACGGTTGTATCGCGTAACACCACTGATATAGATGTCCTGCTCGATCAATTAGGCGATATGCCGGTTATCATCAAGCTGGCTCGCGGTACGCACGGTAACGGTGTTGTTTTGGCTGAGACAAAAAAAGCTGCAAAATCAGTTCTGCAGGCATTTTATCTGACAAATGATGACGGAACAAACATTTTATTACAAGAGTTTATCAAAGAATCAGCCGGTACCGATATTCGCGCTCTTGTGGTGGGTAGCCGCGTTGTAGCCAGCATGAAACGCCAGAGTCTTGATGATGATTTTCGTTCAAACCTCCACAAGGGAGCTGAAGGCACAATTGTTAAATTGACAGACGAAGAAAAGAAAATTGCAGTAAAAGCTGCCAAGGCGATGGGACTCAATATTGCCGGTGTTGATTTGATGCGGAGTGATCGTGGTCCGCTGATTCTAGAAGTAAATGCCAGTCCTGGGTTTGGGATTGAAAAGGTAACTGGTCGTGACGTGGCGGGGGCGATTATTGAATACGTTGAACTAAATGCCAAACGCAACAACCGAAAAGACAAAGTCGGCGCTTAGAGGCTTCGTCCTGCTATAATGATGCTCATGGTATATCCACGGGCATTATTTTTATGAACCACATCAAAAGTAACAGCTCTTCGTATCTGATTGGTAGTATGATGCTGCTTGTTGTAGGAGCGGCAATTTTTTTGCTTATCTCGCAACTTCGACCAACAACAATGCTTTTTCTGGGTAACGGGGTATTTGATGCTCGTATCGCCTCGACGCAGGCTGCGCGAGAGCAGGGCCTTAGCGGCGTTACTAGTCTAAAGTCTAGCGAAGCACTTATTTTTGTATTTCCCAGCGATGATATGTGGGATATGTGGATGAAGGATATGAGGGTGCCACTGGATATTATCTGGCTCGACAAGGACAAAAAAGTTGTCTACAGTGTTAAAAATATAGCAGCGGACAATACGACCGTATTTACTCCGAATGTTCCGGCGCGCTATGTCATCGAGGTACCAGCGGGTACGATTGATGGTCAAAAAATCAAGTCGGGACGTGCGGCTGTGTTTGATATTGATAAGGTGGAGGTGAACTAGGATGAATGTCGTATTGGTGTTTGCGCTGCTTGCAGTCGTGTTTTTTGTTTCGGCGTTTATCACGAAAAGGCGATTTGGTTTGTTGGGGTTGGCGTTGGCCGCTGGATCTATCTTAAGCGGCATTTGGGGCTATGATGCAGGACTTTTAGTCAGTAGTCTGGGCATTTTTCCATCTGGCCCACTGACAACAGCTGCTACACTGGCTGCGATTGTTTTACTTCCCTCTGCTGTCTTGTTGTTTCATGGCTATACCTACAAGACTATTGTCGGCCGCATTATTGGCGCTCTTTTGTTTACCGTGCTAGCCTTGGCCTTCTTGGTCGAACCACTAGGACATGCCCTGGCTCTTGAAGGTGCTGGGGTTGACATCTATACCTGGCTGGTTAATAACCGAGAGGTAATTATCGGTATTGGTATGGTAATAGCCGTGGTTGACTTGTTCTTGACCAAGCCTGCCCATCTGGCAGAAAAAAAGAGCAAACATTGACAAACCACCCCTATTAGTGGTACATTTCTATAGTTGCATTAATAATAAAACGTTGAAACAACATTAACAATTCGGGACCATAGCTCAGCTGGTTAGAGCACCTGCCTTTTAAGCAGGGTGTCGTGAGTTCAAGTCTCACTGGTCCCTCCAAATAAAAAACATCCATTGATCGCTACCGTGGGTGTTTTTTATTTGGAAATATTTTTATCCAAGATTTTGCTATACTGACGTTATGAATTGGTGGGCACTCCGTCGTCGACCGCATATATCGTGGCTGATTGCGATTTTATGCCTGGCATTACTTACGGGTGTTTTTCTGGCGCAATACAGCCCGCCGTCTTTGTTTGCTTCGTTTGTGTGGTGCATGGTTGGGATTTTGTTGGTAGGCCTTGCCCTGTGGCGGCGATACGTTTATTTGATACCATTCCTCATAGTCGCCGGCATATTGATTGGTTTGTGGCGGGGCTCAGTCCAAAAGAGCGAATTGTCGGACCTCCAAGGTTTGTACGGTACTCACGCTATGATTTCCGGTAACGTCAAAGAGGATGTTGATGGCGTTCGTACAGGGCAATTAGTGGTGCGTCTCGATAATTTGGCGATAGACAATCGCGCTATCCATGGAACGTTATAGGTAACTGGGTCAAGTGATATCGATATAAAGCGAGGCGATAGGGTTAAAGTTGAGGGAAAAATAAGCGAAGGCTTTGGTAGTTTTGCAGCTTCGATATATCGTGCCACTATCGTATCGGTCGAGCGACCGCAGCCATGTGACATCGCGCGGGTTGTTCGTGACTGGTTTGCAGACGCAGTACGCCGGGCTATTCCTGAACCCGAGGCGAGTTTAGGTATCGGCTACTTGGTGGGGCAAAAAAGAGCCCTACCGCCAGATTTAATCGCCGCACTACAAATTGCCGGCTTGACACATGTGGTTGTGGCTAGCGGCTATAACTTGACGATTTTGGTACGGCTCGCGCGGAGGCTTTTTGTACGGGTTTCGAAGTATTTATCGGCACTGTCGTCGAGCGTGATGATTGCTAGTTTTATCGCGATTACGGGTATGAGCCCAAGTATGTCACGTGCGGGATTGGTTGCAGGGCTCAGCTTGGCTGCCTGGTATTACGGGCGTCGCTTCCATCCCATTATATTGTTATCATTGGCCGCCGCAATCACTGTCATGGTCAATCCGAGCTATTGTTGGGGCGACCTAGGTTGGCAACTATCATTTACGGCTTTTGCCGGCGTGATGATTCTGGCGCCACTGTTGCAACGCTACTTTTTCGGTGAAAAAAAGCCAGGTATAGCTCGGCAGATTTTAGGCGAAACCCTGTCTGCTCTGATTGTGACCGCGCCAATACTAATCGGTGCCTTTGGGCAGTTCTCGAACGTGGCCTTGCTGGCAAATATGCTTGTCCTGCCACTGGTACCGCTGGCAATGTTGCTGACGTTCGCCGCTGGTGTTGGCGGCTTGTTATTTCCCGCAGCGGCCAATGTAATCGGGTGGCCAGCAACCTGGCTACTGCGTTACATGGTGAACGTGGCGGACTACTTATCTAGCCTTCCATGGGCAGTAAGCGTCGTGCAGTTGCCGTCGCTCGGCATCGTACTATGTTACGTTGGATTGATTGGACTTAGTGTCTATCTTTGGCGGGTGACTGGGTATGATTTACGTAACTCAAACATCATCGAGTAATCTGTTATAATAGGGAAAATACCGTATGCAATAGAGGGAGCCTATTTATGTCGGGACACAGCAAATGGTCAACAATCAAGCGAGAAAAAGGTGCCAAAGACGCCAAGCGCGGCGCGGTATTTACTAAAATTGGTAATCAGATTGCCATTGCAGCTCGCAGCGGCATTGACCCGACGATGAATTCAGTGCTGGCTATGGCAATTGAAAGTGCCAAACAAGCTAATATGCCAGCCGCCAATATTCAGCGTGCGATTGACCGGGTCGCCGACAAAAACGCGGCCGTACTCGAGGAAATTACCTATGAAGGAATGGGTCCGGGCGGCGTCGGTATTATTATTGAAACCGCAACTGATAATAAAAATCGCACCTTTCCCGAAGTCCGTTCGGCTCTGACTAAAAATGGCGGCCGTGTGGCCGATGCTGGCAGTGTGGCGTTCCAATTTACGCGCAAAGGCGTTATTAACGTTATTGCAAACGGCGAGGACGCCCTGTTGGCGATTCTTGACGCTGGGGCCGAAGATGCAATCGAAGAAGACGGCGACATTATTGTCTATACCGAGCAAAAAGAACTCACCAAAGTGCGCCAAGCACTGATTGACACGGGCCTGACTATTAAGGAAGCAGAGTTGCAGTACGTTCCCAACGCACATGTGGTCATTGACGATCCAGAAGTCGCACGCAAGGTGCTTAAAATTCTCGATGCGCTGGACGATCTCGACGACGTGGTGAACGTACACACCAACGCTGACATAACAGCTGAAATATAAGTTCTTTTTTACTTGTAATTGACTGAGTATTTGCGTATTATTTTAATATGCGTAAGCGTTATGTACTGTCATTGCTTGCTATTATCTTCGCGGCGAGCTTGTTCGCTGCACAGCCTTCACGTGCCATTGAGGTGACCGATCCGCCTGTTCCGGCCTATTATGCACCTGTATTTGCGACCGGCCTCCAGGTAACTGATCAGCTTGACGCAGTAGAGCTCTATAACGAATCGTCGCTTCCTATCGATTTGTCGTCCTGGTCAATTCAGTACCAGTCATTAATGCCTGGACAAGTTTGTAAAATTACGCTACAAGACTGGCTGCCTGCCGGTGGGTACATTGTGGCTGTGGCGGCTGACGGCCCGTTGACTGGCCTGGCCAATAATAATGGGAATGTGTTGCTATATGATTCGTGTCTACGGAGTTTGGCAAGTGACTTTAAGCTGACGCTCTATGATGGTGACGTTCCACAAGACATAATCACACCGACACTCGGCACTTTTGTACGTAAAGGTTTGACAAAAACCTATCGGACTAATAAGTTCGGTACGGATTTTACGTTAATCAACCGGAGCTTGTATGCGGGAGAGTGGTATCAACCGCCCGAACTATCGCAACTGCAGTTTAGCGAGATACTGGCTAACTCGCGTAATTGCTCACCGCTCGAAACATCGCTTGATTGTAATGATTACGTGAAGTTATACAATCCGACTGAGCAGGTGGTTGATTTATCGAGCTTCCGCGTCCGTAACGGCTACTTGGGACAGAGTCCAAGTTCGAGCAATGCAATTACACTTGACGGTGTGGTGGAACCAGGTCATTTTGTTATTATTCCAATGACGGTCACAAATAGCGCCAGTTGGCTGTGGCTTGAAGATATGTACGGCGTGAAGCGGTATGACAATACAATCCAAGATTATCCGGATGCCAGCAGTGACACTAAAAAAGGTCAGGCTTGGGCGTATGATACAGCTGACGGTACCTGGAAATGGACATCACAACCAACACCCTTTGATATACCAAGCGTATTCCCGATTCCTATTGTGGAGCAGGCAGCGGAAGCGACGACGCTGCCGACGCCCTGTAATGACGGGCAGTATAGGAGTGAAGTAACGAACCGTTGTCGCGTTATTGAAGTTGCAGCCAGCGATGTAACAGCTTGTAAAGAAGGACAGTATCGGAGCGAAGAGACAAACCGCTGTCGCTCGGTGGTGAGTGCGGTCGCCTCGCTTATTTCTTGTACAGAAGGTCAAGAAAGAAACCCTCAGACAAATCGCTGCCGACAATTAGTCATTGCCGACACGGAACTCGTACCATGCAAAGAGGGTCAAGAACGCAATCTTGAAACGAATCGCTGCCGCAATGTAACAAGTACTGTACCCGTGTCGTCGTTTGCAGTCGAGCCAATTGTCGATACGCCGGGTACGTTCGTCGGCTGGTGGGCGCTTGGTGGTGTCGGTATGTTTGCGCTAGTGTACGGAGTGTGGGAGTGGCGTGCAGAGGTTACGCAGGCCACTCAAAAACTTCGCTCGTTCTTTCATTCCAACAAATAGCCTATACTAAGACCATGAGAATTATTGGGATTGATCCAGGTACGGGAATTTTGGGCTTTGGTGTCATCGAAGTTGTCAAAGGCAAGATGAAGCTAATTGACGCTGGTGTTATAACTACACCTGCCCATACGCCCCATGACGTTCGCCTGGAGGATATATTCGACAGTCTGACCGATATTATTGCCGAGACGAAGCCGGACGTGATGTCGATTGAAAAACTGTTTTTCGCTCAAAATGTGACGACGGCTATGACTGTGGCGCAGGCTCGTGGCGTGGCTATCTTGGCTGGACGCAAAGGCGGTATGCCGGTGGCAGAATATACACCGCTCCAGATTAAACAGACCGTAACAGGCTATGGCAAGGCCGATAAAAAACAAGTTCAGGAAATGGTGCGAATGCAACTGGGGCTGGCGGAAGTACCAAAACCCGACGATTGTGCCGATGCCTTGGCGACGGCAATTACTCATTCGTTAATGACTCGGGTATAATAGATTTATGATTGCGCATGTTTCTGGTATAGTGGCCGAAAAATTTGGTTCGGCGGTGATTGTTGATGTTCATGGTCTTGGTTATGAGGTGCAAGTTGCGGCCGGTGACTTTGATATATCACTTTTAGGCGAACAGGTTAAGTTCCATACCTACCATCATATTCGCGAACAGTCGCAAGAGTTATTCGGTTTTAGCAGTCTGGCCGCCAAGAAATTATTTGAGTTGTTGATTACCGTCCAAGGTGTTGGCCCAAAGGCGGCGTTGGCGATTTTGTCACTGGGTGACAGCGAACAGGTCCGCAATGCGATTGCCAATAACGACAGTGCCTATATTACCCAGGCTAGCGGCGTCGGTAAGCGCATTGCCGAACGTGTGATTGTCGATTTGGCCGACAAGGTCGGCCTAGCAGTTCAGATTACCCGCGGCGGAGGCTCGGTTAACTCTTTGATGGATGACGAAGCGCTCGAAGCCTTAGTTGCCCTTGGCTACAGCCTAGCCGATGCCAGTAAGGCTTTGGCGAATGTTCCGGGTGAATTATCAACTGCCGCCCGCGTTACTCAGGCTTTGAAAGGGGATTCATAATGGCGATTGAACGAATTATAGATACCAGTCTGCACGCAGATGACAGTGCCGAGGAAGTGATTGAAGTTACTCTGCGACCGACTTCATTCGCCGATTACACCGGTCAAGAAAGACTCAAGAAAAACTTAAAGCTGGCAATTGATGCCGCGAAGCAACGCAGCGAGCCGATTGATCACGTCCTGCTGTATGGCCCGCCAGGACTCGGTAAAACGACCATGGCGAGCGTTATTGCGCACGAAATGGGCACCAATATCCGTGTCACCAGCGGACCGGCTATCGAGCGGGCGGGGGATTTGGCCAGTATTCTAACGAATTTGAACGATGGCGACATCTTGTTTATCGACGAGATTCACCGTCTGGGCCGCACCGTCGAGGAGGTGCTTTACAGCGCCATGGAAGACTTTAAGCTTGATATTATGATTGGCAAAGGTCCAGCCGCCCGTAGTGTTCGACTTGATTTACCCAAGTTTACTGTCATTGGGGCAACCACCCGAACGGGCGTCCTGTCGGCACCGCTGCGTGACCGTTTTGGCTTGATTCACCGCTTGGAATTCTATACCCCAGCCGAGATTACGCGCATTATTATTCGGGCGGCCAACATTTTGGACAGTACTATTCACCCCGAAGCTGCCGAGTTATTGTCAACCCGGGCCCGACTGACTCCTCGTATCGCCAATCGATTACTCAAACGCGTGCGTGACTATGCCGACGTCAACGGCGACGGGATTATTGACGTTCCAACCACCAAAGCGGCTCTATTATTACTTGAAATTGACGAATCAGGGCTTGATCCAGGCGACCGTAACTTACTGATTAGTATGATTGATAATTACGGCAGTAATCCAGTCGGTCTGAACACAATTGCCGCGCTAACCGGAGACGAAGCCACGACAATCGAAGATTTCTATGAACCCTATTTACTACAGATTGGCTTTATTGAACGGACGCCACGGGGACGCCGTGTCACGGCCAAGGGCTACAAACACGTTGGCAAAACCAGCAGCGAAATACAGGAAAAATTGATATAATAGCACATATGGAACCAGAACAATTACCTTCCGAAGAATATACCCATCCCGTCGCGTATGACGTAGAAGGCCGACCGCTCTATGCGCATCCAGCAGTGGCACCAACACCAGCGCCAATAAGCCCCATGCCAAACGCCCAACCACAGGTCGTTCATATGGCGCGACCAATAGAGCCAGTCAAACAAGAGGTTAGTCTGGATACAAAACTAAAACATGATAAATCAAGGCGACTATACCCGACGCTTAATTTGAGCGAAGGTGAATATATAATTAGCGCTGTTAGGCGCCATCCGATAGGACTATTTATTCCCCTGGCGATTGGTTTACTGCTTGTCTCGATGGCATTGTCGTTGCTGTTTAACTATGACATTGTCATACAGCTTTTTAGCCTAACCGGCACATCAGCTAATCCATTTGTTGCCGCTGTGCCGGTATTGTTATTTACTGTACTCGTCTCACTTGGTGTCTACGTTGCTTATTACGTGTATAACAACAATCGATTTTTCCTGACGAATGAAAGTGTGATACAGGAGATTCAGGTGAGCCTATTTGCCCATCATGAACAAACGGTCAGCTTGGCGAACATCGAAGACGCCAGCTACACCCAGCAGGGGATTATTGAGCAGTTTTTTAATTACGGTTCGATACGCCTCAGTACGGAAGGTGATGAAACGACCTATCGCTTTACGTACGTAGCGAACCCAAAACAGCACATTGCGACGCTAAACAACGCAGTTGAGGCTTTCAAGAACGGTCGCCCCGTTAGCGACAGCGACAATTAGTTATTTACTTTTACTTTCCTTGATAAAATCAGCCTCATTTTCGAGCGTGGTGCGCAAGGTATAGCTGGCGCATTTATTATCCGTACAATTAACAGGCTCATATCTATAATTACTTTCAGGTTCACCGAGTTTAATGCCAGTCGGGTCGGTAAATAGGGTAGGCTCGACGGACGGTAGATTTGTCTGGTTGATGGTCGTAGGGTAGTAGTTATTTGTTTTATAAAATACTTCTTCCAGGCTGTAATACATGGCATTGATAGCAGTTTTACGCTGTTCGTCGCGCGAGGCAATCTGGAGGTCTTGTTTTTGCATAAAGAATAGCAAACTAGCTACTGCCAGCACGAGCATGACAACCACCAGCTCAATAATCGTAAATCCGTCGGTACGTTTAATCATTGTGTATATTATAGCAAATTGTTGCCGGGACCAGTATACTATTAGATAGATTAAAGAGAGGGAGTATATGGCAGCAAAAAAGACTACAAAGGACCCATTGGCAGAAAAACCTACAGCTAGCGAAGGCAAACTGAAAGCTTTGGGACTCGCGCAGGAGCAGATTAACAAGCAGTTTGGCGATGGTGCGATTCGGCGCCTGGGTGATACGAAGACGGTTGACGTTGAGTTGGTTAGTAGCGGATCTTTGTCGCTTGACATTGCTCTTGGTGGCGGGTACCCCAAAGGCCGAATTTTAGAGATTTATGGACCAGAATCATCCGGTAAAACGACGTTGGCACTCCATGCGATTGCTGAAATGCAAAAAAACGGTGGTACTGCGGCGTTTATCGATGCCGAACACGCCCTTGACCCCGCCTACGCTCGCAAGCTAGGGGTTGATACTGACAACCTGCTGGTTTCACAGCCAGACAATGGCGAACAAGCCCTTGAGATTGTCGAGACGTTAGTGCGCTCAAACGCCGTTGACCTGGTGGTAATTGACTCGGTCGCCGCGCTCGTCCCACAAGCTGAAATTGACGGTGACATGGGCGATAGCCACATGGGACTTCAGGCTCGCCTGATGAGCCAAGCGCTCCGCAAGCTGACCGGTATTATTAATAAAAGCCATACGACCGTTGTCTTTATCAACCAGATTCGTATGAAAATTGGTGTGATGTTTGGTAATCCCGAGACAACCACTGGTGGTAACGCCCTGAAGTTTTATGCCTCGGTTCGTTTGGATATTCGCCGGACGGGTCAGATTAAATCTGGCGAAGATATTGTCGGTAACCGTACCAAAGTAAAAGTGGTCAAAAACAAGATTGCCCCACCTTTTAGAATTGCTGAATTCGATATCATGTACAACGAAGGCATCAGCAAGACTGGTGACGTACTTGACCTGGCGGTTCTTCATAATATTGTTGGTAAGGCCGGTGCCTGGTTTGACTACAAGGAAGCCAAAATCGGTCAAGGCCGTGAAGCGAGCAAAGTCTATTTAAAGGAAAATCCTGATGTTATGGCCGAAATCGAAGCTAAAGTCCGCGCCAAGGTTGCCGAAGCAGCCGCCTAGTTTTCTATGAAGGTTACCTCTATTGGTATTCAGGCCCGAGATAAAAACCGAGTAAATGTATCGGTTGACGGAAAATACCGGTTTAGCCTCGGCGTTTTTCAATTGGGTAGTTTGGGCATAAAAGTAGGGGCTGAGTACGATGAGGCTGAGCTTGCCACGTTCGAACAAGAGAGCCGTTTTGGCAAACTGTATGCTCGGGCTCTTGAATACTGTTTTATGAGGCTACACAGCTCAAAAGAGGTGCGCGATTACCTGTACCGAAAGACCAGGCCAACTCGCACCAAGACAGGTGAGCTAAAAGAAGGCGTCAGTGTCGAGATAACGATGCGGGTTTTTGACCGTTTGGCTGAAAAGGGCTACATTAACGACCAAGCGTTTGCGCGTTCTTGGATAGAAAATCGGTCTCTTAAAAAAGGTGTTAGTAAGCGCAAATTATCAGCCGAACTCAGCGCTAAAGGGATTGATCGGTCAATAACCGAGCAATTACTCGGAGAGACTGAGCGCACTGATGCCGATGAACTGCAGAAAATCATTCTCAAAAAGCGTAGTCGCTATCCCGATGAGCAAAAGTTGATTGCATACTTAGCCCGCCAGGGGTTTTCATACGACGATATAAAGTCAGTGCTCCGTGTCGAGGATTAGTAGGCGTCGGTAAGTTCAGGCTGCGTTGACGTCGCTCGAAAGGGGTTCACAAAGGGCCGTCGCTCGACTTGATTGACTGATTGTAGTTTCTGAGCTGTCGTCTGGACGACGATGTAAGTGTCATTAATTTCGACAATTTGTGAGCGGTGTATCAGCAGCGCTGTATCGGTCAGACTCTTAATCAGGCTACGTTGGACGCTGAGCTGCTGAATAACAAAGCTACTAGAATCAAGGCTATAGTCATCAACTTTACCGAGTTTACGATTGGTTTCGTCGATAACATTCATACCGACAAGTTTAAACCCGAGTTCATAAAGTTCGTGGATTTTAATAACATCGTCGACACCAATAAATTCATCGTTACTGTCGATAATCATACCAATATCACTCAGTTCTCGGACGTCAGCGACCCGAATGAGCGAGGGACGCTCAACCAGCAGCGGGCCTTCGACGACGTATGCCATAATCTTGAGGTTAGCCGGATCAATAAGAGGAGTGGCGGTTTGGGCGAGTTTTGTGCCAGTCTGTAGCCCCATGATGGGCGTACCAATAAGTCGTGATCCAAGAAGCAGCATATTCCTAGTATAGGCGTTTTCTTCTGAAGCGCCAACTACTCGGCGAAAGGATTAACGCGACCACCAGGAAGAGAGTAGTTCGTCAAGCCCTCGCTACTTGGTTTTAGGCGTGATAGTCGGTCGATAGTCGCTTGATCAAAGCTAGTAATGTCGAGAGAAGAGGTCTGCCCAGTCGTTTCAGACGACTGTTTGAGGATGTCGCCGAGCATCAAAACGGCTGTCGAGAGTCCGCTTACTAGTACAACAATAAAGAGCGTCAAATGATAGCGTCCTAAAGCTTGGGCGATGGCGATAAGGGGGAAAGTTTTATTTGTATCTTTCATAAGTTATCCTATTGAGTATACACCTCTACCGTAAGTTGTTCAGTTTTCACTGAGTCACTTGCACCAGCGGCTACTCGCCCAAGATTAATGCTCGATACCTGCATTTTTGGCAAGTTGCTTTCAATAGCCGACATGAATTTTAACAACTTAGTATAGGTAATGGGACTGGTAAGCGTCACGGTAACTGAAGTTGCTCCAGTGGCAGGAGCGGCCGCGGCGCCAGTTGTCGGAGCTGCGGCAGTCGGCGCAGCAAAGCTGTAGTTTGAAATAATAATATTGGCTTCAGCCGCATATTTAGCTAGGTCTTCAATGACTTTAGTCTGATAATTTTGGCTGGAGGACATAATACTACCTGCTTTGTCAACGATACCTTGGCGAGCGAGTAGGTCTGCTTGAATTTTTTTCAAAGACGTCACGTCACCACCGCTGGCTTTTGAGTCGGCGACAGTCTGGCTGACGGATGTTGCCATTGTTCGGAGCCAATTTTGTCCAAAGTAGAAACCGACGGCAGATAGGACGAGCAGAACAATAACAGTGGCGCTGAGTATGGCTCGAAGTTTCGACGCAGTCATCTTTGGATTTTTCATAGGGCGACACTCTTGTTGATTATGAGGCTTAAACTTATAGCAATGGGATAGCCGTCCGTTTTGCTTTGGGTACTACTCTCTAGTGATACAAGAGTAACACTAGAAAATAGAGGCGATTTTTTGAAGCTGTCTTGTAAGGCGAGTGCATCACTGGTTGTCTTTGCATAGGCCTGAATCGTGATAGGCACACCAAGTGTGGTCGGACTTAAGCTGAGCGTATCAAGAACGACACCTGCTGGCATCACTTGAGCGATACCGGTCAGTACTTTTGTATAAGCCACTTCTTTGTCCAAGATTGTTTTAGCGGATGCCAGACTGGACCTAAGGGACTGGGCCTGGGCCTTGACTGAGTTATAGGCAGTACTTTTTGATGTATTTTCAGCCACGATTGCTTCGGCGCTTGCTTTGGTGCTCATCAGGACGAAGTAGACTGCTATAGAAATAAAACATAAAAATACAACTCCCAGCCCCAGGACGAGTATATATTTGACTAGTGTGACATTGGTGCGCGCGGCATGTATTTCCCTCTTTGCGTCATCTGGAAGCAAGTTGATCATTTCCAAATACTCCCTGGTGCAACGCTGGCCAGCCCTGCCACGGTGATATAGCGAGCGCGGAATTGTTTAACTGGCTCGGGTAGTTTGCCAAAATCTAGTTTTTGCCAAGGGCTTGCGACGCGCGCGGGCATGACGAGGGAGTTAGTGAAGTATTCGCCAATTCCCGGCAGGTTACTGCCACTGCCGACCACTAGAAGTTGCTCCAGTTTACGATCGTCACTTAAGCGTTCGTTATAATAACGCATAACTTTGCGAGTTTCGGTAATAATTCGCTCGAAGCTTGGGTTGAGCGCGTTGGTAATCTTCTCTTGGCGAGGGCCAGCGCTAAGCCCATTGAGAACTTTAAGCTGGTGTGCGTTTTCGAGCGTCACGTTGAGTTTTCGGGCAATATCAAGAGTAAAGGTATTTCCGCCAATCGCTAAGCCTCCTGTTACCCGGATAGACCCGCCCACTAGCACGGCTATATCCGTACTGGCCGGACCGATGTCAACAATGACACTCGGTAGGTCACCGTCTTCGGCTACCCCGAGTAATCGTCCGACAGCGCTAATTCCTGGTTCGACAGCGATAACCCGCAGGCCGGCACTTTCAGCCGCTTTGACGCAATTATCAATAATCACCCGTGATACGGCGCTCATTAGGACGGTAAGTTCTTGCTTATTTCTTTCGATAATTTCATAGTCGATATAAAGAGTTGATGCTGGAATGGGAATATACTGATCAACCTCAATCTCAACTGCATCTCTGAGGTTTTTCTCGGCACTAGGGGGAAGAGTAAAGGTTCTCGAGAAGCTTTTCGCAGTTGGGACACCAATCACAACGTGGTTACCAGATAGGGCGCCAATGAGCTTTTCTTTGATAAGGTCTTTGATGCTATCAGCTAGGTATGTACTGTCGCCTTCAAGCGCCTCTTTAACCTTTATCGGTTCAAGATCAACCGAGCCATATCCAAGAACGAGCCAACGTTTGGTATCGATAGCCATAATTTTAATACCAGTATTGCTGATATCCAGTCCGATAATCGGTTTGTCTTTATAGAATAATTTTGTCATGATGCCCACTAGTGAATACTAATGATTATTATAGCATGAGCAGTTTACGTTTTGTACTAGTTACTTTATGTTTTGAGCCAGACCGGCGATAGGGCTCATAACACTGGCCGCAATCAGTCCGACCATGCTTCCCATAATGACAATCATGGTCGGCTCAATAATCGAACTGAGGCCTTCGATCGCTACATCCACTTCTTCTTCGTAAAAGTCAGCGACTTTAACTAGTACCATATCAGTCTGGCCTGTTTCTTCACCGACTGATAGCATTTGCGCTACGATAGCAGGAAAGAGAGGGTTCTCGCTTATTACTACCGAGAGTGGTTTGCCATTTTTGACCTCTACCGCCGCATCAACAATGGCCTTTTCGTAAACAACATTACCGAGCGACCGAGCTGTCACGCTCAAACACTCCAGGACGGCCACACCAGCACCCATCAGCGCCGAAAAAGTACGAGCAAAACGGGCAATTGCCACTTTTTTAACGATTGTCTTAATACCGGGAAGTTTCAGAATAATTTGATGAAATTGCGACTTGCCCAGAGGTGTTTTTATGTAGCGAAGCAGTCCATAGATGCCGCCACCAATGAGCGGAAAGATAACGAACCAGAAACCAGTAATCAAGGCACTAATTCCAAGCATAAATTGAGTAATACCCGGTAGTTCTGCGTCCGCTCCACCAATGTCGGTCAGGATTTTTCCAATTTGCGGGATCACAAACAACATCAGGCCAAAAAACGCCACGATGGTAATAAAAATCAAAACGGTTGGATAGGCCATGGCGCTTTTTATTTTCTTGCGGATGGTGGCACTTTTTTCTTGCTGCAGTGCCAATCGTTTTAAAATATCATCCAAAATACCAGCTGTTTCGCCGGCTCGTACCATGTTGACGTAAACATCATTAAAGGCCTTTGGATGTTTCGAGAGGGCGTCTCCGAGGGCACTACCGCCCTCAACGTCTTTGATGACGGTACGTAAAATAGCTTTCAGCGCTGGGCTTTCAGAGTGATCAGCCAGGGAAGTGAGGGCACGCAGTAGAGGTACGCCCGCGCCCACCATTGCACTTAACTGTCGAGTAAACATTACCAAGTGGTCGGTTTTTACCTTGTTTGAATTCAGCAGGTTATTGAGCGAAAAACCGCTGATTGCCAAGCTCGAGGTTTCTTTGATGCTAATCGGGCGGAGGTTTTGTTTTCGAAGTGCAGCGATAACGCTGGCTCTGTCGGCTTGTTCGGTTATACCGGTCACCGCCTTGCGGGCATCATTGAGGGCAATATAGGAAAATTTTGTCATATTATTCTTTACTTACTCTCAAAACTTCTTCAATAGACGTCTCGCCGCGCAGGGCTTTGATGAGACCATCGGTTTGCATGGTGATCATTCCTTCTGCAATGGCTTGGCTTTGGATCTGGTTACTGGTCGAGTTGCTCATAATGAGTTTTTGTATGTCAAGTGAATTGGCGAGGACTTCATAGATACCAATACGACCTTTGTAGCCGTTGTGAGCAGCGTTATCATTGTCGTCGGCGTTGGCTCGCCAAAGTGTATTTATGCCGTGTTCGTCGGTACTGAGCGGTGTATCACCACCGATACCTTCGGCTACAGCTTGTTTTTCAAGCTCGTGGATGTAAGCAAAATCTTGGCCAGTACGCAAATTAAACATGCGGATGACTGCTTGTTTTTCTTCTTCGCTTGGTACGTAACTTTGGCGTGAGGTTTTGTGAAGGCGCCGCACTAGTCGCTGTCCGACAATTGCTTTTACCGTACTGGCAATCAGGAAAGGCTCAATACCCATATCGAGCAGTCGCGGCAGGCAGGTGGCGGCATTGTTGGTGTGCAGCGTACTAAAGACCAAGTGTCCTGTCAGGGCGGCCTGGACGCCTAGGTTAGCGGTTTCACCGTCGCGGATCTCTCCAATCATAATAATATTTGGATCTTGACGAAGGAGCGCGCGCAGCCCATTGGCGAAAGTCATTCCAGCCTTGACGTTCGTTTGTGTTTGATTGACGCCCGGAATCTTATATTCAACTGGGTCTTCGATGGTCGAGATATTCACGTCAGGAGTATTAAGGATAGTTAGGACACTAAACAAACTGGTTGATTTACCGCTACCAGTCGGGCCGGTTACCAGTACCATGCCGTTCGGCTCGGTGAGGGCGATTTTCATAATTCCGAGAGACTTTCCCCAATACCCCAGCGATTCAAGTGTAATGGCCTGATCGGATTCATCCAAAATACGCATCGCGATTTTCTCGCCATCTGCAACCGGGAGCGAGCTGACACGAAGCGCGTATTGTTTACCCCCAACTTTGATTTTGAACCGTCCATCCTGCGGGACACGTCGTTCGTCAATTTTGAGATTACTTAAAATCTTAATACGACTGATGAGGGCACCAAGTACATTTCGGGGCAATCGATTTACCTCTTTTAAGACCCCATCTATGCGGTAGCGAATTCGGACATATTCTTCGCGGGGTTCGATGTGGATGTCGCTGGCGTGGCTTCGAATTGCATATTCCAGGAGCAGGTTAACGGTTTGGGCGATCGGTGAATCTTCGGCGACATCTTCTTCGGTTACGGTTTGACTTTCACCACCGTTTTCACGTTGAATATCGATAACTTCATTGAGCTCTTGGTTGACGTCGCCACGGTAGTTTTCGAGCGCAGCCAAAATGTTTTCTTTTGGTGCGATGTAAATTTGAATGTTTTCACCAATTTCTTTTTGAATGAAATTGACTGCCTGAACGTCGTCCGGATCTTCCATGGCGAGGTGTTGAACGCCATCCTCACTAATTTTAAAGAGAACAACGTTGTACTGGCGGGCAATACGCTCCGGAATTTTGTTGAGTATGTCGGATGGGATATCTCGGGGGTCGAGCTCGATATACGGTATTTGAGCATAATCCGCCCATGCCTTAATAAGTGATTTCTCGTCAATCAGCTCCTTTTCAATAACCAGATATTGCAACGGACGCCTTGAATGAGCGCTCTCCTCTTTTAGGGCAGCGACCTGCTCTGGAGTCGCTACACCGGCTCGTGCCAGCAACTTTTCGGTAATGACATCAGAAATACGCATAGTGCTTGTGCCTATTGTAGTCGACGGACCAAGAAAGTACTAGTTGTTAAGCGGTTTTAGCGGTATTATGTCGTTAGATCGATCATTATCAAAGGCTAGGTCATTCGATTCAATGTCTATCTTCCTATAATGTTATATTTCTGATTCTGAGTATATCAGACGTTGAGTCGGCAATGGTATAATATTCGTAATGATTATAGAGGTAACTAACGAGAAAGAAATGAGGGCCTTTGGCGCTCGTCTTGGCCGGCATCTTAAAGGCGGGGAAGTCCTGGAGCTTGTTGGCGATGTTGGTTCGGGTAAAACGACGCTTACCAAAGGCATTGCGATTGGTTTGGGCGTCGATGAGGATGTCCAGAGCCCTAGTTTTACGATTAGTCGGGTTTACGATGCACGTGATGGTTTGACTCTCGCTCACTATGATTTTTATCGGCTTGGTCATGCGGGTATTATGGCCGACGAACTGCACGAGACTATTTTGAACCCGCGAACGGTGACGGTTATCGAATGGGGAGGCATTGTTGAAGGTGCTTTGCCGACTGATCGGTTGACGCTTAGCATTGTCTCGCCGACCGAGACGACCCGACGCATCATCGTCGAAGCGCATGGACTCAAAAGTCGAAAGATTGAGCAACTGCTATGATTTTGCTGCTTGACACTAGCACGCCCATTTGTAAACTAAGCTTGATTGATGGCGACTGGCGTTTTGACGACGAATGGCAGGCTGACCGTAGCTTGGCTAAGGGATTGCTGGGCTATATTCATAAAAATTTGCAAGCCCATAATAAAACCTGGTCTGACCTGAGTGCTATCGGTGCTTTCGAGGGTCCAGGTAGTTTTACTGGTTTGCGCATCGGGCTGACGGTCCTTAATACGATTGCCGATAGTGAAAGTGTTCCAATTGTTGGAGGACGTGGTCCGCAGTGGCAAGTTATTGTGCTTGAAAAGCTCCACTCTGGACACAATGACCAAATTGTTTTGCCGTTTTACGACAGCGAGGCCCATATCACTCAATCACGAAAATAACTTGCGCGAACGATATCAAAAAGGCTACACTAGAGATAGTCCATAAGGACTCTGAATAACTTTTGAAAACCGACGCTGGGACCACCTGAACTGTTGATACATCTACTTTCTGTAACTCTGCATCACTGCCAGAGGTCACCGCGAGGAAAGGAACAATTATGATAGAAGGAATTATTGCCGCAATTATTGGGGTGCTTTTTGGCGCCTCAGGAACAGTTGCTTATGGGAAGCGACGAAACGCTATCGGTAAAATGAGCGCCGATAAAGCTATCGCGGACGCCAAAATTAAGGCCAGTGACGTTGTTGTCAAGGCCAAAGACGATGCGCTAGAGATCATCAATGATGCCAAGAGCGAAGAGTCAGATCGCCGCAAAGAATGGCAGAGAACCGAAAACCGTCTGGCAGAGCGTGAATCAAATCTTGATCGCAAGTTAGACGAACTCGACAAACGAACTGATGCCCTGCGTACCTCAGAGGGTGAACTTGACGAACTCAAAGACGAAATCCGTGAGATTCGCGGACGCCAGCAAGAAAAACTTGAAAAGATTGCCAAGCTCACCAAGAGTGATGCAGCCGACAAACTGATGCAAATGACCGAACGTGATATCAAACAAGATCTAGTGGGCTTGGTGAAAAAGCTGCAAAATGACGCCAAAGAGGATGCCGAGGAGCTGGCGCAAACTATTCTTGTGACCGCTATGGAGCGAATGTCCTCGGAAGTGACTGCCGAACGTACCGTGACGGCGCTTAAATTGTCAGATGAAGAGATGAAAGGCCGTATTATCGGTAAAGAAGGTCGCAATATTCAGGCTTTGCAGCGCGCAACCGGCGTTGATATCTTGGTTGACGACACGCCTGGTATGGTTATTTTGAGCTCGTTTGACCCCATCCGTCGCCAAGTTGCCCGTATGACCCTCGAGCTACTAATGAAGGACGGCCGCATTCACCCAGGACGTATCGAAGAGGTCGTTGCCAAAGCCGAGAAAGAGATTGAAAAAGAAATTTATCGAGCCGGTGAAGATGCCGCCCGCGAAGTGGGTGTGGTCGGTATTCCAAAAGAGATGCTGCACTTACTGGGTGAGCTCAAGTTCCGTACTAGCTATGGTCAAAACGTCCTGATGCACAGTACCGAGATGGCTCATCTATCTGGTCTTATCGCCGAAGAAATTGGTGCTGATGTGCGCGTGACCAAAACTGCCACGTTGCTCCACGATGTAGGCAAGGCAGTGACCCACAAAGTCGAAGGCAAGCACCACCATATTGGCGCCGAACTGGCCCGAAAATACGGTATGAGCGAGGACATTGCTCACGCCATCGAAGCCCACCACGACGACGTCGAAGCCACGACGCCCGAAGCTTTGGTCGTTCGAGTTTGTGATTCGTTATCAGCTGCTCGTCCAGGTGCTCGTAATATTAGTGCCGAGAACTTTGTCGAACGCATGCGCGACCTTGAAAATATTGCCCTGAGTTTTAGTGGTATCGAAAAGGCCTACGCCATTAGCGCTGGTCGTGAAGTCCGCGTGATGGTCAGTCCAAAAAGTGTCGATGATTTAAGCGCAATTAAACTAGCGCGCGACATCGCCATCAAGATCGAGAGTACCATGCAGTATCCAGGTACGATTAAGGTCAACGTGATCCGTGAAACCCGTGCAATCGAGTTTGCTAAATAACTCTTTTTCTGTAGTTAGCGAGCCATAAGCTCGTTGACTTTTGCTGGGTATAATCATAAGCTTGAACTACAACTTAAGAGGAAAATATATGCAAAAATTATTATCCAAGAATTATGCACTCGTCGGTTTTACCGCTATAGCCGTTATGGCCGCGGTGACATTTGCAGTGAGCACTCAACCAGTAAGTGCCAGAGACGATCAGACGACTACTGAAGTGAAAAAAGAACAAACACAGCAGACAATGACGGCTGAAAAGCGTGAGGCATTGCGTATTAAAGAGGCAGAGGTTACCGAACAGCGACGTCTTGAAACAGAGGTAAAAATCGAGTCTGAAACCAGGCAAACAACGGCGACCGACAAGCGCGAAGCAGCCCGCACAAAACTCGCCGACGTCAAGCTTAAAGTGTGCCAAAAACGCGAGAAAAAAATTGATAACATCATGGCTCGTATGAGCGACCGCGGCGTGAAGCACCTGGCTGTTTTTACCAAGATTGCCGAGCGCACTGAAGCTTTTTATGTAAAGTCCGGCAAAGTCCTTAGTAACTACGACGTATTGGTAGCTGAAGTGGCTGCCAAAAAGGCGGACGCCCAAGCAGCTATCGCAGCCACGCAGAGTACAACGGTAACATTCAAGTGTGATGGTACCGACCCTAAGGGCGCTGTAGGCAGCTTCAAGACAAACCTAACTGCCCAGCATGAAGCACTCAAAGCCTATAGAACCGCCGTTAAAAACCTGATTGTTGGTGTTAAGTCAGTCCAGGGGACAACTCGCTCAGATGACGCAAAAACCAATGAAGGGAGCAACTAGTAATGAGTCGCTTATCTAAATCAGGCTTTTCAATTATTGAATTGGTAA
>JACMLL010000010.1 GCA_014379635.1 Candidatus Saccharimonadota bacterium
ATAGCCTTATGACCACCATTTGTTGATGTTCCAGGAGTTAATGTCGCATCAGCGTTATAGTGTTCTTTACCCAAAAAAGTATTAAGGTCATCACCCCATATGCCATCATCTCCGTTTACAATTGGCAGCCTCTGTTCGATAGCCATTGCCTACGCCCCGTACTTTCCGCTGCCAAAACCACGGGTAACCTGCGAGCGTGACTCGACAACGCCAAGTTTCTGATCATCAGTTTTTGCCAACAAAGAAATAATTGTCTTTAAACCAACCAAACCAAGCAGCACCAAGCCACTATATTGCAGAAACTCTTTTCGATCCATCTCTTGATCGCGTATGGTTTGAAGTATATTTTTATTAATCACGCTCTCATTTCGTTCCATCACTATACAGCTAGTCATAATAATCATAAGCCAGACCAAGTAATAAATCAAATTATACCTATGGGGTGAGCTCCCCTGAAAGAAAAGCCTTGTAAAATCATCCCATATTGCTTATATTTAAAAGAGATTACATATTACAGGAAGAGGGAGTGTATGGTACTAGGGAAAATTGAAATCATTCTACTAATCGCATTAGTGATTACTTTGCTGTTCGTTGGGGGTAAAAAACTTCCCGAGCTAGCCCGCGGCGTTGGTCAATCTGTCAAAGAAATCAAAAAAGGTTTCCGAGAAGACGACGAAACCGACAAAAAAAATACTAAAAAATAAAAAAGGAAGACGCAGTGAAGCGACTCGCTCGACATTCGCGCCCCACGACGAAACTGTTTGACCATCTTCGTGAATTACAGATGCGCACAATCGTATCGGTAGTAGCATTGGTGATTAGCGGTATTGCCGTCTACGGTTTTTACGAACCATTACTCAGCTTGCTGCGCTCACCGCTCGGAGCGCCACTTTATTACAGCAGTCCAGCTGGTAGTTTTGCGTTTGTCATGAAAGTCTGTTTCATGGGCGCACTGACGGTGACTATCCCAATTATTATCTATAACTTGATTATGTTTGTTCGGCCCGTCTTTGATGAAAAGCTGACTCTTGGGCGTGTTTATGTAACCACAACTCTCTCGGCAGTACTGGCATTAATGGGGGCTGTCTTTGGATTTGTCTTTATCATACCTGGTACATTACGCTTTTTTGCCGGCTTTCAGGTTGACGGGCTGAGCGCGCTCATCTCGGCCGACAACTACCTAAGCTTTGTGACCAACGTCATCATTACTTTTGTGCTGGTTTTTCAACTGCCGCTTCTGATTGCCTTAATTGACAGTATCAAGCCTTTGCCACCAAAGAAACTACTGGGTATGGAAAAATGGGTCATTTTAGGTAGTTTGGTAATTAGTTTGTTGGTACCGTTCGCGTTTGATCTGACAACCAGTCTGCTGATAGCGCTGCCTATCGTTGTGCTGTATAACCTGTCGATTGTTATCGTAGTGCTGCAGCATGCCAGTCTGGCCCGTAAGATCCGTGTCGCCGCTCGAGCGGCAGGCGCTCGGTCGGTGTTTGACCAATCGTCTACGGCTGAGTCAGCTCTGTCACTCAGTGAGCTGTCCTTTGAAAGCCTAGTTGGTGAACTGGCTCATTTCGAACAAACGACGCCGCTTCTGACTACCGAGCCGCAACAGCCTGGTGTCGATATTCGCCCACTGACCGCTCGCCCACAGGCAGTGGTGTCGGCCGACTGGGTTCATCGCCTGGCAGAGCCAATTACCCTCGACGCTCACGTTCGTTTAATCTCTGACATCAGTCGCCAGCCACGCGCTAATCGCGCTTTAGCATAACCGTAAAAGCTTCAGACGGAATATCAACTTTACCAAAGCGCTTCATGCGCTTTTTGCCTTTGGCTTGTTTGGCCAAGACTTTCTTTTTTCGTGAAACATCACCGCCATATAAACCAGTCGTCACGTCTTTGCGATACGCCGATAAATCAGCTCGAGCGATAAACTTGCCGCCGATGGCTGCCTGCAAGGCAACTTGAAAGTTTTGACGAGGAATCACGTCCTTTAATTTATCGACAACCATACGGCCTAAATGCTGGGACTCGCTGCGGTGAGCCATAACACTCAGGGCGTCAACCATACCGCCAGCCACGTAAAAATCGACTCGAACCAAGTCTTCGGCGCGGTACGTATCGAGCTCATAGTTAAATGAACCATAACCACTGGTGACCGATTTGAGTTGGTCATAAAAATCCGTCAACAGGTTGGCCAGCGGTGCCTCAAAGCTAATCAATGCCCGTTCATCAATATAGCTCAGATTATTCTGCAGGCCGCGTTTGTTGATAATGAGCTGGAGGACTGCACCGATGTAGGTTTGTGGGACGATAATCTCACCCTTAATCCACGGTTCGCGGATTTCTTTGATTCGACTGACATCCGGCAGTTCACTGGCGCTTTTAATATCAAGTTCATCACCCGTCGTCAGGCTAACTTGATAATCTGTCGAGGGATTAGTCACGACCAAATCCAGATTGTACTCGCGTTCCAATCGTTCACGAATAATATCCATGTGCAATAAGCCCAAAAAGCCGATGCGAACACCAAAACCAAGGACCGGTGAGTTCTCCGGTTCAAACTGCAAAGCCGAGTCGCTGAGACTTAGCTTCTCGATGGCGTCTTTTAAATCCTGGTAGTCGTCGTTGCTGACCGGAAAAAAGCCGGCATAGACAAATGGCTTGACCAACTTATAACCAGGCAGTTGCGAATCCGTATGAGCCCGTTTGGTCGTTACAGTATCGCCCACCCGTGCATCGCGGGTGGTGCGTAGATTCGTCACGATATAGCCGATTTCTCCGGTTGCCAAATCGCCACCTGGTTTCATGGCTGGACTCAGCGAACCAACTTCCAGGGCGAGGCCGTGCGCTCCCGTGGCAATCATTTCAATCGTATCGCCCTTTTTAACCATGCCATCAACCACTCGAACGTACAAAATTACGCCTCGGTAATCATCATAGTAACTGTCGAAAATGAGGGCGCGCGTCGGCAACTCGCTGGTACCGCGAGGCGGCTCAATCCGCTCGACAACTTCGTCCAAAACAGCTTCAACCCCTTGCCCTGTTTTGGCGCTAATCATCAAGATGTCCTCTGGCTTGCAACCCAACAGATTAATGACTTCGGCACTGACCCGTGGCACATCGGCGGCCGGCAGATCAATTTTATTGAGGACTGGAATAATTGTCAGGTCGGCGGCCAAGGCCAGATAGACGTTCGCCAGCGTCTGGGCTTGGATGCCTTGACTGGCATCGACCACTAAAATTGCGCCTTCACAGGCCTGTAATGACCGACTGACTTCATAGCTAAAGTCAACGTGTCCTGGCGTATCAATTAGATTGAGATCGTAATCTTTGTATTTCATTCGAACGGGTGCCAGTTTTATCGTGATGCCCTTTTCGCGCTCTAAATCCATACTATCAAGCAGTTGTGATTTCATATCACGCTTTTGAACGGTGTCCGTAAGCTCGAGCATACGATCTGCCAGTGTCGACTTGCCGTGATCGATATGAGCAATGATACAAAAATTACGAATATTGGCTTGACTCATAAGCTTATTGCGCCCTAGAGAACAAAATTTTATTAAGACGTGACAAAATCGGTTGAACTTCCTGAAGCTTAAAAATATAACAGAAAAAGAAGTAAGCGGCGCCACTAATCAGGACAATGAGTGCAAACTTCGGGAAGCTGGCTAGGAAGCTTTGGTCGCTGGCACTAAGCGGCAACAACGCCACAGTGCTATAGGTAATCGCCGACATAAGCCCCGTGGCACTCACCATACGGGCAACTCCGTGAATGAATACTTTGTCGAATAGGCCTTTGATGCGCTTGGACATGACGACAAATAGGATAGAAACTTCAAGCGCCGAGGCAATTGCGGTCGCCCAGGCCAAACCATAGACAGCTAAGTTAAGACCAAAGGTAAACCACACGGCCAAACCAATATTAAGGCTGATAGTAAACAGTGAAATATAGAGCGGTGTCTTGGTATCTTGTTGAGCGTAAAAGCTGCGCGCCGAAATGTGATAAATCGAACGAAATAAAATAGCGATAGCTAAAATCCCTAGAGTACTTGCCATCAGCGTGTCACCGCCATTTTTTATAAAGTTGACCAGATAACCGCGACCAAAAAATGTAATCGCCGTCACGGGTAGCGCCAGCCAGATGATTACCCGAAGCACTGCCTGTAATTCACTTTTGAAAAGATCTGGACGGCCTTGACCGAGTCGCTCAGCCATTTTCGGAAAGGCAGCCGTACTAATCGCGACACCGATTAGATTAATTGGTACGAACGATAGAGTCATCGCCTGTTGATAGGCACGGACGCTACCAGCAACCATACGCGAAGCCAAGTTTGTTTCGACGATACTATTAACGTAATCAATTCCCTGGTCCAACGAACGGGCTGGAAGGAGTCCAAGGACCTTGCGAAAGCCTTTGTTCTTCCAGTAGATTTTGAAACGATAATCAAAGCCCATGCCGAACAAGCCGATACTACTCACTAGCAGTTGGAGGATAGCCCCCAAGACAACACCGAGGGCAACGCCCATGATGCCGCCCTCAAATACTTGCCATCCAAAAATATTAATACCATTCGTAAAAAAGAGGGTACCAATAAGAATACCGACGTTATAGACAGTCGGAGCCAGCGCAAAGAACGTAAACCTGCCAATCGCCTGCTGCATGCTAGCGATAACCGTTGCCACCGCAAACAAAAACGGATTAATCGCAATAACCCGCATCATACTGACCGCCAAGGCCCGACTGGCCTCGTCAAGTCCTGGACCAACCACAAACCGAACGAGCGGTTCGGCAAAAATCATGATCAAAATACTTGCCGCAAGCGTGACAAGTGCAAGTAGATTAACAAGGCTTGTCGAAAGCTCCCAAGCAGACTTTTTATTACCCGCTGCCAGGCGCTGGTTGAACACAGGGATAAACGTCACGCTTAGCGCCCCCGACACCAAAATAAAGAACATGAAATCAGGAATCGTAAACGCAACCGTGTAGGCATCGATCCCTGTTGGATAGGTATCATAATACAGACCATTAAGTTGACGGTCGCGAATCAGGCCAAGCACGCTCGAAAGCAGGGTCGAACCAGCCAGCAGTGCGGCTGCAAGCTGGAGTGGGAGCTTTTTGTTAGCTCGTGCTACGGTACTTTGAATGCGTCCCATGAAGTATTTATGCCTTGCCTAGTAGAGCTTGGCCTCCTTCGGTAGTACCGCGTCTTTGAGAATCACAATGACCCGCTCTTCCTCAAGAGTTTCCTCTTCAAGCAGAGCGCCGACAAGCTTGTCAAGACTGACGCGGTTATGGGAAATAACGGCTTCGGCACGACGTCCGGCTTCCTGGATAAGCTCGGCGACTTCTTCGTCAATCAACTTGGCAGTGTCGTCGCTGTAGGGACGTTCGTGAGTCATTTTATCAAAGACCATGCCACCGCTATCATCGTGAAATACTTGATCGCGAAGTTTTGTACCCATACCTTGTTCGATAATCATATCACGAGCAATTTCGGTTGCTTTGCGGAGGTCAGAGCCGGCCCCTGTCGTAATACGGTCTGCGCCATAAACAATCTTCTCGGCAATACGGCCACCCAGAGCACGGGCCAGGACGTCCTTGAATTCAATGACACTGGTGTAACTTTTATCCTCTGGAGGCAAGAACCAAGTAACGCCACCCGTTCCACCGCGAGGAATAATCGTCACCTTGTGAACTGGGTCGCTGTCTGGCAGAACGTGTCCGACGATGGCATGACCTGCCTCGTGATAGGCCGTCAGTTCCTTTTCTTTATCGTTCATGACTTTCGTTTTACGCTCTGGACCGATAGCAACTTTTTCGAAAGCTTCGGTCAAATCAGTGTTACTAATCTTTTTAGCGTTCCGACGAGCCGCCACAATTGCCGCTTCGTTAGCCATATTAGCCAAATCAGCACCTGATGAACCGGCAGTTTTAGCGGCAAGTGTGCCGATATTTAACGTGGCATCAACTGGTTTGTTTTTAAAGTGAACCTTAAGGATTGCTTCGCGGTCTCGGCGTTCTGGAAGCATAATATTGGTTCGTCGATCAAAGCGGCCCGGACGAAGGAGCGCGGGGTCGAGAACGTCAGCCCGGTTGGTAGCGGCTAGAACAATCACATTCGCACCTGTTTCAAAGCCGTCCATCTCAACTAATATCTGGTTAAGTGTTTGCTCGCGTTCGTCGTGACCACCACCCATGCCGCTGCCGCGTTTGCGACCGACCGCATCAATCTCGTCGATAAAGATAATCGCTGGGGCGTTCTTTTTAGCTTTGACGAAAAGGTCGCGAACGCGACTGGCGCCAACTCCCACAAACATCTCGACAAATTCAGAGCCAGAAATCGAGAAGAAGGGCACGTTCGCTTCGCCTGCCACGGCGCGAGCCAGCAGTGTTTTACCCGTACCAGGGTTACCAACAAGCAGAACTCCCGTTGGGATCTTAGCACCGAGCGCTTCGTATTTTTTAGGATGTTTTAGAAAATCAACTACTTCTTCAAGATCTTGCTTGGCGGCGTCGTTCCCAGCAATATCACTGAAATTAACCTTCTCTTTATCATTGCCGTAGAGTTTAGCTTTTGATTTGCCAAAGCCCATCGCTTGGTTATTTTGGCCTTGGGCCTGACGCATCATGAACATAAAGAATCCGGCAATCAAGACGACCGGGATAATGATAATCGCTAGGTTCCATAGTGTGTCAGCCGTGGTTGATGGCTTGGTAATCTGTATTTCCACAGGTGCATCTTTATTAAGGCCTTGTTCTTGAATGCTCGTGCTTGCCTCTTTCGTCGACTTCTCGGTAGCGGCGTCGCTACCCTTTGGCGTTACCTTGATATCATTACCTTGAATGACAAGCTTTGAAATCTCGCCGTCATTGGCGCGCGTAATGACATCGGAAATTGGCACCTCTTTTAGATTTTCACGGGGTGAGGTGATGGCAACAACGGCCAGGATGCCAAATACCAAAATTGCCCAGAATAATCCGAGGCGGATAAAGTTATTTGTTTTCTTATTAGGGGTGGGGGTTTTGATTGCCATATAAAATTATCTATTCCTTCCAGACTATGAACTCAGCAGTGTCTACCAATCTTTATTTTATCAGTTCAACCTCAAAATTACGAGAGGTGAAGAGAAATTGTACACCACCTCCAGCCTGATAGGTAGCCCCGGGCCGAGCCGTTTTAATCGCCAGTAGGGCTTGAGCAAGTTGCGGGCGCGTCAATCGGGCGTGTGTTGCATGCCGCAAACACTCTGTGGCCGTAGCGTCGCCGAGGTGCGTGAAGAAATACCGACTATAGCTCGGACCAGCCCCCACTACTCTATAAACCTCCTCGTCAATCTGATGTTTCAAGGTGATTTGTTGGACGCGCAAACTGAGTAGTTGCTGACTACTGTCAGTGGTCAGTTCACCCATCTGGTGGCGAATACGATTGCGCAGGTAGGCATCGCTGTCATTAGTACTATCTTCTCGCCAAGCCAGTTGATAAGTGGAAGCGTACGCAAGAATATCTTGTTTGGACAGGTCCAGCAGTGGGCGAATGATGTCCGAATCAAGCACCGCCAAGCCCCGCCAACCAGTTCCTCGAACTAAATTAATAGCAATCGTCTCGATACTGTCGTCGGCGTGATGAGCAGTGACTAAACTGGCTGTGTGTTGCTGGGCGACGGCTCGTAAAAACTTGTAGCGTCTGGTCCGCGCCAACTCTTCACTGGCGAGTACACCAAGCTCTTCGCGCTGACTCTCAAATAGTAGCCCGTATTTTTTGGCTAATTCGGCAACAAAAACGGCGTCTCCGGCCGAATCGGCTCGAATCCCATGGTCAAAATGAGCCACAATCAACTGGTACTGGCCAGTTTTTGAAAGCTCCGCCTGGCGGGCCACCATATCCAATAACGCGACCGAATCAACTCCTCCGCTTACCGCTAAAACGTAGCGGCCTGGCGCCGGCAGAAGAACTGTTTTATTCATATTTTTAGTATACCTTACGCACCCGGTGGAGGGGTTTCGTCACAGTCGGTAATATTCGATATAACATAGGAATGCTTGTAGTAATCTTGGGTAATATCATAACTGCTACCGTTCGCTCCACCGATAACGTTGGCATTACAGCTATAAAACTGTGTCGAAGTTGAGGTTTGAAATGATCGAAAACCAAGGCGCCTATACAAAGGGGGCTCAGCCTGAGGGTCTGCGAGCATATTCCAGGCTGACAATACATATTGCTCCCCGTTGCTAGCATACAGATAACAGCCAGGATTGCCGTCAACACCAGTGGCCGAGCCGGTATTAGGAAAGCTCTGCGGCAGCGATGTCATTTCTGGTATCCAATCGGTCTGCGCCGAGCCATTAAAGCAATTAGCGTCCGTCCGTACATCAACCGTCTTCCAGTTGGCAGCAGGATTAGCTGTGGTTGCCGGGTAGGTACCACCATTTCGGATTGCGTAAGTCTCCAGTTGGGCCTCAACCGCTTTCATATCATCTTGACGTCGTAAATTTTGCGCCCGAAGTTGGATACCGTTATATGACACCACGCTGATACCAGCCAAAATCCCAATTACGAAAATGGCGACAAGCAGTTCAACAATCGTAAAGCCTGGTCGGCGTTTTCGGTTTGCTCGTAGTGATTTTGTCATTAAAGTAATGTCGTGCCCTTTTATGATTATGCCTACGGTTAGTTTAACATATTACAGATAGCGAGTGCTGCCAAACGGAATCTTTTGCCGTATGAAATTACTGACATCTAGCGTGTCGGCCGAATGCAGCGTTCGATCACCGTAGCGCTGATTGATCGTGTCAAGCGCGTCGACCAGTTGATGCTCGCGAGCAAGCGCATCTCCAAACAGGCTCATCTGCGGTTCGTCATCGTCGGACAATCCATAGCAGTGTATGCCAATTTCACGAATCGCACTTGGCGCCTGCCAAAAAAGTTGTTCGGCCAAGCCATAAATGGCCTTGTCGCTATAAAAAGGTAGTTGGCACAGGCGACTGGCGTGCCAGTAGTGTCGCTCGGCTGTTTTGGCATAGACATAGACACCCCGGGCGACTTTGTTTTGAGAGCGCAGGCGCGACCCGACCGATTCGCATAAATGATGCAGTCGCTGCATAATCTGTATCCTGGTTAAATCACGGCGCTCCAGTACGTACTGTCGCCCGATGCGCTTCATGTCGAAAACCCTGTCGTCAACTTCGTAGCCGCGTAGCCGCTGATGCCATTGCAATCCAACAATGCTTTTAAAGACAATTTTTTGCAGCGTTACCTGGTCACTATCAAGAAACTGTAGCGGCGTATAGATGCCCACTCCGTTTAGCCTGGATTGGTTATGGTCGGCAATCCCAGTCAGGTCGGTTAGTTTAAGGCTGGCTAGTGTTGTCCGCAGATTCGTGTGATTAATCTCATCCAAACCATCGGGTTTATGCAGACCGGCGGCTGTTTTTGCCAGAAAACGATTCGTGCCGATCCCCACGTTGCACCGCATAGCCCGGCCGACTTCGTTTTTTAGACGTTGCTTAATCTCGTGACCAATCTCAATCATCGGCCGCTGGTTGACGAGGCCGTGAAAGTCGATAACTCCCTCGTCGATACTTTTCATCACGACGTGGGGCGAATAGTCGTTTAATATCGACGTCAGTTTTTTATACACAAAGCGGTACTTGGCGGGGTCACTTTCAATGGCAATCAGGCCTGGTGCCAAGTAGGCCGCCTCTTTGAACTTCATGCCCACCTTCACGCCCATAGCTTTGGCCTCATAGCTGGCAGTCACAATGGCCGTATGTTCGGTGCGACGATTAAGGACAGCAACTGGCCGTCCGCGCAGCATTGGCCGGGCTTGTTGTTCGATAGTAGCAAAAGCCGAATTAAGGTCGACGTGCATGACTAGCGGAGTTTCTGTGTTGTACATCTCAAGCATAATGATCGCCCTCAAATGCCAGGTGCCAAGTCAGCCGTTCGCTGTCAAACTCTAGTCGATAGTCGGCCGCCCCGTCGGTGACGTCAAATATATGAAGCGTCCGCTTGCCTTTGACGCTTGGATGGCGCAGCCCGATTTCGCTGATGGTTATTTCGCGGCCATTGCCTCTGCGGAATCGCCGTGGCCGACAAGGGTTCAGACCTTCGCCAAACGTTGCTATAACGTCAATTCGCTCGTTCAAATAAAGTTCATCATTCATATCAAAAATCCTCAAAATTTAGTTTGAGAAACGATAATCTAAGTTTTTTGCCCGCCATATTCACATTCGTTTCATGTATGAACTGTCGAAGACAATGAATAATCCATTCGCGAGGGACGCTTTGCCTGATTTTCAGGCCAGTGAGTATCGCGGGGAGTACTTTTATTATACGCTTAACCCCTAGAAAAGTAACCTGTTCTTTGCTACAATCATGCTTACACTCTCTCATTGCCTAGCAATGATACGGTGACACAAACCAAGCTTCAGCTGTTTGTGGTGCCGAGAGGAGGAATAACGAAAGGTGACAGCAATAACTACTTGTAGTTGTTGCGAGAACCTGAAGTGAATTCCGACGAGGCAGCGTAGCTCAGTTGGTTAGAGCGCGAGACTCATAAGCTCGAGGTCACAGGTTCAATTCCTGTCGCTGCTACCAATAAAATCACCTCATCGGAAGATGGGGTTATTTTATTGGTAATTGAGATTAAGATTGAACCTGTGACTCGCCAGGAACTGGCGATAAGTCACAGGTCGCGAAGCGCCGTGCAGTAAAAATGTGTTTACATATTTTTACAAACAAGCGGAGGAGGCTTCAGCCGATATTCCTGTCGCCACCCCTCAAGAAATTGATTCAACACCCCGTATTGCGGTATTATTATAGGATGGTAAACCCTCCCGATGAAGCACGCGACAACTATATTTCTCCGCTTGAACCAGGCTCTAATCAAGCTGAGTTAGAGGCAACCAATGATTCAATCGAAGCATTACTTCCACAACTAGATTTCCATGCAACGTCAGAATTGACCGAAGCCAGACAAGCAGTCTTAGCAGCCCTTAGCGAACAAACCGCTGATTCATCACGCCTCCAAGCAGCCTGGACTGAATATGCGATAATTAGCGAACAAATCGTCGACAATATCGAGATAACACCTCAAGACATTGAGGCACGTGAGAAAATCCAGCTGGCTTTTCTTATTCATAAAGCGCTTATTTTTCGTGAAGCTCAACAAATACCTCGTTACGTAGAAGAGTTAGATTACGCCGAAACATACGCCGATGCTAAAGGGTTTTATGATGTCGCTTCGTCACTTGAACGTCAACTAGATGTTGCCACAAATACCTCACCGCTGTCGCCCGAAATCCTTATAGTGAAGCTGAAGGGCGAAATTAGCGAAATGGATCGTGTCCGTCTGAGAGATTTATCAGAAGCCGGAGTTAATCTGGAAGATTTAACCGATGCCGCTGGCGTTGTACTTCAAAACGAGCAAGCTGACCCCGAAGAAATTTTCGATCAACTGGGTATACCAAAGCCAAAAGCTTAAGCACCTCTTCGCAGTAAAGGAGTATAATGGAAGTAATATAGAGGGAGGTGCGCGTATGATTAAACTACCGACGGAAACCGAAATAGAAACTCTACAATCCTTTCAAAAACCTCATTGCCTCAGTATATACGCCCCGTATATCACCCCAACTTCAGCCAATAACCCCAACCGCATTCAACTTAAAAATTTATTAAAAGAGGCGCGCCAATTACTGTCAGCCGAGGAGCTAAGCACCCGGGAAATTGCCGCCACGCTTGAGCCAGTTGAAAAACTGATCGATGGCGAGGAGTTTCGTGTCAACCACGGATATAGCCTGGCGCTATTTATACACCCTGACTTATTTGTCTATTACCGCCTTCCCGCCGAAGAAATGGCATCGTCTGTCCGCATCGATAATGGCTTTAATATGCAGCCAATCATAGAGTTAATAAATACCAACCCAGCCTACTATGTACTGCTACTGAGCCACAACAACGTGCAACTTCTAAAGGGTGATTGTTACCACATCGAACCATTTCAGCTCCCCGGGCTTCCTAACAATATGGAGCAAGAGCTGAATATTGACGAGCAGCCCAAAGAGCTTCAAACTCATACCGTGGCCGCGGCCAGTCGAGGAAAGGGATCGGAAGGATTCCACGGACAGTACGAGGAAGCACAAGTCGATAAAGACATGCTCACCCAGTTCTTTCGAAGAATTGACCGCAAACTACATAGCGCCTTGAAAGATTCGACAATGCCCCTCATTATTGCCGGCGTTGACTACCTGTTACCTTTGTACCGCCAAGTGAGCACCTATCCCCACCTGTTACTCGATGAGATACACGGTAACCTCGAACACGCAGCGCTTGACGTTGTGCACGAACAAGCCTGTCAGCTTGTCACGCGTACCCCCAGCCACAGTTAGCTAAGAATCAGCGTCTTCTTCAGACAAAGCGGCTTCGCGACGGGCAATAAAACCCATCAGCTCAGTCGTATCACGTTGGCGATCCCACGTGAATAGTTGCAAGACATCACTTTTGGTGACAGGTTCGATATTTCCTTCAAACGTTTCCATTGTTTTTTGCTTTCTTTTTGTGTTTATTATTTAGTGATACTATTTAAGCATAAATGTTATAAAATTGCAATACCTTTTATGGTTATCTTTTGACTTCACCGCCTCGGTTATGCTATAAAGTAGCTAGAGGTTAAAAAAATAAACATATGAATATCGCTAGCTCTCTCGCCATCATCGCCCTTGCCGCCCTGATTCACGCCAGTTTTCAATTGAGCGTGAGCGTTTTAACGTTGCTGGGTGGTCATGCTATTGGGGCAAAGAAGTCACAGGCAAAAGTGCTGCGTTTGACAACTTCCTTTGTGTTTGGCGTCGGTGTTATGACCGTCTTGTTGTTGTCGTTCGTCTCGCTGGTGTTGCTGGATGTCTTTGGCGGCCAGACGCCACAAGTTGTCTGGGCTATCGGTTGCGGTTTACTGTTTGGTGTCGGCGTAGCTGTTTGGTTGTTTTACTATCGGCGCGCTAAAGGAACCTCGCTGTGGATCCCTCGTCCGATTGCCAGCTACCTCCATGAGCGCACCAAAGCGACTGGGCGAAGCGCAGAGGCCTTTAGTCTTGGCTTGACGAGCGTGCTTGGTGAACTGATTTTTATCATCGCCCCTATTGCCATCAGTGCTTTGGTGCTGATTCAGCTCTCACCAGTCTGGCAACTGGTCGGTATCGCGACTTATGCGGTCATTTCCCTTCTATCACTGACGATTATTTGGGTGTTAATTGGCAGCGGACACAAGCTTAGCCATATTCAAGAATGGCGTGAAGCAAACAAGTATTTCTTACAATTTGCCGCCGGCAGTGGCCTGATCATCCTTGGTTTTTACGTCTATGTTGTCGAGGTGCTCGGTAGCACGGTTGGAGGAGTCTAGGGGTGAGCCTTGCGATTGATATTATTAAACGAAACGGGCAACGGCCCAGCGAAAATTTCTCTCGCGAGAAGTTGCATGCAAGCATTTTGGCCGCTTGCTTGAGTGTCCGAACTCCGGTTGGTCAGGCCGAGTCAATCGCGCACGCTGTGTCGGACAGTGTTATCTCATGGTTAGAGACCAAACCCGAGGTAACCAGTCACGATGTACGCCGTATCACCGTCAAACACCTCCGCACTCACCATCCTGATGCGGCATATATTTACGAACAACATCGTCTAACGATTTAATAGGAGAACCATCATGGCACATAAAAATACATTCGACTATGACCTGATTGTTATCGGCAGCGGTGCTGGTGGTAGTGCGGCGGCAACAATTGCTGTCCGAGCTGGCAAACGCGTTGCTATTATCGAAGCTGACACTTTTGGTGGCGACTCGCCAAACTGGGGCGATGTACCGACAAAAGCTCTGTTGCATGCCGCCCAACTGTTTGACGAGGCCCGTCACGGTGCCCGTTTTGGACTGCGCTCGTCGACCCTTGGCTATAATTACCCGTCGATTCGCGCCTGGAAAGATCTAGCGGTGCAACGAACAGGTGCCGGTGGTAACCGCAGGTATTATGAAAACCAGGGTATCAGTGCCTTTCATGGCGTCGCCCACTTTCTGTCTCCTAACGAAATTAGTGTTAATCGAAGACACCTGTCGGCCAGTAAGTTTTTGATTGCCACGGGATCGCAGTGGACTATCCCGGACATCCAAGGACTCGATAAAGTCACCTACCTGACGCCACGCACTATTCTGGAATCAATCCGGCCACCAAAAAGTCTTTTGATTATTGGCGGCGGGGGCATTGGCGTCGAGATTGCCCAGTTGATGGCAATTTTTGGCACGAAAGTCTATATTGCCGAACGGGCCAGCCGCCTGCTCCCTCATCAGGACATCGAAGTTGGAGTATTGATGGAGCGTGTCTTGCATGAACAAAAGGGAGTCACAACCTTGACGCAGACCCGAGTCCTGTCGGTCGTGAAAGACGGACTGGGCAAACGCGTGACAGTCTCTCGCGGTGGAGTTGAAAAATCAATTCGAGTCGACGAAATCCTAATTGCCGTTGGTCGCGTTCCCAGCGTCGACTTGGGCCTCGAAAACGCCACAGTCAAGTACACGCCAAAAGGCGTCGAGGTCAATGAGTACCTTCAAACAAGCGCCAAGCACATCTTTGCAGCTGGTGACGTGCTGGGACGCGACAGCTACACCCACACAGCATTACTTGAAAGCCGTATCGTCGCGAATAATATCTTGCATAAAACAAAAGCCGCACCAAATTATACCGCGACGCCGGGAGTTGTATTTACCTATCCTGGCATTGCCCACGTTGGGCTGAGCGAAGACGACTGCGTAAAGCGCGACCTAGCGATAAACAAGGCGATTGCCCCGCTTAACAGTATCGCCAGAAGTAATACCTCGGACTTTCGTGACGGCTTCGTTAAAATTATTGCTGACAAAAAAGGTGTCGTGTTAGGTGCAACGATTGTCGCACCCCACGCCAGTGAGATGATTCACGAACTGGCCCTGGCCGTAAAGTACGGACTGACGGCCGATGACATTGCCCAAACCCCGCACGCCTTTTTGAGCTGGAGCGAAGCGATACGAGTGGCGGCGAGTAAGTTAGTTAGCTAGATTACAGGTGTCTTAATCTCTTGGCTGTTTTTCTGAACTGCTGCCTCATGCCATCGACGCCCTTTACTAGTTCTGCTTCAATTTCTGCAGACGTATTATCGATAAGATTATAATTAAATAACCTACCGGAAGTATCTATGTACTCTTCATGAGCTAATTTTGGATTTTCATATTGGCTATTTTTATCGGTTGGAGAATGGTTGTTATACATATTTTCCTCTCGTTAATTGCCCTACTTATACTTAGATCGACAATTATGCCGAACACCACCTCATTTCTTCGATGCGCGTAAATAATTAGTCCTACCGAAGAGTATAGAGTGCACGTCATGGTCTTGTATGTGCGCATCGTCACATCATTTTCGTCTACCAGGCGTATAATAATAGTATGAGTGCAAGCACGTCAGCCGTTTTTACGCCCCCAAAAAACGAGAATGAGAGCATTATTGCTCATTTTAGTGATGGCTTGCTGATGACTTTTGCCAAGGAAGAGACCGTCATTAGCGGGATCGACAACCCTGAGGGCGTATATTTAATTAAAGAGGGGTTCATTAAGGCTTATTCACTATCAAAAGCTGGGCACTCTAATCTATTGTTGATTCATGAGGCTGGCGAATTCATACCGCTACCTTGGGCTCTCGACGGGGCTCACACAACTGGATTATATTACGAAGCAATGAGCGACGTAACAGTACTCCGCGCCTCTAAGGACAAGTTGCGTTCAGCAATGGGCAACAACAGCTGGTTGTCTCAAGAGGTATTGAAACAAGCCGTTAATGTACTGGCTATGTATACTAATCGAATTCAAACTTTAGAGTATCGATCTGCCCGTGGGCGGATTATTTCTGAATTACTCAATCTCGCCGAAAGATTTGGAGATTCACAGGGTAAGAAGGTTATTATTAATGCACCAATTACCCATCAAGATATTGCTGATTCTATAAATATGACACGCGAAACTGCCAGTCGAGCTTTGGGATTACTTTTCGAAGAGAAATTGGTCACCCAGGAAGATCATCTTTTCGCCATCCTTGATCTACCCAGGTTACAAGCCGCTCTTAGTTAGTAGTTATTTATGTGACAGAATCTTTACGAGGCCAAGCACCAGCAAACTGTTGCGGGGGCAGGATTATCGCTCCACTTTGCTCCGCTCACTACGCGACCATGCGACTATTTTTGCTGCGCAAAAAGTCGCAGGTTCGAATCCTGGCCAATAACCAAGAAAAATAGCCATCTTGCGATGACTATTTTTCTTGGTTGCGGGGGCAGGATTTGAACCTGCGACCTGATGGTTATGAGCCATCCGAGCTGACCAGACTGCTCCACCCCGCGGCACATGTTCAAGATTAACAGATAGGGGTCATTTTTGCAAGCAACGACTAGTCAGAGATACTTTTACTATTACCGCCAAACAAGAAGTTGACCCACTGCCGAAAATTACTAATAGTCAAAGCCGTTGTTCTGGTCTGTGCCGTGGTTGAAGCATCAGCAGCCTTCACTACCTGACTATTTGCAGGTAGCACCAGAACTTTTTCACCAGGAAGCACCAGACCCAGGTGCTCGCGGACAGCGAGCTCTTGATATTCTCGTGTCTGATAATAGCGCTTTTCGAACTCCAGGCTGCTGGTGGCCAATTCGGCAAGTTGGAGCTCGCGCTTTTTAGAATCAACTTCTTTTTGCAACGTATAGTTACGTTCCATAACCCCCAACGAGCCCCACACCCAACTGACAGTAATAGCAAACGCTACCGCAATCACTGCATTATTAAGCGTGAAATATTTGTGGCGAATCCGATAATATAGACGACGAGTGCTGATTTTTTTCATGATTGTTACTATTTATTATAGCCCACACTGGTAACAATAGGCTATACTATGTCAGATGGGGCTGTAGCTCATCGGTTAGAGCAGGCGGCTCATAACCACTTGGTAGATAGTTCAACTCTATCCAGCCCCACCAAGTTATTATTTTGTGGATAGTTCAGTCAAAACCTAAAATGTATTTTTCGTAAGCCATCAAGAAACGTTGATAAACAATAGCGCTACCGACTGCCTGACAGCCCAACTTACCTACGCCAATCTCCCTTGGACCTTTGGGCAGTGACTTTCTACTGCGACGCCCTCAAGCTGATCAAGTGAATCAACCAGGGTCTCCCTAGCCTTCGCTAGATTCTCGTCCGATACACCGCTCCGAATCAATTCGCGGTTCATAATAAAAACGGCTCGGTCGGTAGCATCAGCCATTTTCTCATCAGATATAAAATCGGGAATTGGCTCTGCGAGCAGACTGTCTATACCAGCATCGGCTTTAGGATCGTCTGAAAAGTATTCATCAATGAAAGTCTGTAAGACTGCTGCTACAGGGCAACCCTCACAATATTTAGGATTTGCTTGTTCAGCCATAAAACTATTACACCATCTAATAAGGTAGGGCTTGGAGCAGCAACAAGCCCGCACCACTAGCCAAGGTAAGCATAAGCCTGTAGACTAGCGGATAGATGTCACGCGAAAATTTAATGCTCAACAAACACCTGGCTAGCAAAAAACGACTTACCGTCTTTGATAAAATCGTTATAGCCGCCGCCTTCATGTACCCCCTGACCGGCCTGGCTCAGGTTTATAATGTCTTCCAAGGCCACATTGATGGCGTGTCATTGTTATCTTGGTTCGGTTTTATTTCGTTCGCCACCCTATTTTTGATCTATGGGTCAATCCACGATATCAAGCCGATGATAATTTCTAACACCATTTGGTTGGTGGTAGATGGCTTGGTTATCGTCGGCTTGCTGGTCAATAACAAGATAATCTAGTAATCGTTGGCGCGGGCTTTGCCTATGTCGCCATATTCATGACGGCCACTAGACACAACGACGGTATCGTAATTCGGCGCGTAGCGGTCGAGGATGTCACGAACTTCGTCGATATCGAGTCCAAGACGGAATAAGTCGGTCGCAAGCCAGTGTCCCAGCGTTTTGCCTTCCACTTTCGGCTCGGCGTAGCCTCCTTTTATCGATAACGCCAGTCCAGCTTCAATGGTATCGATAGCCGTTTGGCACTTAGGCGAACGAGCCATCACTTCGAGTTCGCCCACCGATAAGTCCTCGAGATATTCAATGGTCATGGCTGGATTATATCACAAACACCTTATAAAGTCAATCTACTCCCAGCGGAAAACACGAATGGCAATGAAGTAAATAATGACGATCCAGATCCCTATCAAGCCTAGTTCTGGACCCAAATCAAACAAAGTTTTACTTTCGGTTATTATTTGACGCATCCCATCAATAATCGGAGTTAGGGGCAGAAAGGCCGTAATATCCTGCAGCCAGCTTGGCATTAGAAATCTTGGAAAAAATGTGCCCGAGAGGAACATCATTGGAAAAGAGATTATGTTCGAAAGTGCCGCTGACTGGTTCTCGTTCTTTGCCCAACCACCTATCGCCAGACCAAAGCCAAACATTAGGATAATACCGATAATAACAAAAGTGGCCAATGTGAGCCAATCACCTCTCATATTGAAATCAAATACCAAGAGTGCGACTGCAATCATCAAGACAACACTGATAAGACCGATTAGTAGATAGTGCAGCATGTTGGCGAATATCAGCTGTGCAGCAGTAATAGGCGAGGCACGCAGGCGTTTAAAGGCGCCTGTCTTTTTCTCGGCCGGCATACTGTTCGCCAAACCAAAGATACCAAGCGATAGCAAAGTAAATCCAAGTAAACCCGAGAACACATAATCAAACGGCGACAGATTGGACGTGGCGGTTGATTTTTGAGTCACTCCAAGCGGTGGCTCGGGTTGTCCCAGGCTCTTGTTAATACCGTCAAGCACGCCTTCCATAACAGCAGCGATAGTTTTGCCGGATTGCGGACTCGCCTCTTGGTAATAAACAATCATTTTACCCGACGGAACGCCATTGTTGTTTGGCACACCGAATTCCTTTGGCAATTCGATAATACTATCAATCTCACCCCGCCCCATCAGTTCACGTGCCGTGTTAAAGTCGGTGACGTCTTTGTTAACCTTTAATGTTTTATCGCTCTGAGATTTATTTACGAAGTCTTTTGCGAACGAACTGTCGGACCGGTTAAAGAGCGCAACCTTGAAGCTAATATCACTATTGCTACTGTTCAAAGATCCAAAAACAAACAAAAAGAGTAGGGGAAACAAGAAAGTAAAAAATAGGGCAGTCTTGTCGCGGAAAAAGCGCAGACGATAGGCTTTGGCGAGGGCCAATATGATTTGAATGTAGCGTTTCATTAGTCGCGTATCGCCTTTCCGGTTAAATCAATAAAGACGTCCTCAAGATTCGCCTGCTCGACCTGTTGGGTCTTAGTGAAACCACGACCGATGAGCTCTTTGACGAGATTTGCTGGCGTATTGATAGTAATAATTCTGCCACCGTCCATGATGGCGATACGGTCACATAACAGCTCGGCTTCATCCATGTAGTGTGTCGTAAGGACAACAGTGATGCCCTTTTTCTTGATGTCTCGAATCAAATCCCACAGATTGCGCCTCGCTTGTGGGTCAAGACCGGTAGTCGGTTCGTCCAGAAATAGCACGCGCGGTTTGTTAATCAGCGCAGCAGCGATACTGAAACGTTGGCGTTGACCACCTGAAAGATTCTCCACATAGCTTTTGGCTTTATCGGTCAATTGAACTTCGGCCAAAAGACTGTCGGGGTCAGTAGTTTCACCGTAAAGGCTATCAAACATCCGCAATTGTTCGCGCAGATTGAGTTTGTCAAAAAAAGCAGTTGACTGGAGTTGGATGCCAATAATATTTTTTACTTTTGCGGCGTCCTTCTGGACATCAAGCCCGTCGAGTGTCACTTCCCCGTCGTCGATTGGGCGCAGCGCTTCGATCATTTCGAGCGTGGTTGTCTTGCCTGCGCCGTTCGGTCCTAAAATACCAAAGACCTCACCTTCGCGCACCTCAAAGCTAATGCCCTTAACTGTCGTTTTATCGCCGTAGCGCTTAGTAAGGTTCTGAACCGTAATGATGTTTCCCATGTCTTTTAAGTTTACTATACCAACCTTAAAAGAACCACAAAAAAAGCCCCCAGTAAGGGGGCGATTTTGACACCTGTTTGTTTGAGTATAACTATACTACCAAACACGCTTATGGTGCAAGTCTAAAATCAGACTATTTTTTCTTTGAGACAGTCAAGAAACCGTTACGTGGGTTTTCTTTAACCATTCGGTCTTCAGGAAGATCAACTGGGTGTCCCTTTGCATTCTTTTCTACTTTTGCGAAAAAGAAGATAGTTTGTGGTTTTCCACCACGAAGTGTAACTTCTGTGCTGTGCAAGTAATATGTGACGCCTTTTGAGTTTGTGTGACTGTAAGCCATAAAATTCTTATACCTCCTATTAGTTCTATTACGAGAGTTAGCGTACAGCCTGTAAAGCGCCGTGTCAACATTTATATACTCTTGTAGTGCTGGTGAAGGATGATTCGAAGGACAGCTAGGCTTAACAGGCGAGCGATGATCATGACAGAAATTACCAGGCAAACAACTACCGACCAGCCGGCAAAATCAGGCGACCAGAGAGGTGAGCTGAAGACGTGTAGGTAACTATACGGACTAGGTCTTTTAGCCGACTCGACCAGACCACTCGCCGCTGGGTATTTGGCCAGTTCACCAGTGGTACATTGCAAATACGCATAGGAATATCGGCTAAATTGGGGAGCGCATACCTCTTGAGCTTTTTTATAAATATTACCGTTTGGATTGCTGTCTTGCGAGGCCTTGTCTATGGCCGCTTGGTCATCTCGTTTGTAGCTTGTCTCGAGGTAGAGACCCTTGCCCATATCACTGTTCATATGAGCCGAAACGTAACGTTGTAAATCATACAATCTATTTAACGTCACCTCGCTGCTTCCAACTTCATCTGCTGCCAAAACAGCGTTCCGTCGCTCGACCATTCCGATGTTATTGAGCCGCAAAAAAGTGGCTGATACAAAACTAGCCAGAATAAGCAAAATAACAAGCTGCCACGTTTTAATTCGTTGCAACTCTTTTATGCTTCGCTTTACTCGCCGTTTGTCAGCCACCTATAACCCCACCATAAGTATTATATTTCAGTATAGCACGAGGGGTTATTTACGATAGATACTGAAATGAGCCGTGCCAGTCAAAAGAACAAAACCGGCCGCAAAGTAAAAGAATACTTTTAGGCCTTCAGTATCTCCCAAAAAGGCACTACATATCAGTAACAGAACACAGGCAATAGCCGCCCCTAGATTAGCGACGATGTCACTAATGCACAAATACAGTATGCGATGCCCCGACAAGTCTGCTGTATCGAACACGCCCCTCATAAATGACATCGTGTAACCCATTGTCGCCACCTCGTTAGCGATATTAGTACCGACAATCATCGCAGGCGTCGTCACAAAAGGCCGAAAAATATGCACAACGGCATTCGCAACCACACTAATTTTCAATAAACTCCCACCCTGACTCTTATCGATCAACTTACCATACGTGTACGAAGCAGTTATGGCTGCTAAAATCGTCACAGATGACAAAACACCCAACTTCACATAAATGTCCCACCCAGCCCCAGGAAATATCACAATAACGATAAACAGGCTCCAGACTATACCAGTTGTTACATAGTCAAAGCCGACACCGGTCTGTGCAAGAATACTCCGAATAGTCGTGCGCCATGGAAATCCTATAAATTCAATTTTTTGGCGAACTCTCACCGGTTCGATTGTGCCCAGCAGCGGCAAAGTTGAAAGTGCAAATAGCACAGCTGCCACCCATATGACAACTTGGAGGCCAAACCAAAGCGCCAAAAGACCACCTATAATTGGGCTTATCCCGATAGCTATCTTTTCGAGAATGTTCATGAAAGCAAGTTCCTTGCCGGCATGTTCAGCGTTCTTTACTTTTGAGAAATCTACCATGTAACATATATGGTAGATTGACGCCGATATGGACATAAAGAAGCCCCACAAGACAATACTAATCATCCCAATATCGGGCATAAAACCGAGCGCTACCATGGCAGGAACGTAGAGTATATTACTGACAAGAATGCCGTGTTTTGGTCCAAAGCGGGCCACAAAATATGCAGCAAAAAACGAAAGTGGAACCTTAAACAAATAGAAACATAGCCAAAAAAACATTATAAATGCCAAGTTATAACCCGCTTCATAAAGATATACCGAAGTAAAACCAGACACAATATTCATAGCGATAATTCTGATTGTTCGCGATGCATACAGTTCTGCTATTTCACTAAATGAAGCATAGCGCCAAAAATGGCGTCGTTCAAGTAATCTATAAATAAAGTTGTGTATCATACTGTTTATGTTTCTGCTTTTCTCTATTAGACCACAGATTGTCCCTCGTTCGCAAGTGTTATACTGGTCACATGAATATTTA
>JACMLL010000011.1 GCA_014379635.1 Candidatus Saccharimonadota bacterium
CCTGAGACTGGGTTTAGCTATAAGGTTGTCAGTTATGGCGCACCTAAACGAGAGAATAAAAACATATTCTTCCTGGAACACATCAACTAACTCCATCCAAGAAAAACAATCAGCATCTGCCCGTCTTTTATTTTTATGCTGGATAAGATTTAAGCTTGCGATAGTAAAATGAGATTTGGGGTACTAGTAGACGAATGATCGCTCCGAAGATGTGTCAGAACCTTCTACTGATGAGATTATCTTTAAACGATGAACACTGCCGTCCTTTTTGAGCGAGAGTTTTAGATTCGCGACAAATTGACCAGTCAGCTGGTTGTTAATCTTATCGTACAAGCCCGCAATTTCTGACGGTGTGTTGGCTTCAAAATATTGACCACCTGTTGATTCGGCAATTTTACGGATGGAAGCCGGGTTGAATTGGCTACCCACGACGCCAACCGCGAAGACGGGCAGGTTGGATTTATTAATTTCAGAAATAACTGAGCTTTCACTATAATTTTTCGAGGCTGTATCGGTACCATCGGTCAGTACGGTTAAGGCTTTGCGGCCACAATCCGGCACAGTACCGAGTCCGGCTATGATGGCGTCGTACACGGCGGTGTCTCCTCGCGGTTGAATACCAGAGATGACTCTTGTGGCGGTAGTTTTGTCGGTGCTAGCGGCCATTAGTGTTTCGATGAGGTTATCGAACTGAGTCACTGAAACTTGGTCACCAGTTTTTAGTTTGGCGACGTAGCTAATCGCTGCCGATTTGGCATTTTCCATGGCCGCCCCACGCATACTACCTGAATGGTCAATAGCCAGAGCGTTGGTTATAGGCTGGGCTTTGGTGTCTACACTGTTAAAACTGAAGTTCTTCACCTCTCCGCCATCCAGGTATACTTTCACGTCATCCTTCACAAGTCCTTTGGTAACAGCGCCATCGCCATTAGTAACGGCCACGTAAGCCGATATAACCGACGGGTTGCAGGTCTCAACCTGGTTGATACGCAACGACAAGCCGGTGAGGTTTGGCCGGCTGACAGTACCGCTCAAATCGCTGGAGTTGCCTTTAAACGATGAACCACTACCGGAGGTATTAGAATCTGTGATTGGTGACTTGGCAGTCTGTTTATTCTCACTAGCTGAAGTTAGTACTATAACAGTAATGATTATTACGCCTATAAGTAAAGCTGCCGTGACAATTCCAGTTATAATTAGCAACTTACGATTTGACAGATTTGAAAAGATGGGTTGCATACTATTTAGATACGCTGAAACCTTCGACTGGGATTCCGGTGTCGCCGAAGTAGATAGCGTAATTTACCCCAGGGTCCGGCTTAGTGAAGGCAATGAAGCAGTCAACCTTCTCGCCAGCTTTGAGGTACTCGCTACATGATTCGGATGCCAACGGCTCTTTATCAGCATCAGTGATGACACTGTATTTACGCCCGTTTTCGTTATCCAGCAAATATGAGCTTCCGGGAGAGATGTTGGCATCTCTATTACCGACGTAGGTTACGTTTTCGCAACCCTTACATTTGTTGCGAATACTGTAATTGACCGTCAGATTGCTGCCGTTTATTTTAGGCTCATAAATCAGTAGTTCTAAATTAGGGTCCTTTAGGCTAATCGTCTTTACGGCTTTGACACTATCTTTAGCATTATCACTATCTTGTGTGGTCGATTTAGAGGTACTACTGTTGTTACTGTTAGGTGAAATATTGTCTTTTTTCGTCAGCAGTACCGACAATAAGATAATAATTCCAATCAATAAAATCCCTGCTAGCCCCAAGACGATGTAAAGAAGGTTCTTATTTTCATGTAGTGATGTTGTTACGCGTTGTGTTTTAGCGTCAGGTTCATCAGCTGGTGTCGGGGTACTAGTTTCCATAAATTATACCTTCCATTAAGTTCTCATATACAATTACTAATGTTAACATTGTGACCTCAAAAGTCAAATTTAGGCGACTTGATTGGATGAAATCACATGTTATGTACCGACACGGTACGGCCAAGTGGTAAGGCGCTGGTTTTTAGTACTGGCATTCGGGGGTTCGGCGTAGCGATTGGAGCGAAAAAGTGTTTACATTTTTTCGCGAATGAGCGGAGGAGGCTCTAGCCGATATCCCTCCATCCCAGCCAAAATGACTACGTTTAAAATGACGATAAATCGTCATTTTTTGTTTGCTATAATCAAGTCATGTCCTACACTCTATTAATTGAACTATGCGTTATGATCATGGTTGCAAAAGGTATGGAAAAGTTTCACTGGAAGATATATTGGGCGGCATTTTTTTGCGTTATAACTCCTTTCGGTATCGCTGCCCTAACAAGCCTCATATACACAAGAGGTGCCGCCGGGCAATTATTTATGTTAAACAATGTGCTGACGCTTCTTTGCCAATATATAGTTGCGTTAGTAGTGTTTAAGCTCTTAGACACATATGATGATACGATTGTCGTCTGGTTTGCTTGGTTACTAGGAGGTGGCGTAATAATCTTTGTATTTATTCCGGCTATTATACAAAAACTAGGTTAATATTTTCATTTTGTTTGATAATCAATCTAGTTGTCAAGCTAGTGCGCTATACATTAGGATTGGCTAGTTTGCTGTGTCGGTAATTTTGTAAATAATGCCAGTGGTATAGTCTGCCACGTATAGCTCGCTATCACTACCCTGGCCGAAGGTGCTAAATGCATACGGTGTTTTTGCTACTAATGTTTGTTGCCATTTGCCGTCTTTCTTTTCGGCATAAAATAACTGGCCGTTGCAATAATCACCGTAAAAATACTTGCCATTAAGTGTTGGGTAAAGACTACCACGATATACATAGCCACCAGTAATTGAGCACCGATTTTCCTCGTGTGTGTATTCAAAAGCCGGTGCTTCGTACTTAGCTAATTCCAGACAACCTTGATTATTAAATACTTTATTACCCTCATAACAACGCCATCCATAATTCGTGCCACCCTTGCTACTGGCTTTTTGCACATTAACCTCTTCTATATCACCTTGGCCTACATCAGCAACGTACAGATCACCGATGGTTTTATCAAAACTAATGCGCCAGGGATTGCGTAGGCCATACGCCCAAATTTCAGGTTGCACGCCGGCTTGATTAACAAATGGATTGGTGGGAGGAATAGCGTAAGGGTCACCTTTATCGACATCAATTCGGAGTATCTTACCAAGTAGGCTGTTTTTATCTTGGGCTCGGTTCTCTGGGTCACCTGCACTGCCTCCATCGCCAAGCGCTATGTATAAAAAGCCATCAGGCCCGAACTTCAAATCACCACCTTTGTGGTTAGGGTATGGCTGTTCAGTTTTAAGCAGAATCTTTTCACTAGAGGGGTCTGCTTTATTAGCTTCAGATGATACTTTATAGCGGGCAATTATCGTTTCTTGGGCTTTGTTGATATAGTTGACATAAAAATAGGCATTTGATGCGTAGTTAGGGTGAAAAACCAGGCCTAACAACCCCATTTCACCGTTATTAAGTATTTTTTGGGTAATGTCTAAAAACGGTTGGGTCTCGAGCTGACTATCTTTGTTGATAATACGGATTAGGCCGGCTTGTTCTAACACGAATAATCTCTTATCAGCCTGATCCTTCGGCGCAGCTATAGAGGTTGGAGACGTTAAACCCGCAACGTAAAAGTTGAGCTTAATTTTGGATTCTTTTTGGGTTGCAATAGAGTTAGGAGACGCTGGCGATTGTATTTTATTATCGCGCAACAATGACCATAGAAAAAGTGATAAGAGAATAACGCCAATACCTCCAGCAACTATATAAACGAGCCGTTTTTTTTGCCTTTTGGCGCCATCTCTACTTTCTTCCATAAATATATTTTAATATATTTTAATAATTAATAATAGCGTACCTAAAGAGCTAGGTCTACTCTGTTGCTGCATTAGCCCAGACTTTCGGGTCTTAGTGTTCGCTGGATATACGACTGTACCATTGTTTAATCCTGTATAATATAAACATAATAGGAGCTAGTATTTGTGAAGTTTTTAAATAATATGCTGCCGCAGCACGAACTGACGTTTAATGATGTATTTATGGTGCCGTCCTTGAGTGATGTTGAGTCACGTATGGACGTAGATCTTACCCCGCCGGACGGGGTCGGTGCGACCTTCCCACTGATTGTTTCTAATATGAATGCAGTTTCTGGCAGACGTATGGCTGAATCTGTTGCCAGGCGTGGCGGTATTGCTATTTTGCCCCAAGATATGCCAGATAATGAGCTAAAAAAGAGCATCGACTATGTTAAATCTTGCCACAAAATTTATGAAACTCCCTTAACTCTGACAGTTAATGACCGCTTGCAAGATGCGCTAAATATTATTCACAAGCGATCCCACGGTGCAATTGTTATTATTGATGAGCACAAAAGGCCAATAGGTATATTTACCGAAAAAGATGCTGTCGATAAAGACCGATTTGCTCAAATTAGCGATGCTATGACACCGTCGGTATTTTCGTTTGCAGAAGGTACCGCCCTTGGTGAAATGCATAACGAATTAAGCGAAAGAAATCTTCGGTTTGCCCCAATTGTTGATAAAAAAGGTGTACTTATTGGTGCTATTACTAAAAAAGGGACTGTTAGGTCCAAGATGTTTACGCCGGCACTTGATGCAAAAGGCCATCTGATGATTGGTGCAGCCATTGGTATTAACGGTGATGTAGCAGCCAAAGCTGCACGTGCTTTGGAACTAGGTGTAGATGTACTGGTGGTTGATACAGCCCATGGACATCAGAAAAAAATGATAAGTGCGCTAAAGGCGGTGAAGGCTATTAACCCCAAAGTTCCAATTGTGGGTGGAAATATTGTTACCGCCAAAGCCGCGCAAGAGTTATTAGACGCAGGGGCAGATATCTTAAAAGTTGGTATTGGACCAGGTGCTATGTGTACCACCCGTATGATGACGGGGGTCGGCCGACCACAGTTCTCTGCCCTATTGGAATGTGCCGAGGTGGCCCGTAAAGCTGGTAAGCAAATTTGGGCGGATGGCGGCGTACGTTATCCTCGTGACGTTGCTTTGGCGTTGGCAGCTGGCTCGTCGAGCGTGATGATTGGCAGCTGGCTAGCAGGGACGCACGAGAGCGTAAGTGACGCCTTTATTGATGAGAATAATCTCTTGTATAAGGTTAATTTTGGTATGGCAAGCAAACGTGCGACCACCAGCAGAACAAGCGAACAGGATAAGTTTGTTGTAGCCCAAAAAGAACTATTCCAAGAAGGTATCAGTAAATCCCGCATGTATATTGACCCCGAATATCCAGGAGCGGAAGACATAATTGACCAGATCGCCGCAGGTGTACGAAGTTCAATGACTTATGCGGGTGCTCGAAACATCGATGAATTTCATAAAAAGGCTATTGTCGGCATACAGTCCAATGCCGGTTTCGCCGAGGGCAAGGCTTTAGACTCCTCCTGGTCATAGAAACAAGGGTGAGATTTTATAGATGTCAGTAGCACTTGATTGTTGTGGGGCACTTTCCTTAAATTGCCTCATTTATCTAGCTTGACTTGTTAAGAAGTTCTAAACCTATACGTCTAGTTATGATGTTTATGTTTAAAAAACTTCTTTAATGAAGTCTTTTTTCTTTGTTATACTAAGCCTATGCTTACCCTTGAAGAAGAACGCGAAAGAGCAGTTAAAATCAGTCAGCTTTATATTCACACCCCCAAGGAGTCTGGCATTGCCCGAGATGAAACCTTGGATTTATTTAAATGGTCGAAAATAATAAAAGCAACTGTTCTTCTGTCGTTGTCTGGTATTGCTGTCAATGCTCTTATCACTGTTTTTGCAAACGTCGTCTATGAATCTAGGCAAGACGTTGCGGCCGCCAGTATGTTATTTTTCGGGGCATTTTTAGCCGGGTGTTATCTTTTATATAAAGCGAGCAGACATTTCTTTGATAAGCTTTATGACGTTACAAAAAATTACAGTTTGATGTTTTGGTCCTCTTTGTTCTTTTTGGTTCCGATGTTCTTTTTACTAAAAAATTTAACGATTAGTGCGTTAAACCATGACTTGCTTTCTATTTTGTTGTACCTAGGACTCCATGGCGCGTTATTTATCGCAGTGTCTGTCGCCTTTGTTTTATTACTCGCGTATATAGTTAGAAAAAGCCAAAAAAACTGAGGTTATTCAACAATAAAACAGTGCCTTCGGTTGTAGTTCCATTGCACTATGCGAGCAATAGCGTACTGCATCAATACGCCAAACGTAAGCAGGAAAGCAGTCAGCGCTAGTACATTAATCGGATCTGGTAACGTATATCCAACGTATGCGGTTTCGAAGTATGCTATCGCAAGAAACGTCAG
>JACMLL010000012.1 GCA_014379635.1 Candidatus Saccharimonadota bacterium
GCAAATGCAACAAAGGCACAGACAAACGCTGCTAATGTCCAAAAAGTAGCTGAGGCCTATAACGCCGATCCTTTGAATACTAGTTATCCATCACTGGTCCAGCTTCAAGGATACAGCGCGTTAACTACTAGCGTGGCAAAAATTCCGACTGGTATTACACTTGCAGCGGGTTTACCAACTAGTGCAAACGGCACGACTACCCTTCAATACGTTCCTAAAGCTACCACTGGTGGCTGTATCGGTTGGTGGGACTTCGGAGCTGCGACACCTGTCACTAAATACATAGCCGTAGGTGACGCAGCCCTTACGGTTAACAACACAGTCTGTGGATAGATAACGCGAGCAAAACTCACACAATACAAAAATAGACTCATCTGAGTCTATTTTTGTATGCTGATTAGGAAGAATTATATATCGCTAGGTAAAGGAAATTTCAGGGTGAATTGCTTTACTTCCAAGGCCAGCTGTTGTAGCCTGACCGGATTATCTCGACTATCAATCGCCTGCTTCATCCACTTGGCAAGTTGGGGCATGTGCTCCTGCTGCAGACCGCGGGTTGTAATGGCCGGTGTTCCCAAGCGGATACCGCTCGGCTTGAACGGAGGCAATGGGTCATCGGGAACAACGTTAGCATTCAGCGTCAGGCCGATAGCGTCAAGGGCTATTTCGGCGACCTTGCCATCAATCCCAAAACTCTTATAGACATCCGCCAGTATCAGGTGATTGCTGGTACCGCCTGTCACTAGTTGGAAGTCGCGCTTTAACAGCTCGTCAGCCAGCGTAGCGGCATTCTTAACCACTTGGGCGGCATAGTCCTTGAACTCAGGCTGCAGGGCCTCGTGAAACGCCACAGCCTTAGCGGCAATCGAATGCATGTGTGGGCCACCCTGCATGCCAGGAAATACCGCCCGATCAATCAGCGTGGGAATGTTTTCGAGCGTCTTTTCGGGAGCTCGCAGGGGGTTACCGACAATTCCTTTGGATAAAATCAAGCCGCCCCGTGGTCCGCGCAGCGTCTTGTGCGTGGTGGTCGTGATAACATGAAAACCGTAGTCGAAGGGGTTAGCGGCGACACCGCCGACGATCAAACCAGCAATATGGGCCATATCAGCCATCAACAACGCGCCAACTTCGTTACCAATTGCGGCAAATTTGGCATAGTCTAACTCGCGGGGATAGGCGCTAAAACCTGCCAAAATAATCTTTGGCCTATGCGTGAGTGCAAGTTCTCGCAAATTATCATAGTCAATCTCGCCCGTCGCAACGTCTTTCATCTTGTAGCGGACAAAATTATACAGATGTGCACTCCGGGTCACCGGTGCCCCGTGGGTCAGATGTCCCCCGTGGCTCAAGTCCATAGCCAAGACGGTATCGCCCGGCTCTAACCACGCACTATAGACGGCTTCATTGGCTGGCGCCCCTGAATGAGCCTGCACGTTAGCGTGGTCGGCCCCAAACAGCTGCTTCGCACGATCAATGGCCAGCTGCTCAACTTGGTCGGTAAATTCTTGGCCACCATAATAACGCTTGCCGGGGTAGCCTTCGGAGTATTTGTTCGTAAACACGCTACCCAGGGCCGTCAGAACGTCACGACTGACGTAATTTTCACTGGGGATTAATTCGAGGCCCTCGCGCTGTCGCTGCTCTTCACCATCGATAAATGCCTGTATTTGTGTATCTTTCACAACATTTAGCTCCCCTGCTTACTCTCTACTAGTACTATTTATTACAGTATACCATTATTGACTATATATCATGGGTGATATAATATAGAGCTTATGATAAATACTACCTATAAAGCCAAGATTGGAACCCTAATACAAGAGACGAGGCAATCCCGTGGCCTCACGCAAGCCCAATTAGCAGAGTCTTTGAATACCAGTCAAAGTGCTATTAATCGCATCGAAAAGGGTGGCCAAAATATCAGCCTTGAGATGTTAGCGCGTATTAGTGAAGTTCTGTCAAGCCAAATTGTCACCGTAAATCAGTCAGGTATAATTAATTTTCAGATTGAAGGTGGCCACCGGCTGTCTGGTAGCATTACCGTTAAAACCAGCAAGAATGCCGCGGTAGCTCTGCTGTGCGCGTCATTACTGAATCGTGGCACGACGACCCTCCGTAACGTTGCCCGGATAGAAGAGGTTAACCGTATCATTGAGGTGCTTAACAGTATCGGCGTTAAGACCAGATGGTTTGGAGACAATCACCTCGAGATTACCCCGCCCGCCAAACTAAAACTCGATAACATGGACGTCGCAGCGGCGCGTCGGACTCGCAGTATCATTATGTTCCTGGGTCCACTGCTTCATCGTTACAAATCGTTCAAACTTCCCTACGCCGGTGGCTGTAATTTGGGCGAACGGACGGTCGAGCCACACCTCAGTGGACTGGCATACTTTGGCCTTAAAGTGGCAACCGTCAAGGGGTTTTACGAGTCGACCGCGACGCCAATCAAACCCGAGCGAGCAATTGTTCTGTCTGAGCGTGGAGATACGGTAACCGAGAATCTTCTGACGGCAGCCGCCCTAAACGATGGAACTACCATTATTCGCAACGCCAGCCCGAACTATATGGTGCAAGACCTGTGTTTCTTTCTTGAAAAACTAGGCGTCAAAATTGATGGCATCGGCACGACAACCCTGACCGTACGAGGCGTCCGAGACATCAATAAAAATGTGGAGTATTCGCCCAGCGAAGACCCCATTGAAGCGATGAGTTTTATCGCCGCCGCCATCGTCACCAAGTCAGCCATCACCATTGAACGAGCCCCGATTGAATTTCTCGAAATCGAACTAAAAACTCTCGAAGATATGGGCTTTGAATACGATTTGTCAGATGAATATAGCGCCAAAAATGGCAAGACGCGCCTGGTGGATATTACGACAAAAATCAGTAAATTAAAGGCACCCCAGGACAAAATTCATCCCCTCCCCTTTCCCGGACTGAATATCGACAACTTGCCGTTTTTTGCTGTCATCGCGGCAACAGCGACGGGTCGCACGCTCATCCACGACTGGGTCTACGAAAACCGAGCGATTTATCTGCTGGAGCTTGCCAAGCTGAATGCTAACGTCAAGCTGCTTGACCCGCACCGTGTCTATATTGAAGGGCCGACCTCGTGGAAACCTGCCGAGATTATTACACCCCCAGCCCTTCGACCAGCCGTTGTTATCCTTCTTGGGATGCTGGCAGCCCCTGGCATCTCTACATTACGAAACGTCTACTCGATTAATCGAGGCTACGAAGATTTAGCCGAACGCCTGAATACGCTGGGTGCCAAGATTACCGTTATTCGTGATATTACCGGCTAGCAATTAGGCGTAGGGGTTATAGGAACGACCTGATGGCTCACTAAAACCTTTGGCGGGAGGGATATTTAGTGCCTGGCCGATCCCAGTACGAGGACGTTGGCTTGTTCGGTTTGTATTGCCCGGTGTTACCGTTTTGGCGCGTTGCACACCATAGGCTTGACCGATGATTGATCGGTTATATGATTTGACAGATTGTCTGGTTTGGTTGGTTTGCTGTCGATAATTAAATGAAGTCGGAGACGCCGAACCAACGTGACCCGCATTGGCCACCTCGGCATAGCCATTGCTATGCAACGGTTTGCCGGGTTCGGCGTTGACTACGTATTTATTTAAATCTATCATAGTTATGCTTTGGCTATTTTTAGTATATAACAATTTTCTAAAGCTGCTGTTTAATTTTCTCTATAAATTCAGATTCGAGCAGCTGGTTCCAGGGCAGAAATAATGGAGTCGGCAAATCTTCAAAACTATACCATTCTTGATTTATACATTTGTCGGGTTCGACATTATATTCTTGGCCACTCGCCCACTCACTGAGCATCCATATCGTTACGTAGTGTTTGTCTTCATCCGTGAAATAATCGTTAGTGACTGCCCCGAAACGCACATGCTTAATTTCGAGATTCGTCTCTTCTTTTACTTCCCGGCAGGCGGTCTCTTCAAAAGATTCGCCAAATTCCAGATGCCCACCTGGCACGGACCAGGAGCCCTCACCGTGAGCGCCTTGGCGTTGTAGCATCAAAAATTTACCATTCTTAAAAATAAAAACGCCAATTCCGACCCGAACAGTCTTATTTTTCATATTACTATCATAGCAAATAAACATTCTTGGACGTATTAATAACTTGGAGGTAAAGCGTACTCTAAGGTAACTGTAATATTTCTCACTAACTTGTTTATCATACTGCTGTATTGTTAGATTAAGGGAGGTTAGTTGTCATGGATAGACATAATAGTATTGTATCTATAATTGCGACCTTCGTAGTTGCTAGTTTGGTTGGCGGTACGGCAGGTTACGCAATCGGTGTGAGTAAAAACGACACCGAATCTTCAGAATCTAGTTCTAGTGTTACACAGGTATCTAGCGCCTCAAAAGCGGCTGATTTACGCGCGGTACTAAATAATTTAGAGACAGAACATGTTGATTTAGCAAGTGCTGCTACGCGCGCTGGATTTGATGGCAGCCCTATGTTCGACGCCAGTGCAGCATCACTTGACCAAAACTCGGTTGATCTTTCGAAAGCTATCGGTAGTGTGTACGGAGCCGAGGCAGAAGCTAAATTCCTAGAAATTTGGCGAAGTCACATCGGTTTCTTTGTCGACTATACCGTCGCTGCTAAGGCGGGTGAAACGGCAGGCACAGATAAGGCGGTACAAAACTTAAATGGTTACGTTGAGGCGATCTCCGACTTTTTGAGCAAGGCAAACCCCGACCTACCTAAAGATGCCGTAGCCTCGCTGATTACCGAGCACGTAAATTTACTGAAATCCGTAGTCGATAAACACGCTGCTGGCGACTACGAAGGTAGCCACCAATCCCAAGAGGATACCCGCACCCAAATTCAGACTAAAATTGCCGACACACTTTCCGGTGCTATTATTAAGCAAAGCCCTAACAAGTTCAAAGACTAGGCAGTAGCATATAAATAAAGAGGAGGAACAATATGAACAAAACCGTGCTTGGAATATTAATCGCAATTGCATCAATCGGATTGATTGGAGCGGTTGTTTACTTTAGTAATCAAACCGATTCAGATCCTAATCCTAATCCTAATCCAATAAACAC
>JACMLL010000013.1 GCA_014379635.1 Candidatus Saccharimonadota bacterium
AACTATTTTGCGCTATGATTTCAAACGGCTATAGACCATGACTGCCAAACGAGACATAACGGCAACTGCTCCAAAAATACCGACTAGCCCGGCTACATACGCCAGGGTTGAATCACCACTAGTATTCGGTAGGCCTGATGCTGCCCCTTTTCCCTGCGGAGCTGCTACAGGCTGGACGACAGATGCGCTCTTAGATGTCGCACCGCCACCACCACCACCGTTGCCACCGTTGGCGCCGTTGCCACCACTAGCTGGTGTAACTGGTGCGGCTGCAACAACTACACACACTTTGTCTAGGCTTCCCGCAGTTCCATTCGTAATGGTTGCGGTAAATGTTGACCCGTTGTCGTTCGTTGCTGTCCCTGTATTGGACGAGCCTGCAGTGGTATTAGTCATGCTAATTGCATTCCCTGAAGACGCCACTTGCTCATTGTTGTTTTTTATTATTAAAACATTTTCGTTATTGACCGAACAGGTATAATCAGCCTGCGAAACACACGAATTGGAAGATTCCGGTCCCGTATTGCTGATGCTACATGGCTCGAGCGCAAAGGCACTACTGCCGATGGCTAAAGGCGTCAGAGTGATAACACCCACCGCCAAAATTTGTGATAGTTTCTTCATAAATTACCTCCTTATGATTAACCTACTACGTTTTTGCGATGTGTGTGTTGTATTACTTATCATAGGCTTAAAATAAACTTTTGTAAAATATATAAATTTTTACCCCTTAAATACACCTGCAGCTTATATTAACCCAAGTACGTGTCCGAGCCCTCTTTTTGTGGCTTACTCGAAATCTTACTACCCGAGGGTACGGCAAGCTGAGTGGCCAAAACGCCCAGTTCTTCGCGACCCAGTTGATCTATCCCCAGTGGCACATCGGGACTAACGTCTTTACTCTCCAGAGCAGCCTCTTTTGAATCTTTGTCGCCTGCCCAAAATGCTGGCACATCATTGCCTTCCACATCCTTACTGAGTGATGGTAATTCTTCGTTACCCATAATCTATATACCTCCCATTAAATACAAGATACGTCGTATGCACCCTGTGAGAGTTATTATTGCATCACATAATGAGAATTGTCTGTGAACGAGACTAGTCTGCTGGTAAGATTACTGCGCTATTCGGTTGAGGCTAAGTTACTCTGCGCAATCTCATACAGTACATCTTTAATTGGCATTTCACGAAAGGCCGATTCATCCCGCATATGATATCTTGACCACGTTTCATTTGGATTATCACGCTGGTATGCCTGACCAAAATGCACTGTGGTATGGTCTAATTCGGTGACTATTTTAGCACTATCGGTAAGGCTTTCACTTGTCGAATCTTCGTTGGCCCAAAGGTGTCCGTCACCTCCTAGATACAAGGTACCTCTCCAGAGCCCTTCTCCTGTAATTTTAAACGTCCCTATTGGGAAGCCGTAGATTGCAGAGTCTTGCGTAATTTCAGGATTTCGCCCCACCAATTTACCGAGAAAGCTTGGCGGGATCGGTTCGCAGGCTGTTTTACACAGTATTTCCGCGCCTGGCATGCCCTACTCCAACTACGGTGTGCACCCCGAAAATCCGCTCAGTGGTACCAAGACGGCGTTGAGGCCGGCATACGATGCGTTCGTCACGAAAGGCTGGGCGTAAGCTCTGATAGAATCTACAGTGCATCCACCGGCCTCGCCTTCATTTTCATCAATAGCGTACGGACGACCCCACGGATCGACCAAATTGCGAATATTTACGCCACTCGCTACACTCAAAAGGTTAAGATCAGATAAGTACGTCACCCAACAGGCATCCGACGTTGGTAATGCGGCTAGATTTGTGTCGTTGGGCTTGGTAAAACAAACGCCCGCAGAATAATTATTACCAGTTATCTGACCGAGCGTCTTTGAGGCTGACGTTCTAGCTAGCGTCATGACTTTTGAAAGCGTCACAAGGTCGGAATTTATTTTGGTATTTTGGGCTGTTTTTTGGACATTACCATAGGCTACTATAGAAATAGCAGCCAAAATACCAATCACTACAATGACAATCAGGAGTTCAACGATAGTAAAACCGCGTTGTGTATATTTTGCCCACATAGATAGTTGTAAGTATAAGTTAAATAGATTGTTAAATCAAAAATAGAGAACTCGCAAACTCCATTTTTATGATCAGTTTGGCCCTCCTAGTGAGGTCAGAAATTCTCTATAATAATCTTCTTCATCTGCAACATGTTAGAAAACGCATTAGGCGACTTCATTAATTCTTCGATATCTTTCGGTACAACCTGCCAGCTCAGGCCGTACTGGTCTTTACACCAACCACATTGCTCGGCTTCTGGCACGTTTGAGAGTTTTCCCCAGTAGTAATCGATTTCTTTCTGATCTTCGCAGGCAATCGAAAAAGATATTGATTCGTTGAATTTGAACTCTGGACCAGCGTTAATAGCCGTAAAACGTTGCCCACTTAATTCGAATTCAATTGTCAGTTCTTTGCCAGCAAGATCTTTTTGGAAATCGAGTAAGCCTTCTTCTGGATAGTATGAAGTTGCAACAACTTTACTACCTGGAAATACCGACACGTAAAACTCAACTGCTTGCTTAGCGTTGCCATCAAACCATAGATTAGGCGTAATTTTATTCAGCATACTATTTATCCCCCCTATACTTATTTTATCGCATTTTCCCGGCTTCATTCGTTTTTGCTTTTGCTTTTAGAATTTGCCTTATAGCTGTGGTCGGCACTGGTTGGTCGAACTTTATTTGTACGGTTTTCTTTCCGGTTGTGTAACCTTTTTCAGCCAGCTCCTCGCGGTCTTTACTCTCAAGCACAAACGCAAGTCCAAAGCTCACGTGGTTTTTGAATACGGCAAACCCACCCAGCAGACCGTGGTATTTATAAAATGGCACGCCCCAGCTGATTGATTCTTCCGCTTGTGGAATAGTCGATTTGATTATTTTTCGGAGATCTTCGAGTGTCGGACGAGCTTCTGGTTCTGAACTGGCAATGTATGAATCAACGTCTTCTGCGCTATAATTTCTCATTCATCGTTCCTCTTCTTTCATTTAAATTCGAGTATGTACATGTAAGTGCCTGTTCTTCTAGTTTAGCTTGGCACTGCCTCGTTCACAATCTCGCCCGTAGAAATAATCTACCAGTCGTCTTTATCGTCCATCATTACACCATTTGCAAGATTGGCGATCTCTGGACTTATCTCGTTAGTATCAAGTGCGTACAGAAGTGCCATTTTAGCCTCGTTAGTTTCCGGTGATTCACCAGGCAAAGCTTCAATGATAGTCACCGCTGCTGGCAGGCTTGCTGGCAGATGTTCGGATCTGTTTGCAAGATTGATAATATCAACACAAAGTTCGGCAACGGTTCGCACTAATGCTGTCGGAAAACCATTTTTCATACTATCCGCCGTAGAATCAACCTTAAAAGCTCCGATTGCCTCAACATCGACAAGTACCATCCTCTCCCCTTCCGGGCGCGAAACATCGTAAACAAACTGATCTAGGTGCATCATCTCGGGGTCAATATAGCCACCTTCGCGTATTGTCTGCGCCGCGTAGCTAAGCATATGGCTAATTGCTAGGTCGGCCTCTTCAATCTGTTCGGCGTTCAACTCAGGACTAGCGATTATTTCATCATACGGCCGTATGTTATCGAGTTTATCTACTACCGTGATAAGATATGGTTGACCACTTTCACTTGTTTCGTCAATATATGAAGGCTTAACGTGAGCGACGCCATGCTCACTCAGGCCTTTAAGTACTTGCAGAGTGTCCCCCACTCGTTCATTCATTTCTTCTTTGTCTAGGTACGTCCCTCCGCCACCTGCTCGAACTAGTTTTGTCGGATCATTAGGGTGTAACATGATATAGCGATCGCTACGATTCTCATTCGCTGATGCGAGTTCGAGCGGGCCGTAAAAGTCACGTTCTACAAAAACTGAGCGTTCGGCGTTCATATTTTTATTATAACATAAATAACTCTATTTTGTCAAGATATTTCATCGAGTGTATAGCTTGATGATCTTAGTTCCCGCTAGTGTGCATACTTCGCAACTTTGAACTAAGATTTTTCGTTTAAGTACTTGCTAGCAACACTTAATGCGAACGAAGGTAGTATGATAAAAATGGTTACGAATAAGAGTCTTATAAGCACTTCACTAAGAGCGGAATCTTGCTTGTCCGGGCCTGAGGCCGTCAGAACGACTAAAATCCCCAGGATTCCAAAGGCAATCGACGCATAAATAAATACTCTTGTGGCTATTTTTTGCATATTACTAGTATACCAAACAAAAACACTCTGCTTGCGCAAAGTGCTTATGCTTGGCTCCGACGGCTGGACAGCGGCTAAAGCCTTTTCCGCTCGTTCGTGAAAAAATGTTTCGCTGGGCAGCGAACACTTTTTCGGCTCACTTCGCTAGCCCGCGTGGATGACTGTGTATAAATTAAACGGTATAGTAAGTCAAGAAGAGACTCGTCAATCGCTACCGCCTATGTTTGTTGTACCTATATTCAGTGTATATTTACGCTTTTCACTAAGGTAGTAGTTTACTACGCCATAACTAATGCGTCGTGTGACATTACTGTCCAACAAGTTCGGACACGCTACCCCTAACGACGCAGAGAAGACAGATACCCCATCGCCCTACTACAGCAGACCGGACCAAACGCCGTTGGAATAATACCAAGTTGCCGCCCACCCATTTGATGCGCTCGTCGATACGCCCAACGCGGGGCATAAAGTAGCGTTGGTAGCTAAACTACCGAAGTAATCACCAACTCCCGACCCGGACCTGTAGGCGTACACTTTTCCAGACTTGCTAGCTCCAGCGATTGCTGCGATAGTATAATTTCTGCAATATAATAAATTGTGCAGGTCGGCATAGTGCGCCCCGTAGGAGTCTTTAGTCGCCTTCATCCCCAGTCCAGTCCAGGTGACTGGGTACTCTCCATACTCTGCGTAATAAAGCTCGATTTTCTGGCCAAGGTTCCTCAGGTCGCTTTGTACCGCACTATCGTTCGCCTTGTTTTGGACGCCGCTGTAGGAAACGATGGAAATAGCGGCCAGAATGCCAATCACAACGATGACAATCAGCAGTTCGACAATAGTAAAGCCGTGTTGTTTATGTTTTGCCCACATGGTTAATTGTAAGTATAGGTTAAATGCATTATAAGGTCAAAAAAGAGGTAAAACCACCCATAAAGCAAAAACACTCTGCTTACGCAAAGTAATTATGATTGGCTCCAACTGGTGGACGTACTCCGCAACTTTATTACATATTATAATGTAATATCCTTATCAAATAAAACCTAAGTAATCGTCACTCAGATAGCGTCAAGCTAAAATCATCAATCCAAATATTCCCAACTGTTCCATCGTTACCAACAGTAATCCTGACCTGCGTAACACTCGGAGTCAGCGTATAGCTGCAGGTGATAAAGGTCCAACTTAGCTTGACGCCGTTATATCCACAGACCGACAGTAGAGCGCCATTGATATCGCCAAACCGTATCTTCGAATTACCTCCCGTGCCATTCCATGTCGAGTCGGTCTGTATCCAGAGATTTACCGTATAGACCTGGCCCGCGATACCGCTATACGGATTTCCCAGCAATGGCGCTCCTACTAAACCTGGCCCAAAGCGCATCGAAGCAGTCGACGTCCTATACACCAAAGCGTCTATTGTTGCCCCTGTCACAGGGGCGGCCGCCCCCACTTGTGTTTTGTTCCAGACAAGCAGGTTATGACCCGGACAAATCCCCTGTTTCATCACACCTCCCGCACTCGAGATATAGTATGATATAGTTTCAATCGTTGCCGTAACGCAAAAGATTCGTGGAGACGTGCTGTTGTCTCGAGTATATTGATATGAAATATTATTAGAGTCGTTCACCCCAGCATCGACAAGTGCTGTTGGGTACTGATCAGAGTTCTGGACAGCATATATCATTACTTTATTACCCGCCTGAACAGCAGCAGCTTGCACCGAACTCGCCTTGGCACGGTTTTGTATACCGTTATAGGCCACGATAGTTATAGCTGCCAAGATACCTATCACAACAATAACAATAAGTAGTTCAACAATAGTAAAGCCGTGTTTTTTATGTTTTGCCCACATGGATGTTGTAAGTATAAGTTAAATAAATTATTAGGTCAAAAAGGAGTAAACCACCTAAATAAAGCAAAAACACTTTACCTTCGTAAAGTGCTGATGCTTGGCTACGACGGCTGGACAGCACCTTGCTTCTTCTCTCATTCGCGTAAAAATGTAAACACTTTTTCGCTTCAGTCGCTACGCCGACCAGCAACTACCGCCAGCTTGGTCTTGAACTTTACAAGTTTATAGATTGAGATTGATTTTTGTCCATTGTGGAAATTTTATAAACTTGGCCCGTTCTATCATAAGTAATCCACTCGCCAACTTGCTTACCATCTTTAAAATTGCCGGAGCGCATTTTCGTACCATCTTTTCGGAACCACTCCCAATAGCCTGTAGGGATGTCCTTTTTCGTGTAGCCTTTTACCCAAACGCTACCGTCTTTATGGTATTTGATATAAAGCTTGCTCATGTAACCATAATAACAAAATATCTAGGTAGATAACTCCATCAGTTTTCGAGTTGTATTTGCATTTCTGATAGTCACGTACCTATATGCCTCTGTTCCGACAATTTTACTGTAACGCGTTCGCCCAATAGTTTCGCGAGCTGCCGACCAAAATATAATTGGCTCAGCAATAAATACTCTTTCGTATTCTGGCTTGATTTGCCCAATACCTTTACTAATTTCACGAGCAGTTCTTGGAGCAATAGCAAATAGTGCATTATGTGAATATTCGCTGTCTTTAGCCCACCAGTTGGGAGCCTTTTTAATAGCGGCTCTTAATTCTGCGGCGGAGACTATTGAACATACAATTCTAAAACCGAATTGCTCTTCAATGGCATCTTCACATAACTTCACAAGTTTTATTTTATCTGATTGAGATGACTCAAAAACTACATTCCCAGAATTTATATATGTGATAACTTGATCAAAATCTAAGCCATCAAAACACTTTCTTAAGTCTGCCATAGCGACTTTGTTGTTGCCACCGACATTTATTCCACGAAGTAAAGCAATGTATTTCATATACTAATTATCTTTGATGTAAAGAAAAATATCCAGTAGGTTTAAATGCTTAATGGAGACTTCTTCAAGCTTGTACTCTAATAATCTTGGCTCAGCGTACAGGTCACGGACTTATTTATAAACTTAGCCAAGGAATTAATATAGATGTACGTTTTTTATAGTCTTGCCAGCCTTTTTTTTCGGCCATGTGCTTTTCTAAAGGCGGGATACCGGATACAAATATTATTAAAATTGAAATTGATAATGGTCCAATTAAGCCGATTACTGCAAATTCTCCACCTGCAGTAATTAACCATATAGCCCACCACTGCACCAACTCGCCAAAATAATTTGGATGCCTGCTGTATTTCCAAAGACCAGTTTTCATCAACTCTCCGGGCCTTAAAGTAATATGTCGTTCTAGCTGCATATCAGCAACAGACTCAAAGATTAATCCTAGTAACCATATAATTAAGCCTATACCAAGCAGGATAGAGTTATACTTGGACGAAGACATAGCAGCCAGAAAAACTGTCATGACCAAACTTCCTAAAACTGCCTGTACAGCAAAGATCTTGATATAAACCAACACTGGACTACCGATATATGACTTGGTTATAGCTGTATATCTTTCGTCTTGGCTGCGCCTAGATTTAAATCTTTTAAAAATATGACTAGTTAATCTTAAGCCCCAAATCGTTACGCAGAAAAATACCGTAGCCGTTGCGATATTAAGATTCGAAATATTTAACAATAAATATACGGCACCGACAAAAATAAACGATAGGCCCCAAAAAACATCAACTAAATCTATGCGCTTTTTACGATAAGCATATAGGAAAACTAAAAACTGTAAAACTAAAAGAAACGACAGACCATAAACCCAGGGCCTTAGCAATAAAACTAGGCTGTCCATTTACTGATTACAAAATAAGTAATGCCCGATGTTGAGGCTGTTATAAATGCACCCCAGCACATATCTATTAAAACAACCTTAAGAGTAAAACCTCTAATTGTCGCTAGGTTAGTTAAATCATAAGTTGCATAGGCCACAAATCCGAACAACGCGCCATATCCAAGCGCCGACAAAAGCGAGCCATTTACTAAAGCTGGACTGATAACAAAAATCACAACACCTATTACGTAAATGGCATAAAATACAATTGCAGCTATCATATTTGGTTTTTCCAATAGCAACTTGCCCAATTCATTCGCGTATAGGTTCTTTGCAATAAATCCAAGCCATAAATAGTCCAAGACTCCCATAACCAAACCAGCAATCAATAATTTAGGTACTACATCCATATTCTTATTATACTCTTAGACGGTTAGTGCATACACCTCCAAGCATAAAGTTCACTAATCTATCCAGGAACTAAAACTAGCGGTAAACCGTAAAAGTCCAGTAGCGTGAATGTTTATTGGAGGCTTCTCCAAGTTTGCACTCTAATAATCTTGTCTCCGACGGCTGGACAGCACCTTGCTTCTTCTCTCGTACGCGAAAAAATGTAAACACTTTTTCGCTTCAGTCGCTACACCGAACCACTTTTGCTACTGCAAAAGATCTGGTTCTCTTGCCACGGCGTTGGGGCAAGAAAAGTGCCAGACCAAAAGGTCTGACAATTTTCTTGGCTCCGACGGCTGGACTCGAACCAGCAACCTCGAAGTTAACAGCTTCTTGCTCCACCATTGAGCTACGTCGGAATACACACGTTATTATACCCTTACCCCAGTAATTGAGTCAATGTTTATTGGTCTAATACTTAAAACTACCTCGCCTCGGGTGGCGTCCGGTGGGGCTACCCCAAAATTGTTTGATCGTAATCGATAAAAATTTTAGGGGTAAATCGGGCGACAGGACCCGAAAGGGAGCGATGGTAATGTCTATTGTATGCGCAAAGCTTCAATTTGACGCGTCAGCTCGGCAATATTTGCCCAACTAGAACCGTTAGTCATAATAGTCAGAACATATGGCCCAGTTGGCCCATAAACAATCGCGGCGTCGTGCAACAAACCGTCCATAAAGCCGACTTTGTTGGCAACCACACTACCAACGCCTTTGGGAATCCCTTGACGATACACATTCCGCTTCATGGCATTGATCAAGCGATCACGGCTGGGCTGCTGGCTCAGCACCTGTCCCGTCTGCACCATTCCCAGCAGTAACGCCAAATCACTGGCCGTTGACTTGATGCCATCCTTGCCCATAAATGACGTACTCGCACAACCGATGTCGTGAGCCTCGTTGGTAATGGCCGAGAAGCCTACCTTTGTCAGCAAAGCCTGGGCACAGGCATTATCGGATTTCACAATCATATCGTCAAAACAGGTCGTCAGGTCACGTCCACCTTGGATCTGGTCAGACCATTGCCACGTGCCTGCCTCAACTCGCTTGAGAGTGCTATAGGCCACAAACAGCTTATAGGTACTGGCGGTTATAAAAGAGGTGCCACCTCCGTACAAAGCTCGGCGATGTTTGCCCGACAGTTCAGTCAGCGCCACACCGTACGTGCCGGGATGAGTTTCGGCATAATGTTTCATCAACGCCGATAGCCCAACGTCACTTGGGCTGTAGGTACGAGTATAGGCAATTGACGGTGCCACAACAGCCGTTGCCGCACTAACCTCTTTCGTTTCACCCGCCACATAGCTCTTCAAGCCAACCAGCGTCCCGGCCTTATCGAGCGTCTGTCCATTCGGCCCATTTTGTCTGGCGGTCTCGACAAAGTCATAGGTCGATACTTTCGTTACACCAGGCGCGACAGCAACTCTGGCCGCCAGCGCGGTATCAAGATAAGCACTGGCCCGTTCCACGTTAAAGTTGTAATCGAGTTTATTTTCAATGACGCTAAAGTCAAGCCAGGTTATCAGCTGATCCTTTGGCAGTAGCGCTGTTTGACTGCCTGCTTTGACGTTGATGCCTTGGCTGATTCCCATACCGACTTGATCAGCCACCGCCTGCGCGTCGCCGTTGCTAACGGCCGGAGGTACGACTTTTACCGGTATAGTCACACTGACGTCAGTCTTCAAGCTAAATTGAGCGTTGGCGAGTTTTTTGGTGACATCAGCCACCGTACAGGTACCACCATTGGCACTTTTTTGTAGCTTCAGTTTGTCGTCGACAACTTTCAAGCCAGCATTTTTTGCCGGTACGCTACATGAGTCGCCCAGTTCTTTCTTGATATAGGCGGCCAATACGGCCGAATCACGCTTGTATGACGGTGCCTCGTCGGTCGGGACCGCCCAATGTCCCCACAACAATGAGGCCGGCGCAAGGCGCAAGTACCACGGGTAGGTCGTCTGTTTAACGCGCTGCTGGTTAGAGATACTGACCCCAATTTCGCTTGGTTTGGGGTTGCGATGGGCCTCGGCGCTGTCACCAAAATAAATCGCTAGTGGAGTTTGGGCATATCTTCCGTCAAGCGCCGCCGTGGCATCGGTTTTACTCCAGCCACTCAGCTTTACCCCGTCAATCGAGGCAAACGGCAATAAGTTTCCCGCCGGCCAGACAATCTGCGCCAAAGTCATCAGCGCCCATATCCCGCCGCCACCAAACAATAGGGCTCGCTTCCAATGAATTACGAGCCAGCTCTTGGCGCCTACGGACCAGTCTTTAATCATACT
>JACMLL010000014.1 GCA_014379635.1 Candidatus Saccharimonadota bacterium
ACCCCATTACCTATACCTATTTTGTAGCCGATAGCCTGATACCGCCAAACGTTAAATTCTGGAGTATCAAACCGGCCGCCAGCGGCGGCTGTACGCAACAATGGATAGATATGTCCTCCACAGGATGGAAGGTTCACAACATCAAGGTAGTAGCGGGTACCTGTATGCCCGACAAAGCCAGCTCGATTACAGTCAACAACACTGGGGCTGGCTATTATTTCTTCGAAGACGCGGTCGGTGTAATTCATCCAGCCTTTAAAGGCAGCAGCGACACCGAGTTTACAAGGATCATCGATACCAAGAAACTGTGGTCTGGCTCTTCAATTTACATCCAAACTAAACCCGTCCAAAACTCGCTTGGAAACCGTTGCCCGCGTTTGCTGATACAAGAATCGGCCAATAGGTGGGAGTTTTTAGCCCCAATAGAAGGCACTAACTCGTCCGGCCCCGCTGCGGCCTACTACCGTTCGATTGTTGATAGCTATGGCCCCACCAAAGGAGCTGGCGTCAATTGTGATGTCGGCGATATCAATGCCGGAAAATCAAACAGCGAACTTGCGCTTAGCAATATTGTCGGCGGTACGACCAGTTATTGGGGCGAAAAAAATGGTTTTAACTTTACATCCTTCAAGGCTATAAAAGGCTCGGTTGAAATACTTGGTAACGCCGTTGGTACTGTTACTGCGGCCGAGTTGCGACTGGGTACGCAGCCTTCGGGCAGTATGCTTCCATCGCAAAATACGACCGATTTAAAAACTGAGCCAAACAGCAAAGACACTACTACCTGCGCCATCGACGGCATCGGTTGGATTATCTGTCCGGTCATGAACTTTATGGCAAAAGTTGTCGACGGCGCCTATACGGTCGTTGGGGGTCTGTTAAAAACACCGGCGATCAACACCAATGCCAGCGATCCAGCCAACGGAACGTATCAAGCGTGGGCAATAATGCGGACGATTGCCAATGTGGCGTTCGTGATTGCCTTCTTGCTTATTATATTCTCCCAACTTACTAGCGTTGGTATTACTAACTACGGTGTAAAGAAAATGTTACCGCGAATTGTTATCGCCGCTATACTTGTAAACTTATCGTATTTTATATGCGCGATTGCCGTAGATTTGTCAAATATACTTGGTAGCTCAATGGTGCAGATTTTCGACAACATAAAAGCGCAGATCACGACACCGGACTTTAAAAATGTATGGAAAACCGGAACTACCGGAACGGGCGGTCTGGGCTGGGAAGGACTGGCTGGGGCGTTGTTGGCAGGTGTTCTCGTGACAACTGTGGGGCTATACGCTGGCCTGTCAGTGCTGCTGCCGGCCCTGATTGCTGCTTTGGTTGCTATCGTGACAGTATTTCTCGTACTGACACTGCGCCAAGCGCTAATTATTATATTGATTGTTATATCACCACTCGCGTTTGTGGCCTTTCTACTTCCGAATACCGAGAGTTTGTTTAATAAATGGCGTAGTTTATTGACGACGCTACTGCTTATGTTCCCAATCATCGCACTTATATTCGGAGGTTCGGCCCTGGCTTCAAAAGTAGTTATGGCAAGCAGCGACAAGTTCGAAGTACAGGTCATGGGCGCTTTGGTGGCTATAATACCGCTCTTTATTACGCCTATCGTTATGAAGACTGCTGGCGGGCTGTTGAATCGCTTTGGTGGGTTTGTCAACAACCCAAACAAAGGACCTTTCGACCGTATGCGCAAAGGCGCCGAAGGCTATCGAAACAATCGTCAAGAATATCGTAAACTCAAATCCCTTAACGGTTATAAATCGTTGCCAGTAGCGGGTGGTTTTGTAAGACGAAAAGCCAGACGAGAAGCGGTCCTCAATAACCGTAAGACTGAGCTTAATCGAGCAAACGCATCGTATGTTGGTGCCGAATCCGCAACGGATGAAGACTTCCGTAAGCAATTAGCCCGAGGTAGTGGCGAAGGTGCACTCGATCGTGCCAAAGCCGCATCGCTAAATGTTAAATTAAAACTTGAGAGAGACGAAATTGAACAAGCCATAGAACTTATGGTGGAAAAGACCGACCCAACAAAAGTTGGTGAAATGGCCGAAAAGGCATTCATTACCGCCACCAAATCCGGTGAGACTACTAAGGCCCGTGCCGCTCAAAAGATTCTAGCAACCCAACTGGGTGCTCCGGGTATTAAGGTTTTGCATGAATCAATCAAGAAAATTGAAACAGACGGGGACGGTAACGTCGGCACTATGTCTGAACTTAAAAGAGATATCAACAACATGGGCTTAAAGGGTAAAGATAATGCCGTGGCTACATGGGGCTATACTCCAAATACAAACATAAAGGCACTAGAGGATGACGCGAGTACATACAACGGACTTAACCCAGTGGAGCTGGCTGGTCAAAACGCAGCCAGCCTCGCGAAAGCTGAAAGATCGACGGATAAAGACGGCAAACCAGCTATATCCGCCGCACAAGCTCGTTTCACACTTGACAGCTCAGGTGCAACTGCACTACTTTCGAGCGCAAAGGTAGAAATCCTTACTAGAATCGCAAATGGTGAAGCCCCGCCTCTACCATCACCGACACCACCGACTCCGCCTCCCGCAACTCCGTAGGACAATAAACCAATCGATACTACGGTACAAACTGCTATACTATAAGCACTATGGCCGTCTATAAAGTTCCCCAAGACGTTGAGGCTGATGACAAACTCATCGGACCGTTTAGTTTTCGTCAATTTATCTACCTGATTGCGGTTGCGCTGGCGGGCGTAGGGGCCTGGGGTTTGTTTCAGATTTTTCCTGTGCTCGTTATTATTCCTTTGCCGATTATTGTCTTTTTTGGAGCATTAGCCTTGCCGCTGCGCAAAGATCAGCCGATGGAAATATACATGGCCGCCATGGTATCGTTTTACCTCAAGCCTCGCAAACGGCTGTGGGAAGCGGACGGCATCGAGTCGCTGATTGAGATTACCGTACCAAAAACAGTCGAGTTCGGACGAACCAAGAATCTTTCGCAGGGCGAAGCCCAGGAGCGCTTGGGGTATTTAGCCGAACTAGTCGATAGTGGAGGCTGGGCAGTCCGCGGACGAGGCGTCCAGGCACCCAATAGTGCCCTCAACAGCGACGTTTATTTCGAGGCTCAGCAGGTCGAAGATGTCCTGGATAGCGGTACCAGTGTGGCGCAGTCGCTCGATCTTATGATTGGACAAAGTGATGCCAAACGGCACCAAGATATGATCGAACGCATGCACCAAACGCCAACCGTCGCGCCGGGGCCCACAGCGCAACCAGTGACAAATCCCTATGACGTATTCGCGCCACAACAGCCCGTGGTGCCTGAACCTGCCTCTCAAATACCATCTACTACTTCCCAACTACCAACGTTTAATCCTTATCCCTCAGACATACAACAATCGGTCATCCAGCCCATCGGTGCCGGTGCCCCAACCCAAAGCCCAATACCGCCACCAGCTCCACCCGTACAAACCACTAGCGAAAAGCCTCTGTCTGCTGGTATAATAAACCTTGCCAACAATGCCGATTTGTCAATCGAGACAATCGCCCGCGAAGCCCACCGCATCAAACAGCAAGAAGAGATGAGCGAAGAAGTGGTGATATCGCTACGATAACAGAGGCAAACTAACCAGGAGTGGGGAAGCGCAGACACATGCCGCCAAACAATCAATTTCCGTTTCAAGCATCGACTGCTCCCACGCCGAGTAGTCCTCCTGTCGTGCCCGCAGCTACCCCAGCTCCTATCGGAAGCAACTCCTCAACACCACAACCAGTCGCCCCTACACCAAAAAATCCCAACTCCACCCAAAATACACTGCTGTTGTCTGAAATCCGCGACAACTTGGTGATTATGGCCGACGGAACATTCCGGGCGGTTATTGCCTGCAAATCAATCAACTTTGACTTAATGAGCAGCCGCGAGCGGGAGGGGATTGAATTCAGCTATCAGAATTTCTTGAACTCATTGACCCATCCTATCCAAATCCTCGTCCGCTCCCAGCGGGTTGACATTGGTCCATACATCGACCGACTGGTTGCCATCCGCCGTGCTCAGGACAATATGCTCCTCAACGTCCTGATGGACGACTATATTAATTTTATCGACGTCTTGTCGCAAGAAGCCAATATTATGGACAAGTCATTCTATATCGCCGTTCCGTATTATCCACTGGGTGATATCACCAACTTAGTCGAGCAGGGCAAGGGCTTTTTCGGAAAACTTATGGCCAAGCCAAAAAATAGCATCACAAAAATCGATACCGCTACCTACGAAAAAGCGAAAGATGAAATCAAAAACCGAGTTGATGGCGTCACCGCTGGTTTGTTTCAGCTGGGTGTCCAAAGTGTGCAGCTGAACACCAAAGAGCTGGGTGAACTCTATTACAACGTCTATAACCCCGATACAGCCGTCCGAGAACCGCTCGGTAATTTCGAGAACGTGACCGCCACTTATGTTAAAAAAGGTGTCGGCGAGGCACCAAACGCCACACAGGGAGGTGTTTTATAATGGCCAAAAAACCACTCGACGCAGTTGACATTGCCGCCCAACAACGCGCTCGCGAGCAAACCGAAGTCGAGCAGGCCTTCCTAAAGGGCGTCACAACGCTGCGCGACCTGATCGCACCTAGCAGCCTCGAAATTCACTCGTCACACTTTCGATTAGGTACCAAATACGGCCGAACCTTGTACATCTATGGCTACCCGCGTCAGATTTATACAGGTTGGCTCAGTTCACTAATTAATATCGATGAAGTTCTGGATGTTAGTATGTTTATCTATCCGGTCGAAAGCCAAGTCGTATTAAATAACCTGCGTAAAAAAGTGACGCAGATGGAAGCAACGATGTCGATTGCTGGCGAGAAAGGTAAGACTCGCGACCCTGGGCTGGAAGCGGCCATTAACGACGCCGAGGAACTGCGTGACCAATTGCAGGTCGGCGCCGAGCGTTTCTTCCGTTTTGGCCTGTATGTCACGCTCTATGCCGATAGTTTGGACGAGCTTGGCTTTGTTCAGCACAAGATTGAAACCTTATTTGGTCAACAAATGGTCTTTTCTAAGGTGGCAAGTAGTCAGCAAGAACAAGGTCTCAACAGCAGCGTGCCTCAGATGACCGACCAGCTGCAAATTCGACGCAATATGAACACTGGCGCCATCAGCACCAGCTTTCCATTCACCAGCGCCGATCTGACCCAGGAAAAGGGTGTCTTGTACGGCATCAATATGCACAACAATGGACTGGTTATTTTTGACCGCTTCACGCTTGAAAATGCCAACATGGTCGTCTTTGCTAAGTCTGGCGCCGGTAAGTCATTTGCCGTTAAGTTAGAGGCGCTACGTAGCATGATGACCGGCAGCGAAGTGATTATTATCGACCCAGAAAACGAGTACCAAAAACTAGCCGAGGCAGTTGGAGGCAGCTATATCCGGCTCAGCCTGAACGCCGATACCCGCATCAACCCCTTTGACTTACCACGGGTGATTGATAGTGATGAGGCCGAAGACGCCCTGCGAGCTAACCTGGTAACTTTGCACGGACTATTCCGCCTGATGCTCGGTGGCACCCAGGTAACTTCCGCCGGTGTGCCGATGTCAGCCCTTAATCCCGCCGAAGAAGCCGACCTTGACCAAGCGCTCATCGATACCTATGCCCGAGCCGGTATCACCAGCGACCCTCTGACCCACAACTCGCTGCCACCAACTATCTCTGACCTGTACGACACACTGCTCCATATGGGTGGCAGTGGTCCGCAACTGGCCCAACGGCTACGCAAATACACCACCGGAACCTTTGCTGGTATCTTTAGTCAACAATCAAACATCGATATTAATAACTCGATGGTCGTCTTTAATATTCGTGACCTCGAGGACGAACTGCGACCGGTTGCCATGTATATTGTCCTGTCGCACATTTGGAATATCACCCGTACTGATCAGAAAAAACGCATGTTAATCGTCGATGAGGCGTGGCAACTAATGAAGTATGACGACTCGGCTAACTTTTTGTTCTCGCTGGCTAAGCGCGCCCGTAAATACTACCTGGGTCTCACGACCATCACCCAAGACGTCGAAGACTTTATGGGAAGTAAGATGGGGCGGGCGATTGTCGCCAACAGTTCAATGCAACTGCTTCTCAAGCAATCGTCCAGTGCCGTCGACATCTTGTCTGACGTCTTTAAATTGACCGAAGAAGAGAAGAAGCGCCTGGCCAACTTTCCAGTCGGACAAGGCCTGTTCTTTGCCGGGCAAAACCATGTTCATATTCAGATTGTCGCCAGCGCGACTGAACAACAACTTATTACGACCAACCCACAAGCGACTGCTCAGGCCCGAAGCGTCAGCCAACAGACCGTCCCGATGAACGGTTACACTAATCCAGGCTCGGCTGTCTAAGGTATAATGTAGGGTAGTTATGGCGATTGGTACACTGCCCGACGACACAAAAGAACTCACCGATAAAAACAGAGAATCCGATGAGTTTTTTGATAATGTCTACGGTAATGCTGGTGCTAAAAATCTCAACGATGCCGAAAGCAATCCCGATGGCCCAACCAATAAGGATAAAGACGTCCAAGATCAAGAAGCAACTCCCGATAGCCCCAGTGCGGGATTTAAGAATAATTTCACCGGCAAACAAAAAATAAGTGGCAAAGCGAGCTTTCTTAAAAAAAGGGGACCGCTTGCGACAATTATTGGCCTGTTGCTCGGTGTTGGTGGAGCGTCTTCAATTATGTTTGCTCCTGGTCTCGGGATTGTTCAATTAAAAGAAGTGATGACCGGCGATCTTAACGACCAGTTGTCTGCCATGGATATCCGGTCAGATCATATGTTTAAAGCAAAACTAAAAAGCCTCCAAGCGGGTGGTAGCGTCTGTAGTGGTGCCGTAAAAATTAAATGTAAGTTTACGACTATGTCCGAAAAACAGGTAAATAAATTCAAGGATGCTGGGTTTAAGGATGTTAAAACCGAAAAAACAGTTCCTTTTGGTCGAGAGCGTATTGTATCTATGATCGCTCCTGACGGGACGGTTATATCTGACCCTCAAGACCTGACGAACGCCAGAAAAAAACCGGCGGTTCGTAGTGCAATGAACAAAGTGTATAATCCTTTATTCGCAGGTATTTCAGACGGTAAAGCCAGGCATATATTTAATCTAAAAAAGATTAGTAAAGAAAAGGCGATAACAGGAAATGGCGTTGAAGAACA
>JACMLL010000015.1 GCA_014379635.1 Candidatus Saccharimonadota bacterium
CAAGATCGTACCGGTCATTAACCAGCCAAGGTAATAAACCATAAAAGGCCAAACGCTGGCTCGTTGGGCATCAAATACAGCGTAGTTGGCGTAACAGGTTTGACCGGTTATCGAGTTTTGAGCCAACATGTAGAATCCTATAAAGGCCGCACCGCTGGCGTAGGCGCTAGCCACCAGAAGGGGCTTCTTTTTCCCAGCCAGGGCCACTACCATGTGAATACCTAGGGCAGGTAGTAAAGCAATCGCACCGTAACCGACGCGAGCCCACTCGACATTCGTCCAGCCTAGGCCACCACAAACCATATACTCGGCCAGTTGGAAAGTGCCAAGTGTAATCAGCATCACAAAAGCTAACCGACTGATCGTATTCATCTTGTAGCGCCACAAAACGTAGAAAGCAAAGCTAAACTCAATCAAAAAAGTGGCCAACATCACCGGCGGTGAAAAACAGTAGAGTTTGCCTTGGTATTTTTTGAACATTATTAACAGTATAAGGCATTTGCTCCAATCCTGAACTAAAATATTCGCAGTCTGACGTAGTTACGGTACAATGGGGGTCATGGCAACTATTCGAAAACTTGTTAAAAAGCTGATTCCGACGACATTATTTAAAACAGTTGAACCATGGGGCCACTTGGTTGAGGCAGTGTTGGTAAATATTCGCTTTGGCTTTCCATCGCGCGGCATGCACATTATCGGCGTGACCGGCACTAACGGTAAAACTACGACCTCGTTTATGATTCAAAAAATGCTCAGCCAGGCTGGTATCAAGACGGCTCTGATGACGACGGTCGCGTACGGCGTTGATAGCGAAATTACTGCCCAAGTCGCTCATATGACAACTGCCTCGGCACCTCTGCTGCAAAAACGTCTGCGTGATTTCAAACGCCAAGGAGTCGAGTGGGTCGTACTGGAAACGACCAGTCATGCACTGGCGCAGCATCGAGTCTGGGGAATTCCCTACGAAATAGCCGTCATGACCAACATTACTCACGAGCATTTGGATTATCATGGCACGTTTGAGCGCTACCTGACCGCCAAATTACGCTTGTTCAAGCTGGCCGCCCGACGTGGTAAAAAATTTGGCGTGGTGAACGCCGATGATCCTAGCGCCAAAGTCTTTACTGACGCAACCCCTCGATCGATAACCTATGGGGTTACAGCGGGCGAGCTAAAGGCTAGTCACCTCAAACTCGAGTCAGACGGGTGTCGCTACGAGGCAACCATTGACAGTGATACCTACAACATCCATTGCAATATCCCCGGTGAATTTAATGTCTATAATAGTTTGGCCGCCGTGGCAGTCGGGCGTGAATTAGGGCTGAGCAAACAACAAATAGAGCAGGGGATTGAGTCTCTGGACGGTGTCGAAGGCCGCATGACGGTAGTGGACGAAGGTCAATTGTTCACGGTTGTGGTTGACTTTGCCCATACACCGGATTCGTTTGAGCGCCTGTTGCGTGACGTGCGTAAAGCGACGAAAGGCAAATTAGTGACAGTATTTGGCTCGGCTGGCCAACGCGACGAGGCCAAACGGGCGATTCAGGGCGAAATTGCCGGACGTTACAGTGACGAAGTTGTGTTGACCGAAGAAGATGACCGCGACGTTGATGGTCACCAGATTTTAGATCAAATTGCTGGCGGTGCTCAAACAGCTGGTAAGACGATAGAAAAGGATTTATTTTTAATCCTCGACCGCGAAGAAGCGATTGGTTTTGCGCTGACCCGCGTCAAGGCTGCTAATGATACGGTCATCTTGCTGGGTAAAGGACACGAAAAAACCATCGAACGGGCTGATGGCGAGTATCCGTGGAACGAAGTCGAGATTACTAAAACAGCTCTTCAAGCACTGCGAACCGAAGACACTAAGTAAGCGTCAGAGTGATGCAGCGGATATAGCCGCCACCTTTGGCGAGCTCGGTTATAGTCGGTGACACTATAGTTAAACCATGGGCGCGCAGGGCGCTGGCAAGTTCGGGCGCAAGCGCACTCATAATGACTGTTTCACCCGTCGAGACCATATTAGTGGCAAACGCAGTCTGGGCTTCGGTCAGCGAGACTTCGATTTTATCGACGCCGTCGAAGGCTGCCAAAAACGCCCGACTGGCCGGCATGAAGGCGGCGGGGCAGTAGGCGATCAGGCCCTTAGTGTTTTGGCTAGGGGCTTTGATAATAGCCAGTGCCAAATCGATGTCGTAAAAGTAACTGTCGGCCCAGCCAGAGCTGGCATTGATAACGGCTCGGCCGGCGTCGTCACGTTGGGGGATGGCCTGCAATTGGACGCGTTCGTAACCGAGGGTTTTAGCGGCAAAGGCTTGGGCCGCCTCGTCGCTGCGATAGCCGCTGCCGCAAAACAGATAATTGCCACAGGCAAGGGCGTCGCCTTGGCCACTAAACTTGAGGCCGTCGGGGACTCGAATAACGGTTTTACCTAAGTCAGTCAGGACTTTTTCGGCGTAGGCCTCTTCTGCCTGTCGGGCATTCGGCAGTCGAGCGAGGACGGCCGTATCGCCGCGCACCAGCGCCCAGTTGGCAGTATAGACACCATCTTGGCAATCAATCGGCGACGGCACTTTAGTAACCGCGATGCCGGCTTGCTTTAACAGATTATAAATCGAGGCGTGTTCCCGGATTGCCTTGTCAAGATCGAGTGGCTCGTGATGATAGTAAGGATTAATAGCCTGGAGGGTGCTAAAGTTATCGGCATCTGACATAAGGACACTAGTGTTGATGAGTGGCATAGTGCTCCTTTGAGGGTAGCTTAATAGTATGAATCGTGATGTTTGTAAAAATGCAGGCGGCGGGCGACGCGTTCGCCGATTTTATCCCAGAGCTTGTACTGTGTGGGGTAAATTACTAAATCATAACAGCCGATGTAGTCGGTGACGGTTTTGTTAAAGGCGGTCTTGAACAGCCCGACTCCGTGATGTTCGTGGTCGGTATCGCCGATTTTGTCGCTAGGGGGGGCGCCGCAAAAGTCATGTAACTTTGAACCGTGTAATTTGGCCCACTGGATAACGTGCCACTGCAAAAGGTGGCTGGCGCCATAGGTAGTACGCTTACGCACACTAGCACCATCTTTGTAGGTGCTTTTGGCGCCAAACACCATGGCGTAGGCACCGGCGACGACTTTGCCATCGACATAGGCAAAAAACAACTGTCCACTATGGGCGGTTTCAAAACGCTGCCAAAAACTGCGGTAATAGTCATAACCGCGAATGCCAAATTGGCCTTCGGCGGTTTCAGTTAAAAGGGTGTACATTTTTTTGCAATTTGCGTCGGTAGCTTTGACGAGCTTGGTGGTGACTCCGTCGCGCTCGGCTCTTTTTATCGCGTACCGACCTTTTTGGGGCAAGGCTGTCAGGACTGTTTCGAGGCTATCGCTGATGTCGAGGGTAATAGTTGAGGGGTTGGGAATAATAGGGTTAGCCTTAAGCAGGCCATGTCGGCGCAGGGTTGGCTGCTGCTCGCGTCGCAACTCGGACTCGATGCGGATAACAAACACGCCGTGTTTTTTGGCAAATGGTTTGAGGGTTCGTAGCACACTAAATAGCTCTTTGGTCGACGTGACACCGGGACCTTTTGGCAGGTACCATATCTTGCCCAGCGGCGGGTTATTTTTTTCTAGTACAGTGATTGCCAAGTTGCCTACAAACATAAAGCGCGCTTTGTAGCCACCGGTTTCTTTTTGCATTGCAAATTCGTAACTAGCAAACACGTTACCACCATCGGGGTTGGCGAGGATATGAGTGTTCCATTGAGCAATCTCTTGTTCAGAGGCAAAACGAGCGGTCATTACTACCTATTGTACCGTTAAACCTATAGAAATGGAAAGCAGTTGAGAATAAAAAAGATCCCCATACTTGTAAAAAGTATGGGGGCACCGGAATCTCCGATGACTTTGCAGCTTGTCGCTGCGTGTCGACCAGGCTGTGGCCGTCACTTTGAGGAATTTCGGTTGCCACCGACCACGATGGTCGGGTGTTTTGTGTCGAGCTCGGCTTCCCCGCCAAGCGACACAATCGCCTCGTTTCCCTCTGATGTGACGCCGACCGCCGTCGTTTTCGAGATTACCCGAAAGACGATTGTGATCGTGTCACCGCCGGATAGGCTAATCTCAACTTCTTGGTCAAGATTAGTCTCGATTGTTGCACGTAGTGAGCGCGCAGTTTGGGTTGCGGTAAAAACCGCCCCAATCTGCATCTCCATGACTCCTCCTCGCCTAATATAGGTGGATAGTGCCAAACTACAATATCATTTCTAAGTTATAATGTCAAGTAATCTTAGTGCTTGTGGCGGTCAGCCAAAGCCGTGGCGACATCGAGCTCTTGGGTATGGGCGTCGATAAGTTCTTGGGCGTGCTCGTTCGTAGCAGCCTCAATGGTAGGTAGTTCGTGTTCTCGTATAGACGCGAGCAATTGTCGGGTTTTGGTCCAATCCCAACCGCCAAGTTTTTCCAAACCTAAAATTATATGAACGTCATTGGTGATTGAGTCGTGGGCATATTTACGGGTTGCATCAGCTCGGACAACTGCATCCTTGTCGCCGGTATTGATGACGGCATTGGCAAGTTGTATGTGCCTACATACTGCCGCTAGGTATATATTCCATTTTTCAGATACTTGTTCGGGCATAAGATTGTACGGAAAATGATAGACATATTTCTCATTACCTTCCGTTTCGATAATGCCGAGAATTTCAAGGGCTTCGACTGGCTGCAGGGCTTGTCTGTCGTGGCTCGATTCGGCCAGCAAAGTCGCAACGTCTAATTGAGCTTTTTCGATTTGAGAAAAACGTGATTCGTCCGGAAGCCCTAACTCGCTGACGATGATTTGTTTAATTTTTGCTCGAATACCATTTAGTTCTTTGACAAGTGTTGCCTCTGGGGAACCAGTTCGGCGGGCTTTTTTTAGGGCGGCGAATGTGGTTTGAAAATCCTGATTCTGGTTTGCAATATCTTCCGTAAAATCATCCAGAGCACCGTTGAAATCGGTTGGATCGTTTCTGTAAATATTCTTTAGTTCATCGCCTTGTGTTTTTGCGAATTCAAAAATCTCTGACATGCGTGTAATAAATTCCGAAGACTCGGTTGCGGCTTCGCTCGGCAGGCTGTCGGCCGGCAAAGCTATATTTGGATTATTTTCGGGGTTAGGTATAGGCATAATACTTTTATTTATATTAGCATAAACGGCTTACTATGTCAACCTTTCAGTTGAAATGGAAAGCGGCCCAGGAAGATAACTTCCTGGGCCTTTACTCTTCCTCCTTGGAATAGCGTATGATGGTTGCCCTTGCAACCGAATCGGATGCGTACGGAAGGTAAAGTACGATGGTTGTACCGTCGTTCACATCTTCGCACATGACGCTGAGCTCTTTGCTTAGGTCTTGGTCGAGGAGTTCCGTGCTACGCACCGTGACTGTTCTTGCTTGATCGATAACCAAGAACAACGTGTCGCCACTGTAAGCGGCTTGAAGAATCCTTTTTCTGAGATCCTCCGAGCGTCCAACGTTACCCATTATCATGGCCACGACAGGCCTTCCTGCCTTCCTGTTTGGAGAGAGAACTACATTATATTAGCATATTTATAGAATAAAAGCAATAGTTACAGCCGTAATTCGCGAAAAGCAAACTTCAGTTGATGGGCGAGAAAGTCTGCGCGATTTTGAATATCTTCTTCTGGTAATCTTAAATTGAACGAATCACCAAGGTCTAAGTCTGTAAAACCAGGAAAGACTACGACGACGTGCTGGTCTTTGACATTGTGGTCTCGCTTCTTCTTGGAAATAGCATAGGATATATGTTCTTTGTAGATCTTGTCATAGCCTCCGCGAATTGCTGCAACATCGCTAAGTGATGATTTGATGTCAACTTTGATTCGATGACCATTGTGCATGACAATCAAGTCACCACCTCTTAGGTCGTCTTCGATTGTACCTGGGCTATAGTCGACTGGCGTTCGATCGAGAAGTTGACGGCTGACTGCTTCTGTTCGGGCTCCTCGCGTGGCGTCTTTGATTCCTCTTTCAACCACTTCTGTTTGCCCGGGGAAGCTTGGGATAGATTGCTCAACAAGTGCCCGATTCATGTCCGATAACTTAGCCTGAGGGTTGGTATAGGCGTAGTCCGAAAGCAGCTGATTGTACCAGACCATATAGGGTTTGAAACTTTGGTAGTGGTTCCATTCTTCGTCTGTCAAGCGGCGTTTTCTGCGTTCGTTATCGTAATACGTTACCTCTTCTTTGTTATGCATGAAGCGGGGCGCATTGGCCAGGAGCTTGATCTGGTCAACCTGGCTTTGCTCGATAGCCCCGTCCTGATTATTGACATCGCAATAATCCTCGGCGTAGGCCGATAGGGCGTTTGCGTATTCAACGGTAGTTCTGTCGGATGGCTGCAGGTCTTCGTTTGCAAGCGTCTGTAAGAATGTTTGCTCTGTAGAGAATCCACGGACTACCTTACTTGCCTCCATCCAGCTCGATGGGGCCCTGTACTCAATACTGTCGAGAGTTTGTTCGCTAGTTGCGTATGTTTTAATCATATTTTTGTTTTTTAGCTTTACTGTGTATATTATTAGCATAAAAACTATAAAAAGTCAAGATATGTTCTATCTAAACAACTTAATTCTCTCGCCTTACAAGGGCCAGTGCTGTACTATACAAAGAGATAGCCTTATTGCAGCCAAGTTAAAAGCAATAGGACATAAAATTAACGATTTTGACAACATCAAATATAAATGGTAGAATATCGATATAATGACCATTCGTTTAAACGGAACATCTGAAAAACTCGGAGGAACTAGGCTGTCGAGTGAGTTTCCAAGGTGGGAGATACGAGGAGAGACGGACTCCGACAGAAGGATAAAGAAACACCTTTTACGTTCTCTTGGACGACATAGCGTTGCTCTGGATGCGGGTAAGTATTTTAGGTTGCCACGCAAGGGTTTAACTTCAACATTCATCGAGCAGCCAGACTTTGGACTTGGTCGAGAGGACAGTGGGCATGCCGTTAAGTTTGGCCAGTTGGTTTTAAACGGTCCCGGCATACATGAAGTGCCGGATTTGGTCGCCATCAAGCCATTTGAAGACCGGGGCGAACTGTATAATGAGTGGGGTTCGAGCGCCTACGTTAATGGGTTATTTGACGAACAACGGGCCTACTTGCCGCTAGGTGTCCTAAAGGATAGTCATGGTGCTCCCAGTATGATATCGCTATACGAACACGGAGTTAAGACTGCCGATAATGTTTTTTGGGTAGACAGAGAGCTGTCACCAGAGGCGCTTCGGCCAGATGTTGTCGAGAGGACTGCGACAACCTGCATGTATGGATTAGGCTTGATGCACGGTGCACGATTGATACACGGTGACGCCCAAGCTAAAAACCACGGATCGGATTCAAGGCATGTTCGATTTATTGACCTCGAAAATTCGCTTCTTATCCCTGTTGATGGAGTTGACTCTGAAGAGTTTACTGACAAAATTATCAAAGACGTAGAGGTGTTTATCGGCTCAACCGGACAGGTCGAGGATAACAGAGACCAGATTGCCGAGCCACTTCGTATGCCAAAGGCTATAGATACGATGATTATGAGTTACCGTCAGGGTATTGATAAGGCGCGCAGCCGACAAGCAGGAACGCATATTCCAGATTATGCCACAATCCACGAAGATGCTATTCGAGAACTGATTGACCGCCAGTATAGGTAGGCCGGTTATAACTAAAAATTAGCACTCGCACCTTGCAAGTGCTAATTTTTTTGTCTACAATAGAGACATAAAGAAGCAAAGGGAGGAATCATAATGAGCACACCTGTTAAACCTCTAGCGGATCGTGTTGTTGCCGTGCGCGAGCAAGCGCAGACGCAGACAGCCAGCGGTATTTACTTGCCCGATAACGCAAAAGAAAAGCCAGTTTTAGCAACGGTTGTGGCTATTGGCCCCGACGTAAAAAGCTTGGCGGTCGGCGATAAAATTGTTTATAAAGAATACTCGACGACAGAACTTAAAATTAACGATATCGAATATTTGATTGTAAAAGAAGAAGACGTCCTAGCGACGGTTTAGGAGAGTATAAAGTAATGGCAAAAAAAGTTTTCTATGATGATGACGCCCGGGCTCGTGTGCTGGGTGGTGCAAAAGCGCTGTATGATGCGGTCAAAGTTACGTTTGGACCAAAAGGACGTAACGTAGTGATTGCTAAGGGCTACGGCGGACCAGTGGTGACGCATGATGGCGTGACTGTGGCAGAAGCAGTTGACTTGCCTGAAGTCGATGACGAAACGCTTGGCTATAAAGTCGGGGCCGAACTGATAAAGCAGGCTGCTAGCAAGCTAAATAAAGTCGTTGGCGACGGGACGACAACGGTGACGGTTTTAACCTACCACATTCTTCGAGAAGCCAATAAATTAATTGCGGCCGGGCATAACCCCCAAGAACTACGAAGGGGTATCGAATCGGCGGGTAGCGAGGTAATGACCCAACTGACCAAGCTGAGCGAGAGCATCGAAGGCAAATCCGAGCGCGTCGCTGAGGTCGCGACGATTAGTGCCGGCGACGAAACTATCGGTAAATTGATCGCCGGTGTGATTGAACGCGTCGGTAAAGACGGCGTCGTGACAGTTGAAGCCAGTCAAGGTTTGGAGCTGGAAGCGGAAGTAGTCGAAGGCTTTACGTTCGATCGCGGCTTTGTCAGCCAATTTTTTATTACCGATGCCGGACGGCAGGAAGCTGTCTATGAAAAACCAGCCGTCATTATTACCGACAAAAAAATTAGTCATGTTCAAGAATTTTTGCCAATCCTGGAAAAATTAGCAGCCGCTGGTAAAAAAGATGTCGTGTTGATTGCCGACGAAGTCGAGGGCGAAGCGCTCAGTATCTTGGTGCTTAATAAACTAAAGGGTGTTTTTAATACCGTGGCGATTAAAGCTCCGGCTTTTGGTGATCGACGAAAGGAAATCCTGAGCGATATTGCGACTCTGACTGGCGCGACCGTAATAAGTGAAGACCGCGGTCTGACATTTGAGAACGTCGAACTTGATGTTGTGGGATCGGCCCGAAAAGTGATTGTGTCCAAGGACAGTACGACAATCATCGAGGGGACTGGTAAAACTACCGATATCAAGGCTCGCATTAAGCAAATTCGCTCGCAGCAAGACAACGCCACGAGTGTATACGATAAAGAGCAATACGACAAACGCGCCGCGGCGTTGAGCGGCAAAGTGGCTGTTATTAAAGTCGGGGGTGCCACCGAGACTGAAATTGACGAAAAGAAGTTCCGCGTCGATGATGCCGTTGCGGCCACCAAAGCGGCATTGGCCGAAGGTATCGTGGCGGGTGGCGGTGTGACGTTGGTCAACTTAGCGGTAGGTATTATAGCCGATGGGGCCGATTCAATCAGCGCTGGGCGTCAAATCCTCAAGAATGCGCTTAAACAGCCGTTTCTGCAGATTACTGAAAACGCTGGCCTTCGCAGTGAGGCACTGCTTGCCCAAGTCGAAGCCAGTAAGCCCGGCTTTGGCATTGACGTCAATCGTCCCGAGCTGGGCCTGATTGATGTTAAAAAAGCTGGTGTGATTGATCCGACCCGCGTGACCAAAGAAGCGGTTCAAAATGCGGTTTCGATTGCTTCGACTGCTGCCACGATGGGCGCGCTGGTGGTTGACGTACCAGAACCAGAAGCGGCCGCACCAGCCGGTGGCATGGGTGGGGGCATGGGCTTCTAGCTCAAGATTCCTTACTTATAAAGATAGCCCAGAATGTCTCTGGGCTATCTTTGTTTATTGGGCAAAGTCAGGTGGTTACACTACGTGATTGCCGTCGGGGAAATCTCCGACTTGTTCTTCGGTGTCAGAACTTAGTTCGTAGTCTA
>JACMLL010000016.1 GCA_014379635.1 Candidatus Saccharimonadota bacterium
GCGTATTCCTTGCAGTACCTAGACGACACTAAGCACCGTTTTGTATATGTCGTTATGGGTGATGGTGAGCTGGACGAAGGTAACGTTTGGGAAGCTGCCATGTTTGCCGGTAAATACAAGCTATCACAGCTAATTGCTATTATTGATCGTAATAATATTCAAATTGACGGTAGTACCGAAGATGTTATGCCCCTAGAGGATTTACGCGGTAAGTGGGAATCATTTGGCTGGCATGTCCTCGAGATTGACGGCCATAATATTGAAAGTGTCATCGACGCAGCAAGTATGGCTCGAGCTATCACTAATCGGCCGAGTGTTATTATTGCGCATACTATCCCTGGAAAAGGTGTTGATTTTATGGAATATGATTACAAATGGCATGGCGTTGCGCCAAATAGTGAACAGGCTAAGATGGCGCTCACTAAATTACGGACACTTGATGGCAAAATTGCTTTCGAAGGAGATGGCGTATGACGTACTACCCACTTCATCCAGACGTTTTGACCGATCATGTTCAGCTAGAGCCGATTCGGGCTGGTTTTGGTCGTGGGCTTAGAGCGGCCGGTGAGAATAACGAAAAGATTATTGCACTATGCGCCGACCTAACAGAAAGTACTCAGATGCATCTGTTTAAGGAAGCGTTTCCGAAACGTTTTATCCAGATTGGTATTGCCGAGCAGAACCTAGCGGCTGTCGCCTCAGGTTTGGCCCGCGCCGGCAAGATACCTTTTGCGAGTAGCTACGCGGCATTTAACCCAGGCCGTAACTGGGAACAAATTAAAACGACGGTCGCTCTTAACAATCAGCCGGTAAAAATTGTCGGTAGCCATGCCGGTGTCAGTGTTGGTCCTGACGGAGCAACGCACCAGATGCTCGAGGATATTGCTTTAATGCGCGTTTTACCCAATATGGTCGTTATCGCTCCAGGTGATAGTGTTGAGGCTGAAAAAGCTACGCGTGCCATCGCCGAAAATGACAAGCCGAGCTATATTCGGTTGGCGCGTGAAAAAACACCTATTTTTAGTGTTGAAGATTCGCCATTTGAAATTGGACAAGCTTATGTATTGCGCGAGGGATCTGACATTACCTTGTGTGGCACAGGCACGATGACGTATCAACTATTACTCGCAGCTAATTTATTGGCAGAACAGGGAATTAATGCGGAAGTTGTGCACGCACCAACCATCAAACCACTTGATACGGAGACAATTTTAACCAGTGCTCGCAAGACTGGTCGTGTCCTCACAGCCGAAGAGGCCCAGATAGCCGGTGGTTTTGGGGGCGCCGTTGCCGAGCTATTATCCGAACAATTACCAACACCCCTGAAACGCATCGGTATGCAGGATCGCTATGGCGAGAGCGGCGCACCGAACGAACTGTTAGAGTATTTTGGACTGACAGGAGCTCGAATTGCCGAGAAAACTGCCGAGTTTGTTCGGGACACATCACAATATCATCAAGAATATTAAAGGGGGCTAACGTGGGACTGACAATTAACCAAATTCGTGAAAATACTACAAGAGCTCGACACCTTATGCAACGTAGCCGGGCGCAGCACTTTGCGGTCGGGGCTTTTAATATTGATAACCAAGAAACGTTAATAGCCGTTGCTCAAGCTGCGCAAAAACTGAATGCTCCGGTCTTAGTCGAAGTCAGCGAAGGGGAAGTGAAGGCGCTTGGGCTAGAAAATATTCGCGACCTCGTCGACAACTACAAACTTCAATATGGCGTTGAAATGTATATCAACCTTGACCACAGCCCGACCGTCGAAGCTTGCAAGCGCGCCATAGATGTCGGCTTTGAGTTTATCCACATCGATATCTCTCAAGCCAATCACGAGGCCTCCACTGACGAAATTATCGAAAAAACAAAAGAAATTGTTAACTATGCTAAATTTACTGGTGCACTTGTCGAAAGTGAACCGCACTATTTTGGTGGTTCGTCGAACGTCCATGCCGAAACGATTAACTTCGAAGAAATTAAAAAGACCTTTAGTACACCCGAAGCGACAAAGTCATTTGTTGAGGCGACGGGTATTGATACCTATGCTGCTGCTGTGGGGAACTTACACGGTAAATACCCTGTACCAAAAGAGCTTGACCTTGATTTACTGCAGCAAATACGCGATTCGATTGACTGTCAGATAAGTTTGCACGGTGGAAGCGGTACACCATTACATTATTTCGAGGAAGCTGCAAAAATTGGAGTGAGTAAAATCAATATCAATAGTGATATGCGCTACGCCTTTCGTAAAGAACTCGAGAAAGTTCTCGCCGAAAATCCAGACGAATACGCAATAGTAAAATTAATGCCGCAAGTCTATAGCGCCGTTCAGGCCGTCGTTGAAGAAAAAATTAACGCCTTTGGTAGTGCCGGTAAGGCAATAACGTAGCCATGTCTATACCGACCATTGTCACTATCGGCAAAGCTACCCAAGATGTTTTTTTGAAGAGTTCAAAAGCTTTTAAGCCGCATGAACACAAGGGTGTCTTATACGAGCAACTGCCACTTGGTCAAAAACTCGATCTAGACGAAGTCATTTTTACGACTGGCGGGAATGTGACCAATGCTGCGGTGACTTTTGCGCGACAAGGTCTTCACAGTAAATATATTTGGGCACTCGGCTTGGACGTTTCGAGTCAAGTGATCTTAGACGCACTTGATAGTGACGGCGTCGATACGAGTGGCGTCGTTCAAGATCAAAGCTATCGTGCCAGTTATTCGACAATTCTTTTGTCTAGTAGTGGTGAACGAACTATTTTAAATTATCGCGGTACAGACCTTGCGGGCGACGGTAAACCACTGGACCTAAGTATCCTGGCGTCGGCTGATTGGGTGTATTTGTCGGCTCTTGGCAATATAGACTTGTTGGAAGTGATTATTACAAAATGTGCTGAATATGGCGTAAAAGTAATGCTTAATCCTGCTAGCTCAGAACTAAAAGAGATGGCGAAGCTGAAATCATTATTGGAAGATGTCACCGTGCTAGCGGTCAATAAAGAGGAGGCTCAGCAAATTGTCGAAGGCCAATCCGTAGAAGAACTTGCCCGACATGTGACGCATTATTGTCCTGTTACGATAGTGTCCGATGGTCCGCATGGTGCAGTGACGACTGACGGTCGGACTATTGTGACCGCAGGAATGTACGAAGACGTACCTGTTATTGATCGAACCGGTGCTGGTGACGCGTTCGGCTCTGGTTTTTTAAGTCAATTTTCACAAGGTAAATCACTAAAAGATTCGATCATTTTTGCCAGCGCCAATTCAACGTCCGTGGTTAGACAAATTGGAGCCAAAGCTGGAATATTACACTTAGGTGTTACGTTACACGACATGCCTTTAGCCGAGAAACCATTTTAGGAGACATTATGGCAAAATTTTTACAACGCCTACTAGAAATTGACGAGCCACATTTCAGTGTTGGCATGAATCAGCTTGAAAAGGCGACTGGCCACAGCGGCGTTGACACCCGTTTAATTGCCGATATTACACACAGTGCCCACGTTATTATGCGAAAACTAGGGCTTGATCCTGCCGATAGTACCGGCAGAGAAGTCTATCAAGCGCTAATCAGCATGGTTAAGCGCGACACATCTGAGGCTTTACTACTTGATGCGGACTATATTTTATTGCCTTTTAAGGACAGTGTTGTATCTTTCAATTTAATTGATGTTATCGAAAATAGTCATCACGAGTTAGCATACGACCAGCGCATTATGAGCCACGGTAGGCGTAGTTTACGTGGTGAAATCGTCCAACGTTATCTCGAACACCCCAGAACTGATGATAGCGTCATACGAGACTGGGCGACAGGGATTGGCTTATTACCCGAAGCAGACAAATGGTACGAGGCCAATAGTGGCCGCGTGCAATCTAACCGCACAGGACCACTTATCTTGAGCATCGGCGATATTGTTACTGACGCATTTATCGCACTCCGCGAAGATCAAGCCGAAGTGACGACCGACGAACACGGTATTCATCGCTTGAGCATGGAATTTGGTTCAAAACCGCCATATGACCACGTTGATATCGTCCAAGCAGTGGGCAACAGTGCCAATGCAGCGGTCTCATTTACGCGTTTAGGTCTTCGTGCTAGCCTAATGGCGTTCCTGGGCGGCGACCAGGCAGGTAAAGATTCCCTCGAATACCTCGCTGGTGAAAAAGTTGATACAGGGCTGGTGTCCGTTCAACAGGGCTTAAAATCAAACTATCATTTTGCACTTCGTTACGGTGCCGATCGTACAATTTTAATTAAATATGAAGACTATGATTATACATGGCAAATCCCAGTTGAAACGCCCGATTGGATATATTTGAGCATGATTAGTAAATCAGCTTGGAAGTTACATGAAGACCTTTTGGGTTACTTAAGCGAACACCCTGATATTAAGTTGGTATTTCAACCTGGAACATTTCATTTTGAATGGGGCATCGAAAAACTAGCCGCTATTTACAAGCGATCATACATAGTCTTTATGAACCGCGAAGAAGCCGCGCTCGTTACCGGGAAAGGTCTTGAACCAATCCAAGAGCTAGCGGACGGTCTCCACGGCATTGGCCCTAAGATCGTTGTTATTACTGATGGCCCGAATGGCGCCTACGCCTCCGACGGCGACAGATTACTGGTTATGCCAAATTATCCCGACCCTGCACCACCGTACGACCGAACAGGAGCGGGAGACGCTTTTGCTTCTACTGTTGTTGCCGCGCTAGCCTTAGGCGAAACACTCGAGACGGCTCTGATGTGGGCGCCGATTAATTCTATGAGTGTTGTCCAGAAACTTGGCGCGCAGGCTGGATTGCTTGGGTCTGATGCAATCAATCAATTCCTCGCCACCGCCCCGACAGATTATATTGCAAAGGAGTTCAAAGGATGAAATATCAAATATGTGTATCGGGTGCCGCCGCTGGAGATACCGTCCACCCGGCCCATCAACTAGCTTTTGACCTCGGGAAAGCAATTGCGCAACGTGGCAAAACCCTTATTACCGGTGCGACCGTCGGGTTGCCTTGGTATGCTGCGCAAGGTGCCTTCAGTGTTGAAGGAAAACGAGGTGTGTCGATTGGCTTTTCGCCAGCTAGTTCGTTTCGCGAACACGTTGCCGTATATAAACTTCCGACGGTCGAATTTGATTACATCAATTTTACCGGTATGGCGTACGTCGGTCGCGATGTCCAC
>JACMLL010000017.1 GCA_014379635.1 Candidatus Saccharimonadota bacterium
CGGCTGTTGAATATCGTACTGTAGTCTAGTTATTTTTCTGGGCTAGGGAGGGTAGGTAACTCTACTGAGCGATCTACGAGTTGATTATATTTAGCATCATCATTAACAGTTTGTTCATGTCGTACTTGCTGATCAGCCGCTTCGAAAAGCTCATTGGTAAGGCCAATGCCTCCTCCTATTAGCACGCCAGCTAACGTAGCACCACCTATAATCTTACGAATGTGTGCGCGTTTGGCGATTGCTTCATCTGACTGGGGCAAGTGTTTTTCTGAAAAGCGGGCAATTGCTGTGTCGCCTTGATCTGCAATTTTTTCTACGAATCTACTCATGCAAGTAATAATACCACTAATGCTAACTATTGTCAATAGTTTAATGCATAAGCACTTGAGTAACTGGTAGTTATCCGTTATAATGACAGATAAGTTTTAACAAATTACCTATAAAGGAGTTCTTTCTATGGGACAACCAAAAAAACAAAGCAGTCCACGAAAAACTGGCTTACGTCGCAGTCACCTGCGCCTCGAGCTAGCCCGTCGTGTTAACGCAAAATCACCTGTCAAAGCTCGCACGACTCGCAAAGAGACCGGCAAAGCACTCGCAAAATAATTATTTGCATTTACCTTAAAACAATAAAATCAAAGAAAGAATTAAAACGCTATGGCATCCAACCGTCACCTTGGCCGCATCGTTGCATTGCAGACTCTGTATGAATACGAATTTCGTGTTCAATCAGAGGATACATCGGTCGATATCGACGAGATTCTGACGCGCAACCTGGAAAGGTACAGCACCGCGATTGATGACAAAGCTTTTGTCGAAACCTTGGTAAAGGGAGTATTAGTAGTCAGGGATGATATTGATACCAAAATTCAACCGATTGCGCCCGATTGGCCTATCGATCAGATCGCTCGGGTTGATCGGAATATCTTACGCATCGGTATCTATGAACTACTGCACCAAGCAGACGTCGTGCCACCAAAAGTTGCCATCAATGAAGCTGTTGAGCTTGCTAAAGCGTTTGGTTCTGATAACTCAAGCAAATTCGTTAACGGGGTACTCGGTACCGCATATCGAACACTTGTAGAGGATACTTCTAATGACCACATCACCGCAGTTTGATAAATTTAAAAAATATTTTAGTCATAAAAAACCTTCAATTCAGGAAATAGTCCGCGAGCCAACCGCTGGAGGGATTGTCTTTCGTCGTAACAGCGACGAGGCTGTTGAGATTTTACTGATTCAAGATGCCAAAGATCGCTGGACGATTCCGAAGGGTCACATCGAAGAGGGCGAGACTGCTCAACAAACTGCCAAGCGTGAAATTGGCGAAGAGGCTGGCCTGACCGATACCGATGTGCTGGGTTGGCTTGGCAAAATTCATTTTCGCTACCGTCGGGTTGATAAATTAGTGCTTATGACAACCCAAATTTATTTGGTGCGTGCTATGGGCGACACGAACGCAATCCAGAAAGAAGAATGGATGAACGGTATCCAGTGGTTTAAATTTCACGACGCACTCGATGTGATTGAATATGAAGATATTGGAAAATTAATGTTACTAGCTATGAAACGTATACGTCAGGAGAACTTATGACCGGAATGTTAGTTGCGCCGTATCAAGATTTTGCAAAGGAGCATTTGGGGTTTGAGTTTGCCGATATCCAACTCCTGATTACAGCCTTGACGCACCGCAGTTATGTGAATGAGCATAAAAAAAGCGTCAGCGAGCATAATGAACGGTTGGAGTTTTTGGGCGATGCCGTGCTTGAGCTGGTGGTGACTGATTATTTGTTTAAGAATTTTAACGAACAAGAAGGTATTTTGACGAGCTGGCGGGCGGCATTAGTACGGACCGAAAGTATTGGGGCAGCTGGTATCAAGCTTGGTTATGAGCCGCTGGTACGGATGAGCCGTGGTGAAAAACTAGGCGGCGACCGGGCCCGTCAGCAAATTCTGGCTAATGCGTTTGAGGCGGTTATTGGGGCAATTTATCTTGAACGTGGCTACGATGATGCCGCTAGTTTTATTCACAAACATATTACCAGCAAATTAGAGGGTATCCTCGATGTTGGCAGCTGGCGGGATGCCAAATCACACCTCCAGGAGGTGTCGCAACGCCTTGATAGTCAAACGCCCCAGTACCGCGTGATGAACGAGGTTGGTCCAGATCATGACAAGGTTTTTACGCTTGGCGTCTATGTCAACGACACACTGCTTGGTAAGGGTAGCGGACCAAGCAAGCAGATTGCTCAGCAACAAGCGGCTCAGGCCGCGCTCGAAACCTATGCAAACCGCGCCAAAACAGATTGACGTAACAGTCAAAACAGTGTAAACTTGAAAAAGTCGTAAACATTATTTAAGAGATAAATCGAAGGAAATACATTTTATGCTCGCAATTCGCCTGCAGCGCGTTGGCCGTCAAGGTTACGCAACTTATCGCCTTGCTGTCCAAGAAGCACAACGCCACCCATCAAGCGGTCGGGTTGTTGCCTATGTTGGCAGCTACAATCCCCACACCAAAGAAGCTAGTGTACAGGTTGAGCTTGCTCAGAAGTACCTGGACAGCGGCGCTCAGCCAACCCCTCGTGTTGTTAAGCTTTTGAAAACCGCTGGCGTGAAACTACCAAGCTGGGTTAAATTGCCTGAAGCCAAAACCGGAGTTATTCGACACGCCGACAAGCTTCGCAAAAACCAACCAAAGGAAGAAGTTCCTGTTGTCGAAGAAGCTCCAGCCGAAGAATTAGCAGAGTAGATTTACTCCTCGAATCATCAAATACACCTCCGCCCTGAGGTGTATTTTTCTAATATCGATTCGATACTGGCTCTCTGTATGCATGAAGGCTTGTAAGTTCGATACTTCCGGGTTTATGCTCGGGAACACGCAGTTTTACGTGGAGTGCCTCAAAGAGATTCTCTGCACGCTCAAGCGAAAAGTCATCACCGAGGGCATCTATCATCGAGGGCATGACATTATTCTCAAAATAGGCTTGAATTTCGTCAACCTGTGGGCGAGTCAATCGCCTGTCGCCACATGCTACGGCGATACGCTCAAACAAACCGACGGGCAGCGGAGTATTAACGCTCTTGCCAAATGACACCTGAAAGTTATAGAGTTGGGAATTTGAGAGAATGTCTTTGATTCTTTGGACGCCATCGGACTCTACGATTTCTCCGTAGCGGGCGGTTCGAACGGGAGATTCCCATTTTTCGCCCTCATATACCTGCCAGGCTTTTCTTTCTTCCTGTTCATGGTATTCTTCAAGAGTAGGCGGAGTCTGGTTCTCTTTATCATAAAGATGATTGGATGTCAGTTGAGCTGCGATGCGACCAATAGATAGGCTATTGTCACCTCGTCTGCCATGCTGCTGTTCATACGCACTTGATAGTTCGTCAAGCAGCGTATCATCTCCCATGTAGTCCCTTAGTGTCTGCGAGCGCGAAGGATGTTTCATTTTTAACATAGCTTTTGATTCAATTTGACGAACCCTTTCGCGAGGGCGTTTAATAATTTTACTAATTTCATCGAGGGTTAAAGGCTCCCCAGTAATCAATCCGAAGCGCAGTGCAACGACCCGTGTTTCGATTGGCCTTAAGGTTTGCAGGACGGCCCGGAGTTCTTCGTCAACAAAATTGAATGCGACCTCTGCGTCATATCCCTGGCCACGAGCAACACCAAATACGTCCGCAATATCATCTGGCTCGTCGTCGTCACTGTTTTTGTAATCTAGAGAAATTTCATTATTAATGAGTGATCCAGGAAACTTCGTATAGCCGGTTACGGTCAGGAGTTGCTGTATGCTAGAAGGCATAGTCTCTGGGTCCATCATAGGGTTGTTGCGGAAAAAAGCACCAATCTCATCGTGACGATGTTCTGGCAACCGCACTCCGGCATGTTCTTCGTTATGACAGTCATATTCTATTTGTTTTTGAATACGCCAAGCGGCAAAAGTAATAAATTTAGCGTTATGATCAGCTTTGAAGCTTTTTGCCGCCTTCCATAAGCCTTCAAGTGCGCTTATCGAACGGTTTTCTAAATCTGCAAACGGTGATTTTAAGTGAGCGATTGGCGCGTAAGTTCCAAGGGCATTTCCAGCTATACGCGTAAAATTCTTGGCTTTAATCTTTTGCACAACAGAAGGGTATTCGATACCGACAGATGCCCGGGCGAGCATAATCGCAAAGGGTATATTAACCTCAAACAGGGCCTGTGTGGCTTTTTCTCCTTCGGTAATGATACGCATCGCTTCTGTCTGTTGGTCGGGCTCAATATCTAGATTCAAGTCAAGAACTTCCTGGGTTTTCTCTGCTTCTTGGATGCACGATCCAAGATATTGCTCTTGGGCTGGCGAGAAGTATCCTTTGTCGGTAGAGTTGTCGGGGTCTATGTGGGAATACTCCGAAAGCCAATTGAGGCGAAGTTTTTTTAATCTCTTGGGGTCTAAGCTTGAGGTGATCTCTGAGTTAGATTCCATCTCAGCAATAGTCATCATATTATACTACCATAAAAACATGTAAAAAGCAATAGCCCAAGCTCTGTACAATTGCAAGAATCACATCGCGCGCACCAATCTCGCCATGATACAATGAATACACGACATAAGTGAGTATGGCTGCATGGCAGTGGGGGAGATAAGCATGTCAACAATTGACCAGCAATTTGTGGAATTTATCGTAAAATCATTAGTAGGATACCCAGACGACGTTGCTGTCGAGCGACTGATTGACGAAAAGGGTGTGCTGTTAACACTGACGGTCAACCCAGACGACTTAGGGCGAGTGATTGGTAAGCGCGGCGTGACTGCCCAAAGCCTTCGGACGCTGCTTCGTGCCCTCGGGACCAAGAATGACGCTCGCTATAACCTCAAAATCGTCAATAATGACGATCAGAGTGAAAGCTATACTACATCATCGGATAGCCCTAGTGACGAGCCTGTGAAGAACTCTACAGATGAGCCTGTGGATAACGCTTCTGATTACTCAAAAAAGACGCGCGAAGAGCTTGCAGAACTAGACGACCTGGATATATAATCATAGATAGTTCCAAAGCAAACAATCTTTGAACTGCGAGAATCAGCTCATGCGAGCAACAAATATATTGTTGAGAGCCTTATATGTATAAAAAACCACCATTTTTGGTGGTTTTTTAGTTGGTATCGACGTATCATGGTAACAGATGAGAAAAATCCAAGTTATTACCTTGTTTCCAGAAATGTTCGAAGGCGTCCTGCATAACTCGATGATGTGGAAGGCGCAGGAGCAACAGGCGGTTGAATTCCGACTGGTTAATCTGCGTGATTTTGGGCTGGGTCCCCGCAAACAGGTTGACGATATGCCCTACGGTGGAGGTGACGGTATGTTGCTAAAGCCCGAACCGTTGTTCGGGGCTGTGGCGGAAGCTAAAACCTATGCACCGGAGGCGAAAGTTCTGCTTATGACACCCCGTGGGCAGCGCTGGAAGCAGGCTATGGCCCAGGCCTGGTCTGATAGTAATGATGACTATATTTTTATTTGCGGACGCTACGAAGGCGTAGACGAGCGAATTATGACAGTTGTTGACGAGCAGGTGAGTGTCGGGGATTATGTGCTGACTGGTGGAGAGTTGCCCGCTATGACGATTATCGACAGTATCGTTCGGCTCATTCCTGGAGTCCTGGGAGGGGAAAACAGCGCCGCTATCGAAAGTTTTAGTGATGGCGAGACACTTGAGTTTCCGCAATATACTCGACCGGAAGTTTTTAAAGATCTGAAAGTGCCTGACGTCCTGTTAAGCGGGCATCACGCTGAAATTGCCAAATGGCGCGACAAGAATTCATTTAAGGCCGAAAAAGAGTAAAACGCCTCCACGAGAGGCGTTTTTTGTTGTGGTGGATATCGTAGTGCGATCAGTCACAACATATGTTTTTTAAGTTATGTTTGTTTTTGTAACTTTCGCTTGATACATACTTTACTGGAACGCTGTTAAAAGCGCAAGCATAATCATAAAAATAACAACGGTTGCGCGATTGACGGGCAGACGACTATACTCGGGAGTATGATTAGATTCGCCCAAGCCAGCAG
>JACMLL010000018.1 GCA_014379635.1 Candidatus Saccharimonadota bacterium
GAGCCAAACGTAACCGCATAAAAAGCGTCCAGCCTTTTAGTAAGCTGATAAAAAAAATTCAAGGCGAAGAATCGATTTAGGCGACGTATTCCCAAACGCTACCACTGAGAGTATCTCGAATTACAATACCTTGACCTAGTAGTTCGTCGCGAAGTGCATCAGACTGCGACCAGTCTTTATTGTTACGCGCATTAGTTCGCTGAACAATAAGTCGTTTTGAGTCGTCAGATATATCGTCGCTACTATCTATCAATTGAAGGCCGAGCGTGTTGTCTATGGTTTCCAGGAGCTCAACGAGAGCGTGTCGGTGGATATTCTCGAGCTTTGCGCCCAATAGTCGCGAAAAGGCGTCGTCAATCAGCATCAGTGCTTCAGGAGTGTTTAAGTCGTTACCAAGTGCCTCCAGAAGGGCCTGTGACGTCGCGTACAGCGACACAGCTTTATTATCCGCTTCCCTATCCCTATCGTCTGTCAGTGTGTCGTGTATTTGATGGCGGAGAGCGGCGTTGTTGCGCCAGTTATGAAGGCGATTTTTGGCGGCAGTTAAATTATCAAAAGTAAAATTTCCTTCGGTTCGATAATGGCTCTGTAAGACAAAAAGCCGGTAATCGTGTGGCGTAAAGCCTTTTTTCTCCAGGTCATCAAGAGTGTAACCGTTACCGAGCGATTTACTAATTTTCGTACCGTCCGCTTTTAGATGGTTGTTGTGAAGCCAATAATTACTAAAACGTTTACCAGTTGCAGCCTCGGACTCCGCAATCTCGTTGGTGTGGTGAACGGGAATATGGTCGATGCCACCTGTGTGGATGTCGAGGGTTTCACCCAAAAGACTCATTGCCATCGCCGAACACTCAAGATGCCAGCCAGGAAAGCCCATAATCGGTACAGCCCCGCTCGCCGCCACCCGCTGTTCTTCTAGTAAATCACCAGGCGTTTGCCACTCCATGTCTCGTTCCTCACCTTCTGGCGTGAACTTCCATAAGGCAAAATCACTAGGATGACGTTTTTGCGGGTTAAATTTGACGCGGGCGCCCGCTTGAAGGGACTCAAGATTTAGGTGAGCAAAATCGGCATAGGTTGGGAATTTACTCGTGTCAAAATAAACGCCATCATCAATTTGGTACGTGTACCCCTTTTCTTTAAGGGTTCGGACAAGGTCGAGTTGTTGTGAGATAAAGTCGGTCGCCTTTGCAATATGTTGAGGTGTAACCAGACCCAGCCGGTCGCTGTTGTTTAAAAAGTCTTTCGTGTAAAAATCTGCCACTTCCCAGGCGGTCTTACCTTCACGCTTGGCACCCTTTTCTAGTTTATCTTCACCTTCATCGGCGTCGCTGACTAAATGGCCGACATCGGTGATGTTCATAACACGGTTCACTGTGTAATCGTTGGCCATGAGCACCCGCACCAGGGTATCCCAGTATATATAGGCTGCCCAGTTACCAACATGAAGGTAGTCATAGACGGTCGGCCCGCAGGTATAAAGGCTGACTTGATTTGGCTCTAGTGAGACAAATTCTTCAAGCTTACCGGTTAGTGTGTTATGTAGTTTGAACGTCATTTTCTATATCTCTGAGAGCTTTGTCGGTAGCAGTTAATAGTTCTGGAATTATTGTATCAAGAGATTCATAGACACGAAAGCCCGCCGCATATTGGTGGCCACCCCCACCAAAGAAACCTGCCACCGTTGCCGATATTGGTGAGTTACTGCGGAGTTTACCGGTCAGTTTGCCGTCCGGGTAGGTCTTGATAGCGACACCAATCTCGACGCCTTCCACGAGGCGCATTTCGTCGAGTACGAGGACACTGGGGTTATATTGATCGCTATATTGTTGGATCTCTTCCCAAGGGATATGAATCAAGGCCAGCTTACCGTCCAGTAGGTATTCGATCCGTTCAATTAACGCACCTTTGTATTTTAGAATCTCGGGTGATTTTTTCATAAATTCACGGCGACGCTCTTCGATAACCGATGGAGCGGCACCAAGTCCGACCAACTTACTGGCCACCATGTAGGCCGATTCGTTGACGTTTTGAGTTGTCAGTCCCAAACTGTCAGATAGTAATCCTGCTAACATGTTTTCAGCGGCTTGTTGGTTGATTGTCCAGCCATGCGTCGAGGCAATTTTATAAATAACTTCGGTGGCCGAAACTGCTTCATCAATGATTAAGGCGTGGTCAAAACTGAGTGTTGACGCTGTTTCTGTGTGATGGTCGATGACAAGCACGGGATGGCTCTCGAAAAAGTGGCGCACACCAGGCATAGACAAGGCTTTGCTGATTAGTGTCTCACTGGTCGTGTCAACGATAATTGCTAAATCAGCGCTCGTGTCAAATGACTGCGCGACGCGGTCCCAGCCGGTAATATAACGCAGATATTTTGGTATCTCGACGTCGCAATACAAAGAGACTTCCTTACCTAGGTCACCAAGTATCTCCTCGAGCGCTAGCGCACTGCCAAGCGAGTCCCCGTCGGGGTTTTCAGCTTGGATAACGATAATTTTTTTAGCCTCATCGATAAGTTCTTTGGCGATGTCAAACATTGGTTATTATTGTAACAGAAGTAGAAGGTTGAGGCGATAAGTTACAAAGCAGGTCCTGTTGACGTCGAGTTATTAACCGTGCCGTTCCAGGCCCAGTTGGTCGAAGCACCGTCGGCGTAGTTTAACAAAGTCGTGCCCTCGGTCACCATGGCGCCGTCAATCCAGAACTGAGTACCGGCGACAGTGGTGGCCGTTTTATCAAGTATATAAACGATTAAGAAGCCGCTAGTGTTGGTTACGAAGGCACAATTAATTCGGACCCAGGCATCCTTGGTTGAGGTCGAGGCGCCAGGTGCGCCGTTGGCCATCGACGCCATACCCGCCCCCTGGACACTAAAGGTGACGTCGACCGTACCGCTGGGCACGTAAACATAGGCCGATACGTTGTAATTGGTATTAGCTTTCAATCCGGTCAAAACCGTGGCGCTGAAGATCGAGGCACCGACAGCCGTCGAGCTAGCGATCGGCATGGTGGTCTTGAGCGAAGCCGAACCGGTTTGTGATTTGGCCGGGTCGCGGACGACAATAGAGCCGTTGGGGCCACCCCAGCCAGACGTATCGATCTCTAGGCTTGGGTTGGCCGATAGGTTAGTTATAGCCGCGACTCCCCCAATTCCGTGTCCGGGGCATCCGCCGCTATTTGGAATTAGCACAGACGAACTGGCCTTGTAACTTGTGCCGCCATTGGTCGCGGTAAGGCAGTAGGTCGGCGGGGCGGCCAGGTTGTTGACCGAATACTGGTAGGAGGTCGAGCCGGAGTTGGTAATGCCAACCGTCGATAGATCCGGCGGATAGGTACCGTTGTCGACCAGATACAAAGCCAATTTTTTGTTGGTTTGGCCCAGGGCCGACGTCACGGCAGCGGCCTGAGCCCGAGTTTGGATGCCGGTGTAGGCCACGATTGAAATCGCCGCCAGAATGCCGATGACCACGATGACTATTAGAAGTTCAACAATAGTAAAGCCCAGCTGTTTCCTGGGACTTATCATAGCGCAGGTCCGGTCGAAGTTGAGTTATTCGAGGCACCGTTCCAGGTCCAATTCGGTGAGTTTCCGTCGCCAAAATTAACGCTGCTACCTGACTGAGTGTATATCAACGAGTCGACCCACGACTGTTCTCCTATGATTGAGCTGCGAAAATTTAATTGGGCGTCAATCCGAGTCGTGCCAGCTGGAGTCGTCCCTCCAGCCGTGGCATATACCCAGGTATTTGGTGTCAGCGTAACGTAGTTACTGTTAACACGCATAAGTTCGGTTCCGACGGCATTCTGGGCCGCTAGATAGATCTCAACCTGCCTGTTCTGGTCAGATCTTACCCAGCCGGAGACACGATAGGCTGTATTTGGCAGGGCGGGTGCTATCGGACCTGTGAAAAACTGGACACCCGTGGTGTTGGAGATGCATTTTGCGGAGTTACTTCCCGATTTAGCCGTACTCGAATCACTGGTAAACGATGAGCACCCAAAATTTCCCCATCCGTTTAAGCCGGTCTCTAGACTAGGATTGGTTACCAGATTGGTGACTGCCAGCACGCCGCCTACTAGATGCCCGTCGCAGACTCCGTTACTCGGCGTCGGATTAGCTGAATTGATCCGGTAGATTGCGCTGCCGTTGATAGCTGTTACACAGAAGCTTGGTGGAGTTACGGTATTATCGACCGAGTACTGGTAGGAAGTCGCCCCGGTGTTGTTGATGCCAATCGTGGCCAAGTTGGTGGGATAGTTGCTGCTATCGACCAGGTATAAAGCCAGTTGCTTGGCTGTTTGTTCAAGCCCGGTCGATACCGAAGCTACCTGAGCCCGGCCTTGGATACCGCCATAGGCCACGATGGTGATAGCGGCCAGGATGCCGATGACCACGATGACGATTAGCAGTTCAACGATAGTGAAGCCGTGATTACCCTTTTTGGGTGCGCTTGATTCGCCCACTATTTTCATGTTGTTATTGTAGCATGAACGCTAGAGCTCGCGGCGTCCTTCGAGGGCGTGGGTCAACGTGATCTGGTCAGCATACTCCAGGTCGACACCAACCGGGATACCACGGGCCAAGCGGCTTAGTCTTACTTCAATATCAGCTTCGGTAATCAGCCGTTTCAAGAATAAGGCCGTCGACTCACCTTCTACGCTGGCATTGGTGGCAACAATCACCTCATCTACTTCGTCTTCAATCAAGCGTTTCAAAAGTTCTGGAATATGCAGTTGTTCTGGGCCAATACCGTCGATTGGACTGATGGCGCCGCCCAAAACATGATAGGTACCTTTAAATTGGCCGGTTCGTTCTAGTGAAATGATATCAAGCGGCTCTTCTACGACAGCAATGAGTTTTTTGTCTCGTCCGGCATCGCTGTACAAACTCGACACTTCTTCGTTCGTATCAATCAAGGCAAAGGTGATTGGGCAGTTTTTGACGCCTTTATGCAGTTGTGTAATGGCGGCAGCCAGTTTTTCACTCGTTCGTTCCTCTGTGCGCAACAAAAAATAAGCATATCGCTCTGCGGTGCGTGCTCCGACGCCAGGTAGTTTCCCTAGCTCGTCAATAGCAGCTACAAGTGCCGATGGAAGTAATTGTGCCACGGTTGCCCTAGAGCCCGAGGCTGCCGAGTCCACCCATGAGTGGCTTCATTTTTTCGGCGGCGATTTCTTGGGCTTTCGCGAGGCCATCGCGGACTGCGATTTCGATCCAGTGTTCTAATTCGGCAATATCTTCAAGATCAACGAGTGCTGGGTCGATTTTGACACTTTTGAGCTTTAGTTCACCTGTCACTTGAACGACAACGGCGCCGTCGCCAGCTTCAACTTCAACAATTTCCTTTTTTAGATCACTTTGCGCTTTGCGCAATTTGTTCAACATCTTTACTTGGTCAAATGCCATATTGGTTATTCCCCCTGTGTAGTATCATCTTTAAGTATACGTTACTCGACAGTCTTTTTGTAGACGTAAAAGCGGTCAGCGTGCTTATAGGTTGTCGAGGTGACGATTCGGTCAATTCTGTATGTGGTGTAGGTCTTTTTCGCAGCTAACGTTGCAACGAACTCATTCCCAGACGGTTCGGTTACTATGGCCAGGTCTTTATGGTAAGTTTTCACGATCTGGTAAAACGGCAGTTGCTCGGCCGTCACAACTAACTGACGAGTATTTTTCGGAAGAAGTGATAGGTCCTGCGAAAAATTTGCGACTGTTTTTGGAGCATAATGATAGCCATACATGTATCGCTCTAGACCGTTAAACACCAGTGCGCCGACCAATATAACAAGCGGAACCAGTCCTGCAACGCGCGCGTAAGGATTGCGAGGAAAGAGACGATACCAGTATCCCAGTAAGCTGCTGAGGCCGGTCGCCAACAGTAATACGATTGGTAAAAATGTCACACTGGTATGGAGTGGGTTGGTGATAAGGATCGGCACTAAACATAACAGCCAAATAATAACAATATAGCTTTGGGCGCTTTGCCGGGTGCGAATAAGCTTATACATTCCGAAGCCTACGATTAACATTACCCCAAGACCAAAGACTGGCGTCATCAGTCTCGTACTACTGGGAAGTGAAAAACCCAAATACTGCTGGACGAGCAGCAATACATTTGCTTTTACGCTTGGCCACTCGGCTGGTATTCCCAGGACGGACAAGCCTAACTCGGGGGATTTTGCAACTCCGAGTGCAAGTGGAATTATAATAATAATACCCAACACAAAAGCACCAGCCAACCTTCGTTTTGATAATTGGCGAATAATATAACGAAGATGCGGGTGAAGCACTGCGGATAAACCGAGTGCAACTAGTGCGTAGATACTAAGTGGTGTGTATAAACTCAAGGCGGAGACGATAAAAAATAATACTTTCCAAAGAGTACGTGGTTGGGCTCGTTTGGCAATGAGTGTGCCCAGCAGTAGCAGCCAAACAGCCCATAATACAGATAAAATGTCAGGCGTTCCATTTTGAGCGATAAACAAAAACTGACTAGCCGTCACTGCTATAACAGAAGCCAAAAAAGCTATATTAGGTCGAAACCAGCGTCGTAGTAACACTATCAACCCAATGGCCGAGAAAAACGCCAAAATGAGCGACGGTAGCTTAATACTGAAATCGCTGACACCGAAGATGGTTATACTTGCTTTCTGGAGCAAATGATACGGCAAGTTGGTCATTGCCAGACTATCGATATTTGACAGGGAAATAGTCGAGCTTTTGATGACCGATTCCATTTCTTGGGAAGAAATGCCACCAGGGACGTATAATCCGGCAAAAAGGAGCAAGCCAACTAACAGGGCGCCAACAAAACCGTAGCCTATCCAGTAGCGCCATCGGTAGGTATAAAAAGAAGTAACGTCGATACCCATAAGTATCTTTGATTATATCACGCTAGGCGTCGTGTTTGCGGTCAAGCGACATAAATCGGAGACGTTCAGGGTGGAAGTAAAGCTCAACTTTGCCCGTTGGTCCGTTACGGTGCTTAGCAATGATAAGGTCGGTAATATTTTCCCGCTCAGTCTCGGGATTGTAGTACGCTTCTCGATAGATAAACATGACAATATCGGCATCTTGCTCGATTGAACCCGATTCGCGTAGGTCGGAAAGTTGTGGAATCTGAGGACTGCGCGACTCAACCGAACGGGACAGTTGACTAAGGGCGATTACTGGTACGTTTAACTCACGGGCAATCAGTTTGAGGCCACGCGATATCTCACTCACCTCTTGCACGCGGTTGCCGTCACCGCGTCCGCTGCCTTGCATGAGCTGCAAATAGTCGATAATAATTAGTCCGAGTGGTTGTTCGTGGGCAGCTCGCCTGGCTTTTGTGCGCATCTCGAGAACGCTAACACCAGGAGTATCGTCGATAAAAATCGGGGCTTCGGCCATTTCACCCATTGCCTCGGATAATTTACTAAAGTCTTCGTCCGACAGATTTCCTGTGCGAATATTCCAAGCGTCAACACCGGATGCGTCGGCCAACATACGGTCGACCAGCTGCTCTTTGCTCATCTCGAGGCTAAAGAACAAAACCGGTTGCTTTGCAACGGTCGCCACGTTATAAGCAAGATTAGTCACCAGCGTCGTTTTACCCATTGCAGGACGAGCCGCTAGGATGATCAGGTCGCTTCGTTGAAAACCAGCCGTCATATTATCAAGATCTCGGTAACCGGTCCGAACGCCGCGTAATGTTCCTTTGTTACGGTGCAATTCTTCCATGCGGTCAAAACTCTCAGTTAAAATACTTTCGATGCTGACCAGGTCTTGTTTAAGCGACTGGTCGCTCACTGAAAATAGTTCAGCTTCAGCTTTTTCGAGTAGCTCTTGGGTAGTTGTCTCTTCGTTATAGCCAAGCTCAGAAATTTCACCACTTGCCTTTATCAGGCGTCGACGAACAGCTTTTTGAGCCACGAGCTCGGCATAGGCTTCGGCATGCGCGGCTGTTGGAACGTAATTTGTCAACTCGGTCAGATAGGCCGAGCCACC
>JACMLL010000019.1 GCA_014379635.1 Candidatus Saccharimonadota bacterium
ACTCTCGGCGGCTGAAGCCAACCAAAATTTCAATACCCTGCGAGGGCGCTATGGTATCTAGTAGGCGAATCAACACTAGCGGTTTTACAATCGTCGAACTGCTGATCGTCATCGTGGTGATCGGTATCTTAGCGGCGATTACAATTGTGGCTTATAACGGCATTCAAAGCCGAGCTCGGGCCGCCGCTGTCTCATCAGCCTTAGAGCAAACAGTTAAGAAGTTAGCTCTATACGCAGTCGACAACAATGTCTTTCCAATTGACCTCGCAACAATAGGTATCGTCAACTCTGGTGGCACCTCTTATCAATATTCGGTTAACAATGCCGTCACGCCACAAACCTACTGCGTCACAGCTACTAATGGCACAACGTTTTACAGGGTCAACGCAACTAATACAGCGCCTAGTAGCGGAGTATGTGACGGTCATTTAGTTGGGGGAGTGGCAGCGATTACTAACTATGCAACCGATCCGGATGCCGCCAACAGTGTATCCGCCTTTGGATTTGCAGGCGCCCCGACTACCAGTACCAGAACAATCGCTTCCGATAGAAGCTATCTAGGTACCACCTCGCTCAAGACGGCTGTGAACGGGACGGGTCAGATTGGCGCCATGGCCAGGCCACCAACCAGTACGACGTTACGAGTAAACGCCGGTGAAAAAATGTTTTGGTCGTTTTGGGTCTATTCCACCAAAGCCGGTAGTTTAATACCTTACACCGATGCTTCCAAGGTCAGTGACGGTACTTATACGGGCGGGAGCTCTGCGTCGGTGGCAGTACCGGCCAACGTATGGACAAAAGTAACCGGTTCGTTCACGCCGGCGATTGATATTTACCCCAACCAAGTGGGCGGCTATAACCTAGCGGTGATAGCGGGCGACACGCTGTGGTTTGATGCTTTTTTGATCGAAAAATCTAATACTCTTCATAATTATGCCGACGGCAATTCTTCCAATTGGACTTGGAACGGAGCACCTAACAATTCGTCCTCAACTGGACCAGCATTATGATAAATAAACCTCTTTCGTCTCGCGGTTTTACAATCGTCGAACTCCTGATTGTCATTGTTGTGATAGGCATTCTGGCCGCGATTTCTATCGTCGCTTACAATGGCATCCAAGGTCGGGCTCAAGCCGCCGCTGTTTCGTCGTCTCTGACTCAAGCTGCGTCAAAGCTGGCTCTCTATTTCGTCGACAATAATACTTATCCTGCGACCGTCGCCGCTGTCGGTATTCAAAATAGTGCTTCGGCAAACTACCAATATACTTTTGATAACTCGGCCACACCTTCGTACTGTCTAATCGCCACAAACGGAAGTGCGTTGTATTCAGTCACCAATGGCAATATCTCACCTCAAAACGGCTACTGCAATTCGAGTAACTTAGTCGGTTGGTGGCCTTTGAATGGTAATCCAAATGACAACAGCGGCTATGGTAATAACGGTACGGTTAATGGGGCAGCACTTACCACCGGACAAAGCGGTTTGGCTAATGGAGGGTATAATTTTAATGGCGCCACCAACCTAACAGTTGCCTCGGTTTTTGGGCTGGGTACGAATAATTCAACAGTTTCATGCTGGATATATAACCCCACAAATCCAAATAAAGGTGCTTTTGTCAAAATCGGATCAGCAGCGGGGGGTGATGGCTTCGCCGTTGGTATTGGTAATGGTTCATTTGATACTGTAGGCAGCTATTTGATTATGTTGTATGAGACTCGACGTTGGATACAGACAAGCGCCACCATACCAACTGGTTGGCACCATATTGTTATGACAATAAATAACAGCGGCCAACCAACCGCCTATCTTGATGGTGTATACATCGGCCTTTATAACGGCACCTCACCTATAACACCAGTTAATCAAACCAACATTGGGGGCTACGGGGCAAACCGAATGTTCACCGGCTCAATTGACGATGTTCGTATTTACAATAGCGCCTTAACATCGAGCGATATTCAGGCAATCTATAATGCTGGTGGCCAATAGTTGACACGGCTCACTTTTTTCGTGCTTTGACCTTGTATTCATATAGCATATAATTATAAACAATCTATGTGGGCAAATCATAAACAACACGGTTTTACAATCGTCGAGCTCCTGATCGTCATCGTGGTGATCGGTATCCTGGCCGCCATAACCATCGTGGCCTATAACGGCATCCAGGGTCGAGCCCAGGCCGCCGCGGTCTCGTCAGCGCTTGAGCAGACGGCTAAAAAATTAGCACTTTATGTCGTTGACAACAGTTCGTATCCGGCAGATCTAGCTACAATTGGCATCACTAATTCCAACGGCACGTCGTACCAATATTCGGTGAATAGCGCTGTTACGCCGCAGACTTATTGTGTCACGGCAACCAATGGCACGGCAATCTATAGAATTAATACAACTAACAACACGACGCCAAGTAGCGGCGTCTGCGACGGCCATTTGGTTGGGGGAGTAGCGGCGATTACAAATTTAGCTACTAATCCGAATATAGAGACGGACGGTACTGACTGGGCGCAGCGTTGGTACGGATCGGGCGGCGGCACTGGTGTGCTAACCCGAGCAAACACTGCAGCGTTCAGTGGAAATTTCGGCTATAGGAAAACCTGGACAACCGGTGGAGGCGGCCAAGATATCGGCTTTCAGTACGTAGTACCAGTTGTCGCAGGAAAAACTTATAATTTTTCTGCCTACATTCGTGCATCTGTAGTTACCGGGCACAAGGCGTTCGTTACGTGGCAAGATATTTCAAGCACTAACCTTACGAATGTTGTAGGTAGCGAGGTGAGCGTACCAGTTAATACCTGGCAGCGACTGTCGGTCAGCGGTACCGCACCAGCTAATGCTACGAAGGTCGTCTTTGTATGGGGGCCATACCCAGCGACCGGAAGTCCGGCTTCTGTTGCCGGTCAAACGCTTGATTTTGACGCGGTTATGATTACAGAGGGGTCAACGCTATATAATTACTTCGATGGAAACTCGCCAAACTGGATCTGGAACGGCACGGCTAATAATTCAACTTCGACAGGTCCGGCGCTATGATAAAAAAGCCATAAATAAAAGTAAGCCCCGCTTTCACGGAGCTTACTTTTGTAGTAGTGCTCGACGTGGCAGTGGGGCGTTAGCCGGTTTGATCTAGAAGCGTGCGCAGCGGGTGCAGACGACGAATGCGCTCGACACCAAGCTTTGGTAGCTTGATAGTCAAGCTCTCGGACTGGTCGAGGTGCATACCAAGCGCCTTGTTGACAAACTCGGGGTTCTTTTCAAGCGCGTCCTTGTTTAGGGTGCGCTTGCCGGGTCGGGTGAACAGTGGAAGTTTAACCATGCGCTTGATATAACGCATAGCCAGTGATTCGTCATCAATGACCAGTGAAGCGGTCGCAAACTTAGCGCTGAGGGTGCCGCCGCGCAAGATAACCGTCTTGCTTTGGCCTTCGGTCAGAAATGCTTGGTGCAAGCTATAGATACTGGTGATACGATCGACCAACTCCTCTCGAGTAGTCGTCAAAGCGTCTACCCTGGGTCCGTGCTTGTCCAAAACTGCTTTGATTTCTTGATCCTTGGCAAGCTCGGCCCTCGCCAGCAGGACTTCAGCCCTAGACAAGTTATCAAGCAGCGCCTGAAGCGTAATAATCGCCTCGCTTTGCGGCACATCGGCCATTATTCACCTCTCGTAATCGGTAAAGAACTCTAGAATACTAGCTGTGCATATTATATCATTATCACGCCCATGTGGCTGACTGGCGCGAACAGAACTCAATCAAGCTACTTGGCGTAGTTACATCGTGGCTACATATTATTGACATATATATAACGAACTGACATAATATGTGTCAATGATTGAAGTGATCCATTATACTGACCCAGTGGTCCAAAAAAAGCTCGAGAGGCCACTTGGTGGTTTTTATAACCAAGCCAGGGCGCTTCTGCCCGGTCTACCTGAAAACATGAAATTGTTTGTTAAGGAACAGCAAATTACAGAAGAGATCGGAACGAGCGGTTTTGCATATTCCCACGACATAATAAACCTAGAGTTCGATAAAAATTTCCCCGATCAACACGCTCAGATGGTTGATCTACGCGGTACTATATTCCACGAGTCTTACCATATAAAGCAAAGCTACACACTCAGCCACCTGGCCGAGAGAGGCCCGCTGGCGATGATTGAAACGAGCATCTACGAAGGATGTGCAACTGTTTTCGAAAGAGAACACGCTGGCACTAAGCCACTATTTGGCGATTATAAACAACACAGCCCGGACGAGCTCGACGCCTGGTTAAATAAAATACGCAGTATCAAAAACGGTTTCTCAAGGAATGATTGGGAGAAGTGGGCTTTCTACAATCCAGAGCTAAAAGAAAAATGGATCATCTATAAGCTGGGAACCCACGTAGTCGACAAGGTACTATCCGACGGGAGTCTTGATATCCTGGACTTACAGGATAAAAGCGCCAAGGACATTCTTGCGCTTGCCGATAATCTGTAACCCCAACATTTTATCGAATTGATATAGAAAAGTTATGGCACTCTTCGGGAGGCTGTCCATGGTATATGATAGAACTCTTTACATAAGACACTAACTGATCACTTAGCGTACAATAACTCTATGCAAGAACAACTAATCGGCCTCGGCCCACATCCTAAACCATGGCCGACCGACTCAAAATTCGATGTCGAACTGCTCAAAGCGGGCGACCGCCGCAACGTGCTGGATAAATATCGCTACTGGACAGTCGAGGCTATTAAGGCTGACCTGGATAAAAGTCGCATCGACCTGCATATTGCGATTGAAAACTGGCAACACGATATGAATATCGGAACTATCGTCCGCAACGCCAACGCTTTTAACGTGGCAGCGGTCCATATCATTGGCAAACGTCATTGGAATCGACGTGGCGCTATGGTGACGGATCGTTATTTGACTATTGAACACCACGCTACGGTTGAAGAGTTTGCTGGGCGGATGAAACAATTGAAAAAAACAATCATCGCCGTTGATAATTTGCCAGGTGCGGTTAATTTGTCCGATATCACGTTACCCAAAGACTGTGTTTTGGTCTTTGGCGGCGAAGGTCCGGGTCTCAGCCTTGAAATGGTGCAGGCAGCCGAACGGATGGTGATGATCGAGCAAACTGGCTCGACGCGCTCGGTCAACGTCGGCGTTGCCTCTGGTATCGTTATTTATGCTTGGGTCCAGCAGCACGTTCTGTAATAAAATAACTCTATAAACCACAAAAAGAGGCCCGTAGGCCCCTTTTTGGTAGACGAAACTTATTGTTTAAAACTACTAATCTTCGTGGCGGTTGCTACCGCTACCGCGTCCAGAGTTATCTTCGTCAGAGTCGTCTCCGTGGCGTCCAGAGTTATCTTCGTCAGAGTCGTCTCCGTGGCGTCCAGAGTTATCTTCGTCAGAGTCGTCTCCGTGGCGACCAGAGTTATCCCCATGGCGACCAGAGTTATCTTCGTCAGAGTCGTCTCCGTGGCGTCCAGAGTTATCCATGACAGAGTTGTCGTGGTGGCGACCAGAGTTATCTTCGTCAGAGTTATCGTCGTCGTGGCGGTTTTGTGAGGTCATGTGGTCCATTGCATCGACTCGCCTGTCTTCACGACGAATATCGAGCATGCTATTGTCGTCCATACTTTTGTGAGCCGCGGTGTTATCGTCGGTACTTCCCTGTGCTAGGGCGAAGCTTGGTACGGCCAAAAGACCGATTACTGCTGGTATGATTAATATCTTCTTCATATTTCCTCCTTATGTTATGTTAGACATTAGATGTAACGAATAAGTATAAATTTCGTTACATATAATGTGAAAGCGAGTATGAATGAGAAGCAAGCAGCGGAGATTCGAAAAGATGTATAACTCTTACGCCGATGACATTTTCCGATATCTACTGGTCCGAGTTCGTGACCAGGCATTGGCGGAAGACTTGACCGCAGACACTTTCACTAAGGCATGGTTGCACTTGGAAAGCTTCGATTTCGAGCAGGCTAGGCCATGGTTATATAAGATAGCCAAAAACACAATGACGGACCATTGGCGCAAGAAGCGAGCCGTGGTAACCGAAGTAGAAGTCGAGGTTGTATCGGATGCCGAAAGCATCGAAGAACAGTTAGACAAGCAGGCTTCGGCTGAGACCATCAAAACCGCCTTGGCCACACTACCGGAAGAGATGCGATCGGTAGTGACGATGCGATTCATGTTGGGTTATTCGGCTAAAAAGACAGGCGAGAGTCTGGGCATGGCAGAGGGAAACGTACGGGTTATACAATACCGAGCTCTCAAAAAACTAAAGGAAGTATTATCATGAAAAATATCAGATTAAACAGACAACTACGCAAGGCGGGTGCAACCCGTCAGGAAGCACGCGAACTGTCTGATATCACGAATGATTTGCGGGATTCCGTGCCGCACCTTGACGTCTCGGTTAAAAGGCAAATTGCCCAACAGATTGGCTTTAGTCAGACGCCAATCTATGCCAAACCGCGATTCGCAATGGTCGGTGCCTTTGCTACCATAATGGTATTATCTATAGCCGCTCAATTTGCTCAACCCAGCTCGCCGCTCTATGCAATCAAACGTGCCACCGAAGAAGTACGCGTTATTTTGCAGCCTAGTTTTAAAGACGAAATGCAGCACCGACGCCAGGACGAACAAAAGCAGGCGGATGAACAACGAAGAATCGAAGATACGCAACGTGACGGAAATGACGATAATTCCGGTAGAGGTAGTTCGTCGGACGATACGCTGATAGACGTTAACGAAAGTGGCAGCGGCAGAGACAGAATAGAAGACGCAAAAATCGATTCGTCAGGGTCTGGCTCGGGAGAAATAAAAATTCCCGAGGTTAACGAGGATAACAGCGTTAAGTCAATAGATAGTAGCGGTTCAGGTGGCTCGAGCGACGACAGGTCTAATTGATGACTCACCTGAGCATTAACTGGCTATACGTCTGGGGTCAACAGCATATACTTAAGTTATAATTCATAGTATAATAAGCTTACATGAGAGAAATAGCTCCTATGACGCCAGCTGTAGAGGTGAGGACAACGTTCATTCCTAGTGAACGACTTCGGGATGCACTGGTCGATTTTCTTGATCCTAACCTGGATCCACAAACCAAAGAGTCGCTTCGGGCGGCTTTTTTGTTCAGGTCTTTTTATCGGCGGGTTATAGAGCGACAGAATTACTATCGGCGCGAACGGGACGGATCGGTGTACAGAGCGTCCGCACGTTTTGCGGCGTTGCCACGCATTCCTGTATTACTAAACGGGGTAGTAGATATAGCTGAGAGCCGGTTAACGAGTCGGGTAGTTGTTCAAGCACGGCAGAGTCAACGTAGTAATACAGTGACTGAATCGTATGATCTTCTACGCCACATTCCCGCCGCTTTTGATGAGCGATTTGACACCATTGAGGAAGAACGCAAACGATTTTTTGTTGACATCGATAAAAGGAAGATGGGGTCACATGACGAAGTCGCGAGCGCGCGTGACAGACTTCATACATTTGCCACGCATCCGGCGACCGCCCCGCGCTATCATATTACGGCCGACCAGATCGTTATCCGCAACACAATGGCACATATACCGACATTGTTTAATAGTGAAGACGATTAAAAAATACAAAATAGCGCGCTGCCTTGTAACCACCTGGTAAAAATGCGATAATTACCCCAATGAGTATATTATCGTCACAACCCTATAAAGGAACGCGCGACTACTATCCTGACGATAAGCGAATCCAAAACTACATTTTCGCTGCTTGGCGAAATGTGTCCGAACGGTTTGGATACGAAGAATACAGCGCTCCTATTGTGGAACCGTTAGAAATTTACGCTGCTAAAAGTGGTCAAGAGCTGGCCAACGAGCAGACCTATACCTTTACTGACCGTGGTGGTCGAATTGTGGCGATTCGCCCCGAAATGACGCCGAGTGTTAGCCGTATGGTCGCAGCCAAGCGTCAAGAACTGGCATATCCTGCTCGACTGTATTCAATAGCTAATTTTATGCGTTATGAGCGACCACAACGTGGGCGAGAGCGTGAATTCTGGCAGTTAAACGCAGATATTTTTGGAGTTGACGACGTTGCGGCGGAAGCCGAAATTATTACGATGGCCGACGCTATCATGAAAACATTGGGCGCCCGTACTGAAGATTACGTGATTAAAATCAATAATCGAAAGTTAATCAACTTTATGATGGCTCAATACCTTGGGCTTGATGCTGTGCAAGCGCAGTTGATGGTAAAGTTATTCGACCGCAAAGATAAAATAGCCGACGATGCGTTTCGCGACCAAGCAGGTGAAATTTTAGCAGAAGGAGCAAACGAAGGGCTACCAAAAATTGCAGCCTTGCTAAGCGCATCGAGTATGGCGGACCTGCCGTTTGAGATTCGAAAGAGTAGTGCCGTGGTTGAAGTGCAGGAATTATTTACGCTCCTAGAGCGGGCAGGAGTTAAGAGCGCTATCTTTGATATCACGTTAATGCGCGGCCTCGATTACTATACCGGAACGGTATTTGAAGTCTTTGATACCCACCCCGACAACACCAGGTCCCTCTTTGGTGGCGGCCGTTATGATGGTTTAGTAGGACTGTTTGGCGCTGAACCAATCTCGGCTGTTGGCATGGCACCGGGCGGAACAATGATCGAAAACTTCCTCGAGGTTCATGATTTGGTACCAAAACTTAAATCGACTACCGAAATATACATTGTTGTTCTGGGCGACGTTATGCGGAGCGCCACCAAATTAGCTCGTGACCTGCGGAACGAAGGTGTCAATACCGAACTTGATATCACTGATCGTAAACTTGATAAACAAATTAAAACGGCTATCAAGAAAAATATACCTTATATCTTATTTGTCGGCCAAGACGAGATTAACAGTGAACTGTATACCCTAAAGCACGTCGCCAGCACCGATGAGCAAAAGTTGAGCTTTGCCCGTATCATCAGTTTCATCAAAGACAAACGCCGCACCGATATTGACGACGATTTGGCTTAGTTCTTTCGTCTGGTATACTTAACAGAGTATGAATACCACTATCAAACACCTATCCGACACCAAAGTTGAACTGACCATCACGCTTGGTACCCCAGAATTAACCGCTGCCACACAAGTCGCACTAAGTAAGCTAGCCAAAGACACTAAAGTCGCTGGTTTTCGCAAAGGCAAAGTGCCGATTGCCGTTGCCAGCAAGCATATCAATCCCAAAGTATTACAAGAACAAACCCTAGATGACGCCATCAGCAAGGCTGTCGCCGAAGCTTTTTTGACCGAAAAAATTCAAGTGCTTGACCGTCCTTCGGTTGAAGTTAAAAAGTATGTCCCGGGAGAGACACTGGAAATCACGGCCGAAGCCGAGATATTGCCAAAAGTGACGCTCGGTAATTACAAAAAACTCAAAGTCACCCTTGAAAAAGTCACCGTCACGGCAGCAGACGTCAACGAGATTATTGATCGTATGCGCCAAGGTGTAGCCGAGAAAAAAGAAGTGAAGCGTGCCGCAAAAAGTGGTGACGAGACAACCATTGATTTTATTGGTAAAAAAGATGATGTTGCATTCGAGGGCGGAACTGGCACCGATTATGCCCTGACGCTCGGAAGTAACTCATTTATTCCTGGTTTTGAAGAGGGGATTGTGGGCCACCTGGTTGACGAGACGTTCGATTTGAAACTGAAGTTTCCAGATGACTATCATGTGGCTGACCTCAAGGGCGCCGACGTTACCTTTACGACGACGCTCAAATCAGTCAAAGAATCGGTATTACCGGTGGTTGATGATGTTTTTGCCGCCAAATCTGGTCCGTTTACTTCGGCCGATGAAATGAAAGCCGATATTAAAGCGAAACTGACCGAACAAAAACAAGGTGAAGCGCGAGAGAAGTTAAAAGATGAACTGGTCAAACAGCTGATCGCGGTTAGCAATGTCCCTGCGCCAGAGATTTTGATTACCGACCAAGCCAAGTCAATCGAGCAGGATTTTGAACGTAATCTAACCTACCAAGGTTTGTCAATCGACCAATACCTGGTAGCTCAAAAATTTAAAGACAAAGAAGATTGGCAAGCCAAAGAAGTGCAGCCAACTGCCCTCAAACGCGTCCAAGCTGGTTTGGCGCTCGCCGAAATGAGCAAACTTGAAAAAATTGACGCCACTAACGAAGAGCTTGCAGCGCATATTAATAAGTACAAGGTGCAGTACGCCAACAACGCCGAGGCCTTGAAGCAGTTTGACGACCCTGAAGTCCAGCGCGACATCGCCAATCGATTGCTGACCGAAAAAACAGTCGACCGTTTGGTTGAGCTCAATACTAAATAGTCAATTGCAGATTCTATAGGCAAAACTAGCACTCACTTGCAACGAGTGCTAGTTTTATATACACTAGATATATGACTAAGCCAAAGAATTACCTGGTTCCAACGGTTATCGAAAAAACAAGCGACGGCGAACGCGCTTTTGATATCTATTCACGTCTGTTAAACGAACGAATTATTTTCCTTGGCGAGCAGGTTAACGAACATACGGCCAATATTACGGTGGCTCAGTTGCTCCACCTGGCCTATGAAGACCCGAAAAAAGATATCAAACTATATATCAATAGTCCTGGTGGCAGCGTTTACGATGGTATGGCTATTTATGACACCATGCAGTTTATCAGCCCTGATGTTCAAACAATCGGTATAGGCTTGCAAGCCAGTATGGGAGCTTTTTTGCTGAGTAGTGGTGCTAAAGGCAAACGTTTTGCTTTGCCACACAGTAAGGTAATGATTCATCAACCAAGTAGCGGTACTCAGGGCAAGGTGACCGATATGGAAATTGATCTAAAAGAAGGCTTGGCTGTCAAAGAGATGCTGGCCGGTCTATTGGCAAAAAACACCGGTCAAAAACTTTCCAAGATTAAAATCGATATGGAACGAGATTACTGGATGACACCGGAAGAGGCCAAGGCCTACGGTCTGATCGATGGAGTGATTACTAAAGCCTAAATTTAGCGCTTTGCGAACTCGTAAAAATAATGTCACGTTAAAGTCTTGACTATTCGGACCTAAGTGTTCACAATAGCTATCAAGAAGTAGTGTAGCTTTGGTTATTTTATGTCCAAATGTGCGAGTGGCATTGCATTAGGACTGACCACTGTTAAGGGAATCTTCGGCGCCAAAGAGAACCCTATTAACTAATACAATTTATTGCGAGGAGCATTGCATACTTATGGCAAAAACCAAGCCTGTTAGCGGAGAGCGTGTATATTTTACTAAAAGAGGTGCGAATTTACCGTTGCCAAACTTAATAGCTCACCAAAAAGACAGTTGGCGTGAATTCGTCGAAACTGGTCTGAGCGAGATATTCGCAGAACTTAATCCAATCGATGATTATACTGGTCAAAAATTAGCTTTGCGTTTCAAGGAATACGCCTTCCAAGAACCAAAAATAAGTGAACAGAATGCAAAAGAAAATAACCTGACGTTTGACGCGCCACTCCACGCCAACGTCGAGCTTACTAACAAGGTAACCGGTGAAGTTAAAGAACAGCAAATTTACCTTGGTGATTATCCTTGGATGACCGATCGTGGAACGTTCGTTGTGAACGGTACCGAGCGTGTTGTCGTATCTCAGTTGATTCGTAGCGCTGGTGTCTTCTTTACTGCCGACAAAGCAGCCACTCGTAATTTTTACGGAGCCAAACTTATTCCAGGCCGCGGTGCATGGCTTGAATTCGAAACCGCTAGTAACGGTGCTATTTATGTAAAGATTGATCGCCGTCGAAAACTTCCTATTACCACATTATTCCGCGCCCTAGGCCACAACAAAACCTCCGACATCAAAAGCTTATTTGCCGATGTTGATACAGGTGAAATTAAATATATCGATGCCACTCTCGAAAAAGACCCAGCTCGTGGAGCCAACGAAGCCCTGATTGAAGTCTACCGCCGCCTGCGTCCAGGTGATTTGGCGACCGTTGACAATGCTCGTACTATGATTGAGCGTATGTTCTTTGACTTTAAGCGATTTGATTACAGCCGTGTCGGTCGTTACAAGTTGAACCAACGCCTTGGTGTTGATATGCCAAACACCACCGAGTTCCGTGTTTTCCAGTTGAGCGACCTCGTTGCTATTGTTCGTGAAATTATTCGTTTGAATAATACCCAAGAACCACATGATGACATTGACGCTCTGTCTAACCGTCGCGTGAAGTTAGTTGGTGAGCTGGTGGCTCGTCAATTCCGCGTTGGTATGCTTCGTATGCAACGCAACGCCATGGACCGTATGTCTATGTCTGATATCGAAAACGTTACTCCTGGTCAGCTGATTAATGCTCGACCGGTTGTCGCTGCTGTTCGTGAGTTCTTTGCTAGTTCACAACTATCACAATTGATGGATGAAACGAACGCCCTATCAGAACTTGCTCATAAACGTCGCCTGAGTTCGATGGGCCCAGGTGGTCTTTCGCGCGAGCGTGCTGGCTTTGACGTTCGTGATGCCCACCCAACCCATTATGGACGTATTTGTGCCGTTGAGACACCAGAGGGTGCCAATATTGGGCTTGTGCTTAACTTGGCTGCCTATGCTCGTGTGAATGATTATGGTTTTATCGAAACGCCATACCGCAAGGTTGTAAAAGGTAAAGTTACTTCCGAATTTGTCTATCTGGATGCTTCACAAGAAGTGACTGAAGTTATTGCCGACGCCGGTGCTGACCTGAATGACGACGGTTCGTTTGTCGCCGAACGTGTTAGTGCTCGAAACGGACTCCTGCCAGAACAAGTTGACGTCAGTCAAGTTACCTACATGGATGCTGCGAACAAGCAGATTCTTGGTTCGACCGCCTCACTGGTGCCTTTTGTTGAAAAGAACCGTGTTGACCGTAGCTTGATGGCCTCAAGCATGCAAAAGCAAGCAGTTCCGTTGTTGACGCCAAAAGCTCCTGTTGTGGGAACTGGCATCGAGGATGTGATCGCTCGTAACACCAGCCAGCTGGTGGTTGCCGAAGCTGACGGCGAAGTTGTTCGTGCCGACGCTGACCAAATACATGTCAAATATGCTGACGGCGTCAAAATCTACGAACCAATTCACTTCATGAAGAGTAATGACGATCGTTCGATTAACCAAAAGATTAAAGTCTCACGTGGAGATAAAGTCAAAGCCGATGATATTTTGATTGAAGGTGCCTCGATTGATGATGGCGAAATTGCCCTTGGTCGTGACCTGACTGTGGCCTTTATGCCATGGGCAGGCTACAACATGGACGATGCTATCGTGCTGTCGAGCCGTTTGGTTGAAGATGATACTTTGACCAGCATTAACATTAAAGACTTCACGGTTGAAGTCCGCGAAACAAAGCTCGGTCCCGAGATTGTAACGCGCGATATTCCAAATGTATCCGAAGATTCACTTCGTCACCTTGACGAAAGTGGTATCGTTCAGCTTGGTTCCGAGGTTAAATCTGGCGACGTGCTTGTCGGTAAGATTACACCAAAGGGCGAGCAAGAACTCTCATCAGAAGAGCGTCTGCTGCGGGCAATCTTTGGCGAAAAAGCCAAAGACGTCCGCGATACATCACAGCGCATGAACAATGCCGGTAGCGGTAAGGTTGTCGGCGTCAAGATCTTTAGTCGCGAAAACGGTCACGAGTTAAAAGCTGGTGTATTGATGCAAATTCAAATTTTCGTTGCTCAACTGCGCAAGATTTCAGTTGGCGACAAGTTAGCTGGACGTCACGGTAACAAGGGCGTTGTTGCACGAATTTTGCCTGTTGAAGACATGCCTTTCATGGAAGACGGCACACCAGTTGACGTTATCCTGAACCCACTCGGTGTCCCAAGTCGTATGAATATTGGTCAATTGTTTGAAACGAACCTTGGAATGGCCGCTCGTGCTCTTGGATACAAGGTTGCGACGCCTCCATTTAATGGTGTTTCTGACAAAACAATTAGCGACGAGCTTGAAAAAGCTGGTTTTGCCCGAGATGGCAAGAGTCAACTGATTGATGGCCGTAGCGGTGAAGCCTTTGAAGAGCGCACCACAGTTGGTGTTATGCATATTTTGAAACTTCACCACATGGTAAGCGACAAGATCCACGCTCGTTCAACCGGTCCATACACCATGGTGACGCAACAACCACTCGGTGGTAAAGCGCAAAATGGTGGTCAGCGATTTGGAGAGATGGAAGTCTGGGCGCTCGAAGCGTATGGTGCAGCTGCCACATTACAGGAAATGATTACGATCAAATCCGATGATGTTTACGGACGTGCTAAGGCCTACGAGTCGATTATCAAAGACGAACCGATTGTCGGTCCAAAACTACCTGAGTCATTTAACGTGTTAGTTAAAGAACTACAAGGTCTTGGACTGCGAGTCGACCTGCTTGATGAATCTGAGGACGCGATTATTGATGCCGAACACGTTATTGCCAGTGTTATTAACGGCGAGCCCGTTGCGGCACTCCCAGTTTCTGGTGACGACAACGAAGCCATTCTTGATGAGGCTGATGACTTTGGTGATCTTGGTGATGGCGTTACAATTCAGGATATTGATGAAATAGAAGAAATTAAGGAGGAGGCGTAATATGTCACGAGTACTTGCAAACAACGGAATCGCTGACTTTGACGCAGTGCGCTTGGCAGTAGCCAGTCCTGAAGATATTCTAAAATGGAGTCACGGTGAAGTCACCAAACCTGAAACGATTAACTACCGAACACAAAAACCAGAGCGCGATGGTTTGTTCTGCGAGCGTATTTTTGGCCCAGTCAAAGATATTAACCCACACGATAACAAACTAAAAGGCGTTCGTTCACGAGAAGCGGCGATTGATAAAAACGGTGACTTGGTCACTAAATCAGTCGTCCGTCGTGAGCGTATGGCCCATATTACATTGGCTGCCCCCGTTGCCCACATTTGGTTTATGCGCGGTACACCAAGCGCAATGAGCTTGTTGCTTGGGATTACCGTTCGTAATTTGGAACGTATCGCTTACTTTGCGACCTACGTTATCCTAAAATCAGACGACAAAAAACGCGAACAATTTTTAGCTGACCTTGAAGCCGAAACCGAAGCCGGCCGAGCTGCAATTAAAATTCGCTACGAACGCGAAGCAGAAGGCGAAACTATTGACGTCAAAGCCTTAGCTGCTCAAATGTCTCGTGAAGTCGAAGAACTGAACGAAAACTATACCGTCAAAAAAGCGCAACTTGATAGCCTTATCAAGGGTGCACTTATCAACGAAGTTGATTTCCGTAATCTTCCTGAAAGTTACGAAGATCTGGTTGAAGTTGGTATGGGTGGACTTGCCCTTAAAGCCCTGCTTGATGAAATCAAGATCCCGGAGTTAATTGTAAAACTAACTGAAGAGGCTGCTAGTGCCAAAGGTCAACGAGAGAAGAAACTACTGAAGCGTCTGAAAGTGCTCGAAGGCATGGCTGCCGCTGGTATCAAACCAGGTAGCCTTACCCTGACAGTTCTGCCGGTTATTCCTCCGGACCTACGTCCGATGGTACAGCTAACTGGTGGACGTTTTGCGACCTCAGATCTTAACGACCTGTATCGTCGTGTGATTAACCGTAACAATCGTCTAAAAAAACTGATTGACCTGAATGCACCTGAAGTCATTCGCCGAAACGAAATGCGTATGTTGCAAGAAGCCGTTGATGCTTTGATCGATAACAGCGCCGCTCGCGGTGGCCGTGCTGTCAATGCGACTGGTGGACGCCGTCGTTTGAAATCAATTAGCGATATGCTAAAAGGTAAACAGGGTCGCTTCCGCCAGAACCTTCTGGGTAAACGTGTCGACTATTCTGGTCGTTCAGTTATCGTGGTTGGTCCAAAGCTAAAAATCAACGAATGTGGACTTCCAAAGCAAATGGCAATTGAATTGTTCAAACCGTTTGTTATTAGTTGGTTGATTCGCGGCGAACACGCTCACAATATTCGCTCGGCTACTCGTTTAATCGAAGCTGGTGACGCACTGGTCTGGGATGCACTTGACGCTGTTATTGAAGGTAAATACGTTCTTCTGAACCGTGCACCATCACTTCACCGTCTGTCAATTCAAGCTTTTCAGCCAAAATTAGTAGAAGGTAAGGCAATTCACTTGCATCCACTCGTCGCCAACGGCTTTAACGCCGACTACGACGGTGACCAAATGGCTGTTCACTTGCCGCTTTCAAAAGAAGCTCAACGTGAAGCTCGTGAGCTGATGAGTGCCACCGCTAACTTGCTGAAGCCAGCTGATGGTGCGCCAGTTCTGAGTATTGGACAAGACGTCGTGTTGGGTAACTATTACTTAACCTACGCCAAGCCAAGCGCTCAAACGGACACAATCAAGTCTTACAGTTCAGTATACGAAGCCGAGATGGCCTACGACAACAAGCGATTGCAGCTCCAGTCTCCAATTCGTATCTTTACAAAGGGCGCGATGCACGAGACAACCATTGGACGTGTTTTCTTTAACGAAATCCTTCCAAAAGATTTCCCTTACGATAACTCTGTACAGAACAAGAAACAGATCAAAAAAGTTTTGGCACTGATCTTTAACAAGTACGGTGCAGAAATTACCGCCAAAACAGCCGATCGCATGAAAGGCCTGGCCTTCCGTTTTGCAACCGTTGCGGCTATTTCAACCGGTAAAGACGACTACATTAGCTTTGAAGAGACGGCAGAGTTTATTGCCGAAGGTGACGCAAAGACGACCCTTATCTCTGAGCAATTTGACCAAGGTTTACTGACCGAAGATGAACGATACAGTCTGACAGTTGCCTCGTGGCGACGTGTTGACCGTGACATTACCGAGTTTCTTCAGAAACAATTAAAAGGTATGGACACGAGTGTTAGTGTTATGGTTAACTCTGGTGCGCGTGGTGATATTTCAAACGTCAAGCTGGCAAGCGCGATGATCGGTATCATGGTAGACGCTACCAACCGTGAGATCGAGCTGCCTATCCGCAGTAGTTACAAAAAAGGGCTCAGTTCACTCGAGCAGTTCGTGGCTACACGTGGTGCCCGCAAGGGGTTGATTGACACCGCTTTGAAAACTGCTGACTCGGGATATTTGACTCGTCGACTTGTCGATGTGTCGCAAGACGTATTTACTGTTGCTGACAAACCAGGTGATGATGATGGGTATGCAATTTATCGTTCTGAAACAGAACTAACCATGATCGACTTTGGAAACCGTCTGTTTGGACGTTATACTTCCGAAGAAGTTCAAGGCCATATTGGGGCAGACGAGCTGATTACCCGCAAGATTGCTGATGCTATTGAAGCCGATGCAGATATTGCCGAAGTAAAGATTCAGTCAATTCTTTCCACGAAAAACCTACGTGGTATTCCACGCAAGAGTTATGGTATCGATATGGCCAGTGGTGTATTGGTCGCGAAAGACCAGCCGGTTGGTGTTATCGCTGCGCAATCTGTCGGTGAGCCTGGTACTCAATTGACGCTTCGTACTTTCCACGCAGGTGGTCAGGCCGGTGTCGACATTACCCAGGGTCTGCCTCGTGTTGAAGAACTGTTTGAAGCCCGAAGCCCTAAAGGACAAGCTCATATTACGGAAGTAACCGGTTTGGTTGATGTTTGGGAAGATGGCAAAAAGTACGTTGTTCAAGTGACTCCAGAAGCAGGCCACGTCGAGCGTATTGCGCTTGAAGGCCGTACGATCGCAGTTAGATCTGGGAGTAACGTTAAGGTTGGAGATGTTCTGGCTAGTGGTGAGAGTGAATCAAAGCCACTTGTGGCGCCGTTTGACGGAGTCGTAGAAGTAGCCGAGGATACAATTGTTTTGGCTGCTAATGCCAGCTCACCAGTCCGTTATGAAATCCCTAATACCGCACGACTAGTTGTTGCGGCGGGTGATATCGTTGAAGTAGGTGATCGCCTAACTATCGGTTCACTCAACCTGCACGACATAATGCGCCTAAAGGGGACTGAAGTAACGCAACGATATATCGTTAACGAAGTGCTCCGCATTTATGCGGCACAAGGTGAGGCTGTTGCTGACAAGCACCTCGAGGTCATCGTACGACAGATGTTCTCGCGGGTTCAAATTGAAAACCCAGGCGACAGTACTTTTGTGACAGGTGACATTGTTTCGAAAGCTGCGGTTGTTGAAGCAAATGCCGAGCTGGTTGAAAAAAAGAAAGAGCTTGTAGGATACACGCAGTTACTGCTTGGTATCACCAAGGTATCGATCTGGTCAGACAGCTTCCTGTCGGCCGCATCATTCCAAGACACAACCCGCGTCTTGATTAATGCAGCTGTAAGCGGACGAATTGACCGCCTGCACGGGCTAAAGGAGAATGTGATTATTGGTCGCAAGATTCCTGTCGGTACCGGTGCTAGGCGCGAGGACGGCTCGCTAGAAATCGACGAAGAGTTGGTGAGTGAAATCGCCGAAGATGTCGAGCTACTAGCGTAGATCGATACTTCGTTCAAAAAATACCCCGCTCGTTTGAGTGGGGTATTGCTTTTGCTTAAAAATTATGTTAATATAGATATCGTTCTATAGGATAAATGTTCTGTAGAAAGGACTTTTAGTGTGTTTCGCTTTTCTCGAGTATGAACGTTAGCAACAGCAGTTGTTGGCGTGTGCAGCAAACGCACAGAAAAGAGACAAAAAACATGATGAGCAACGCGGAATTCGACGAAGCACTTGCCCGGGTTCTTCGGTCAACCCAAACGCGCCGTGCGCGTTTCGTCCGTTTCGTTAGAATCGAGGCAGAGTTCGTAAGACTCGCCTGGCGCGAAGCCGCCGAGTACCGACTGGGTCGGCGGCGTAGCAACAAGTAAGACCTAGGTCTTGCGGGAGCCGTCCTGAAAGTAGAGCCACTGGCTCCTTTCGGGCCGGCTCTATTTTCATTTCAACACTCCTTACATCGTTTTTTTGCAAGGCCAGGCCTTGCAAAAAAGTTCTTTCAATTCTCCGTATTTAACGAGCGGGATATTGCTTTTGTTTAACAAATAGGGTATTATAAATGTCGTTCTATACCCCATGGAAAGGATTAGAAATGGATCTTGAACGCTATGAGGAGCTTACGGCCCGTCGGCTCCAGCGCAAGGCCAGGCGTCAAGCACGGCGCGCGCGTAGGGATAAACTGTGGCTCGCCTGGAGTGCCGAGCTCCGTCAGCTCAAGTCGCTATGGCTTGAATCATACCGAGACATTATCGGCTACCGCAAATAACCTAACGGTTTTTGTTGATTGACAGTTGACGGTTGTCGTCAGCGTGAAGCTATACCCTAAAAGAGAATGAGCCCATCGTGCCTGCAGTGAACGTTCACAAAATGTTGTTTTCATGGAAAGCCGACTCGAAGCAACTGTTTCATCTGTGGTTAGACTGGTGTCGCAGAATTAGCAGACGCCGTCCGTAGCAACCAACGAGGTCTACTCTTAAGAGCCGACCTGAAAGTAGAGCCCCTAGCTCCTTTCGGGCTGGCTCTATTTTCATTTTTAAGGACTCGACAAGTCGAGTTTATTTTGTTATAGTAGCAGATGAGTTTCCTCTTATTGGACCTACGAGTTATTTGAATGTGTACAGACTTGCAGGCGCCGATAAGTATGACACAGAACGAACATGCTGAGTTCAATCTGTAAACGGACATTCTTGTCCTAACAATCAATGTAACTATTTCTCTCTTAAGGAGTGTTAATGCCAACAATCAACCAATTAGTGCGTAAGCCCCGCAAGACTGCTCTTAAAAAGAGTAAATCTCCTGCGCTTGGTCGTATCCACAATGCACTAAAAACTCGTTACTACGAGCAAAACGGTCCACTAAAGCGTGGCGTTTGTATCAAAGTAACGACTAAAACGCCTAAAAAGCCAAACTCAGCTCTTCGTAAAGTTGCTCGTGTTCGATTGACGAACCAGCAAGAAGTCTGGGCCTACATTGGTGGCGAAGGTCACAACCTTCAGGAACACGCCGTTGTGTTGGTTCGTGGTGGTCGCGTACCAGACTTGCCAGGTGTCCGTTATCACATCGTCCGTGGAGCACTCGACCTTCAAGGTGTCGCTAAACGTAAACAAGGCCGTTCTAAATACGGTGCCAAAAAGGATGATAAGTAATGCCTCGTAAAGTAACCGCTAGTCTGCAGCGTCAACTAAAACCAGACCGCAAATACCAAAGTGTTCTCGTACAACGACTGATCAACAAGTGTATGCTTGATGGTAAAAAACTTGTTGCCGAACGTGCTGTATATGGTGCGCTTGAAACAGCTGCCAAAAAACTTGGTAGTGAAGATCCTCTTGAAGTATTTGAAAAAGCACTTAAAAATGTTTCTCCAAACTTTGAAGTAAAATCTCGTCGTGTTGGTGGTGCAAACTACCAGATTCCATTCCCAGTAGAAGGTCACCGCCGTTTGCATTACGCATTCAGTTGGTTGGTCCAATCCGCCCGTTCTCGTAAAGGTATTCCATTTTCTCAGCGTCTTGCGCTTGAAATTATCGATGCCCACAACGAAGCTGGTGCTGCCTACAAGAAAAAGGAAGACACTCACAAGATGGCCGAAGCAAACCGTGCGTTTGCTCACTTTGCCCGCGGCTAATAAAGCGCAATTTTAAAGCCCCCAACTCGTCTGAGGGGGGGTTTTTCGATTGATCCTTGCTATATACCTCAAATTATGGCAAAATGTTAATTAACTATGATACGCCGACCATATGACGAGCCGCCACTACCTTACCAATTTGATTATTTGCGGGCCGTTTCCGACATCGCCCAGAAGCTACGTCGGGACGAAGACGGTTCGCTCTGTGCCTTGGCGACTTACTCCGAAAGGCGTATGAGCGAGTCGTTGGGTATGCAGCGCTACGTCGAACGACTGGGGAATATCGGCCTGAACATGGAAGATATCAACGACCAGACCGGAGACTACGTCGACCAAGATACTACATCGGCTAATGCCTTCGTTTACGGTGCTATCGTTGGCGAGATGATCATCAAGCGTGTCCACAAGGAACGGATCACTGTCGGCGCCATCACCGACCGGATGGAACCGTTTGGCGACACCGAGGAAGAAGATGCCTTAAATCTAAGACGTAAAATCATATATCAGGTTCTCGACCGAGGCACCCAAGGCTTGAGATTGGTGGGAACGATTGGTTGTAACGTTCTAAAGGACTTAGAGACCGAGATTGTACCCGACTCCTCCAAACCCCACATGCTTCGGGCCGGCTGCGGCGTGGTGCTTCGGGCCGCCGCCGATATTCACCGTGATATTGTCCAGGTTAACTTCGCTAAAAGCCTGGCTGGGGCACACGATTATGACTGGGACAGTCGACTGATTCCACTAGTGCAAGCCGAGGCTGCCAAACATCCATCGACCAATTGAGATGTTCGGGACAGGATAAAGCTGATCGGGTGATCGGGCCGAGGCCTAGTAAAGGCACTGTCAATCTGGTACAATAGTGTTCAAGAGCTATTTTTTATGGCAAAAAATAATTAACGAAAAGGATGTGTAGTTTCTCATGGCAGCAAAAAATGTCCCACTAAAGGACTTTCGTAACATTGGTATTATCGCGCACATTGATGCGGGAAAAACAACCACAACGGAAGCAATTTTGTATCGAACCGGTCTGTCTCACAAAATTGGTGCTGTTCATGATGGCGCTACAACTACCGACTGGATGGAACAAGAGCGTGAGCGCGGTATTACCATCACCTCAGCTGCCGTGACGTCATTTTGGAAAGAGCATAAAATTAACATTATCGATACACCAGGCCACATCGACTTTACAGCTGAGGTTGAGCGTTCGCTGCGTGTCCTTGACGGCGCAGTCGTTGTTTTTGACGGCAAGATGGGCGTTGAAGCTCAGACAGAGACCGTCTGGCGTCAAGCCAACAAATACGGCGTGCCACGTATTTGTTTCATCAACAAGATTAACCAAACTGGTGGAGATTTTTACAAGTCACTCGATTCAATTCGTCACCGTTTGTCAAAGCATGCGCTTCCCGTACACTTGCCAATCGGTTTTGAAAAAGAGATTAACGGTGTAATTGACCTGGTTGATATGAAGGCGTATACCTATACTGAATTTGCCGATCACCAGATGGTTGTCGGTGAAATTCCAGCTGACATGCTCGAGAAATCAAAGAATGCACGTAGTCTTTTGGTTGAAGCAGCGGTTGAAGCTGACGACATATTGTTTGAACGTTTTCTTGAAAAAGGCGAAGAATCAATTACGATCGAAGAGCTGAAAGGTGCGCTTCGTCAACGTGTACTGGCCGGTGACTTCTATTTGGTAACTGGTGGAGATGGTCGCGGCGTTATGGTTGAAAAGGTTCTTGACCTTGTGGTTGACTATATGCCAAGTCCACTCGATGTTGATGCTATTTGGGGCGTAAATCCCAAGACTGGCGACGAGATCGAACGCAAACCAAGTGAGACCGAGCCCCTGGCTGGCCTAGCCTTTAAAATTGCTACTGATCCTTTTGTTGGTAAGTTGATCTTTGTTCGTGTTTACAGTGGTAAATTGACGGCTGGATCATACGTCCTCAACACCACCACCGGCAACAAAGAGCGCATCGGACGCATCGTTCGTATGCATGCCGACAAGCGCGAAGACATTGATTCGATTGGTGCCGGAGACATTGCGGCAGTGGTGGGATTAAAGTCTACTTTTACCGGCCATACTCTGTCTGAACTCGCTCACCCAATTACACTAGAGAGTATTACTTTTCCAGATCCACCAGTATCAATTGCGGTTGAGCCAAAAACTAAAGCCGATCAAGAAAAAATGGGTGTTGCCTTGCAGCGACTTGCCGAAGAAGACCCTACCTTTCGAGTACACACCGATGATGAAACAGGTCAGACGATCATGTCAGGAATGGGTGAACTTCACCTTGATATTTTGATTGACCGTATGCGCCGCGAGTTTAGCGTTGAAGCAAACATTGGTGAGCCGCAGGTTGCCTTCCGTGAATCTATTAAAGGAACTTCCGATGTGCAAGGTAAGCACGCCAAACAATCTGGTGGTCGTGGTCAATACGGTGACGTATGGGTCAGGTTCGAGCCAAACGAAACAGGCAAAGGCTTCGAATTTATCGATGCTATCAAAGGTGGCGTCGTACCAAAAGAATATATCAAGCCAGTTGAAGCCGGTATTCGTGAAACTCTTGAGGGCGGTGTGATTGCCGGATACCCAGTTGTCGATATTAAAGCAACACTGCATGACGGCAGTTATCACGATGTTGACTCTAGTGAACTGGCCTTTAAGTTGGCCGGCGCAATTGCAGCCCGCGAAGGTATTCGCCAAGCGAAGCCAATCCTGCTCGAGCCGGTTATGCGCGTCGAAGCCACGACACCAGAA
>JACMLL010000020.1 GCA_014379635.1 Candidatus Saccharimonadota bacterium
ACTGTTTGATGAGCGCGATTCCCGCACGGCACAGCTTGTTGGTATAGTTGCCAAAGAGACAAGTGGCGGCAACACGACAGGAAACGCGATTAGAGCAGGCCTTGTTGCTCCTGAGCACTACGACGTGCTACAAACCCTAGCTTTTTCCTCTGCACGCAAGATGAGTGGCGTCAAGGTTGCCTATAAAGGTGAAACATACAGTGTGCTGATGGGCGCACCGGAATTTCTTGGTAAACTCGCTCCCCTCTCGTTATTGCAGAAGAAACGCGTTGAACTGTTGGCTGGCGAAGGAAAGCGCGTTCTTTTAGTCGCAATTTTTGACGAGACAACAGTGGCGCTAAAAGATTTGCCGGAGCGCTCAGGCAAGGCAGTCGGACTTGTCATACTATCCAACGAGCTTCGTCAAGGCGTTAAAAAGACGGTGGCGTATTTGCAAAAAAATGGCGTTAGTCTGCGCGTGATAAGCGGTGACAATCCGGACACTGTCCAGTACGTTGCAAAACAAGCCGGTATTACGAATCATCATAAAATTTTAACCGGTACTGACCTCCAAAAAATAAAAAAGAATGACTGGAACAGATTGATCGCAGAAACGACAATTTTTGCCCGTGTATTACCAGAGCAAAAAGAGCGACTTATTGCAACGTTCCAAAAACTCGGATATTTTACTGGAATGATTGGCGACGGTGTTAACGATGCTTTAGCGTTAAAAAAAGCTGATCTTGGTGTGGCGATGTATGCCGGGGCTAGCGCCACCCGACGTGTTGCTGATATGGTTTTGTTGAATAATTCATTTAACTCTTTACCGCTTGGTATGCGCCTAGGTAATCGCATTATGCAGGCAATTGAAATTATTGCCACTTTATTTTTTCACAAAATTATTTATGGGGTCGTACTGTTGCTCTCGACACTGGCGCTCGGCATCGTTTATCCGTTTGAGCCGCGTCATATTACCTTTATGAATATCTTCCTAGTAACACTTCCTACGTTGATGTGGACGCTCTTTCCTCCCTTCCCTCGTCACCGGCTGTCTCCTCGTTTCTTTTGGCGTGATACACTCTTGGCGGTTGCGCCGATAGCAGTTTTATCCGGCATTGTTGTGACGATTACCTATACAATGCTACGTATAATCCATCCGAACGATCCTGTAGGCGTATCCACAACGACGGTGATTGTTGCTACATTCTTTGGTATTTATCTTGTGTATTTAGTACCTCGCATGTTTAATGTTAAAAACAACCGCACTGCACGGTTGGCTCGTATACTATACGCTTTAAGCGTTGTCCTTGTTCTTATACCAAGTTTTGGTTTTAGTTTCGTCCGTGATTTTTTTGACTTCACTACCCCAGCCTGGCAAGATACTTGGCAGCTTCTTGTGATTATTATCGTTACTGCCGCGGTCCAGTGGAAGATTGCTCAAAGAGCTGGTGCGCGGCTTAAAAGACGAGAACCTTAAAAGAGCCGCCTGCTACATACAGGCGGCTCTTTCGTGCGTAACACTGTCTTGTTATAGAATACGGATAAGCTGGAGGCGGTTGGCTCGCATACCTGAACTCCATTCGACAAAGTCGCGCGCAGTTTTTCCAACCAGGCTTTTTCCTAGCGGACTGGCTATCGATATACGTCCATCGCTTGGGTTGGCCTCTAGGCTATCGACAATCGTATAGCGGAATAACCGACCTTGTTGATCGATAAGGTCTACGACCGAGCCTATCGCCACTTGTAGTCGTGCTCGTTTAGTTGGGAGTAGTTTTGCGGTTGACAGGATTAGCTGCTTATCTGTAAGTTCTGCTTCAAGGTTCTCGAGTAAGGAAAGTTTTTCGATACGTTCAAATCGATCATCATGACCGGTTGTTTTTTCAAGTTCGCGTAAATTCTGGCGTGCTCGATGCAAATCATGCTCGAGGTTAGCGATAGATTTTTTTAATTCTTTCATACCCTTTTTACTGAGTAGAAGCGTATTCTCTGTTTGGGTGGTACTCATTATGCAACTCCTCCTATTTTTGTACGTATCGTACATATTGTTTGGGTAGCGTGTCTAGGTTTATAACCATGAGCATTTGCTACTGGCTCTATTGTTACGCATATCGCTGAGTGAATACTGAGAATTTAACTGTTTATGTTGTATTTTTTTCGTTTTATTAAAAGTTTTCTGTAAATCGTATTATTAAGAATCCGTTTTTTTGGTTTTCACTTAATGATTATTGAATTATAGGTAATAAAAAAGTAAGACGTGTGATGTGATTAGGAGCGCTGCTAGCGGAAAGTTCACCATTATGAAGTTCAACTATTTTTTTCGCAAGAGCAAGACCTAGACCGTAGCCTTTTTGGTAGCTTTTTGTTCGGGAGGTGTCGGCGCGGTAGAACCGATCAAAAATATGCGGTAGCTTCAACCTTTCGATACCCTGACCGCTATTGGATATTTCAAACAAAGCAAGGTGGTGGTTACGACGCGCTAGGGTAATAGATATGAGCGAGTCATTTGGACTGTATTTTATGGCGTTATCAACCAAGATTGCGACAAGTTCAGATAGCGCAGCCTCATTCCCCTCCACAAGAGAGTGAGCAGTCGTTTTAACGGTTATCCGTTTTGGAGGTAGGTTGTAGCGACGCAACACCTCTTGAGTGATGTCAGACAGGTTGACGACTGTTCGTTCTAATTTATCATTATCAAGCCGCGATAAACTAAGCAGCATTTCAGACAATCGAGACAGCTTCTCTACCTCTTCAAGGTTACTGTTGAGTACCTGTTTGAGGTCAGATTCAGTTGCTTGCTTGTCGCGCAGTGTCACTTCAATTTCGGCTTTCATTGTTGCCAGTGGTGTTCGGAGCTCGTGGCTAGCATCACTGGTGAAGCGAGATTGGGCTTCGTGCGCTTCCTGAATTGGGCGGAGGGTGCGCTTGGCAAGTAGAAAGCTTCCGATACCCCCAGTGATAAAAATGAGAAAATTAGCGTAAACTAAACCTATTGATATCCGCCCAGAAGCTTCGGTCGCCTCGTTTATAAGCAAACTATCGTTACGGAGCGGTACAAAGCCAAATTCAACTCGCAAGCTTTCCTGGAGCTCCTTGAGATGAATATTGATTTCATTAGAGGTCAGTTGAAAAATTGCCACACTAAACAAGATGCTTATTATCATCAATATCAATAAGTACCACCCAGTAAGTTTTAAAGTTGCGGATTGAAACATGTTAACTAGTTTCAAGTTTATATCCAAATCCGCGGATAGTATGAATCAAGTTTGTTTTATAGGGTACGTCAATTTTGTTACGAAGGTATTTTATATACACCTCGACCGTATTAGGTAAGATGTCTGCATCATAATCCCATACATGGCTAATAATGACACCTTTACTGAGTGGTCGACCTTGATTGCGAAGCAAAAACTCTAACAAGGCAAACTCTTTGCTTGTTAGTCGGATTATATCGTTAGCTCGCTTGACGCTGTAATTAACAGTATCCATTGATAAATCACCTACCGTTAGGATGGTTGCTTGTTGTTCAGCGGGGCGGCGCAACAAGGCCCGCACACGAGCGAGTAGCTCCTCGAGTGCGAATGGTTTGACTAAATAATCGTCAGCACCACTATCGAGCCCCTCGGCGCGATCATGGACACTGCTCATAGCGGTCAGTAAAATTACAGGGGTATGAATTTTAGCTTCGCGCATTGCTTTAACAATACTAAGGCCGTTATATCCCCCAGGTATCATCCGATCTATAATGGCGACGTCGTATGGCTCTGTGGTGGCCATAGCGTATCCATTATCCCCATCGTAAGAGATGTCAACGGCGTAACTTTCTTGCTCGAGTGCCTTTTTTAGAGCTCTGGCAATTTTATGTTCGTCTTCGACAATCAATATTCTCATATGTTATATATTATAACATCGAGTCTGAAAAATAACTTAGACTTTGGCGTAAGACAGAGCGTGTTTGGCGCTCCAAGCTTCCATGTCGGCAATAATAGGTATGAGGTCGCGACCCTTTTGGGTGAGGCTATATTCGCAACGTGCAGTACAGGTTGTTGCTACACGTTTGATAATCCCCTCGTGCTCTAAACTAGTTAGTCTCGCTGATAGCGTACGGGGGTTAATGCCGGTCGTCAGGTCTTGAAGTTGACAAAAACGGACGTTCTCTTCATTTATAAAAAAACATAAGAGCCGTGGCGTCCATTTATCGCCCAATATTGCCGTAGCTGCTTTGACGCAGCCAACTGTGGTTTTATCTTCTAACATAAGATATAGTATACATTCTCTAGTAAAACGTGTCAAATCGAGCATAGCCGATTTTGCACAGCGATTTACTACCGTATCTTGCTCAAAAGAGTTATAATATCCACATATGAAAGTAAAAATTGAAATAGACACCCGAACATTCGTCCGATTTTGGTTAGTAGTTATTGGTTTTGCGGTTGTCGCAATTGCATTATATAGCGCCAGGACAGCCCTTGTTATTATTGGCGCCGCCTTTTTCTTGGCACTGGCACTAAATCCACCCGTCAACCGCCTGGCTCGTATTTTACCTGGTAAAAGTCGTGTCGCTGGAACGGCATTGGCATATGTTGCTGTCATTGCTCTTCTGGGGGCGTTTGTATTTTTGGTCGTACCGCCTATTGTGCAGCAAACCGCTAAAGTTGCGGAAACCATTCCAACACTTGTCAACGGTGCTACCGAACAATATAATGGCCTTAACTCGTTTATTGATCATTACGAACTTCGTCCGCAGGTTGATAGCGCACTACTATCAATTAAAAACAGCGCATCTTCGGTTGCGCAGACGGTAGGGACAAACCTTGTTTCCGCCATAGGGTCTTTCTTCTCGACCGTTACGGCAACTCTCTTAATTCTCGTACTTGCTTTCTTGATGCTAATAGAGGGTCCAGCTTGGATGAAGCGGATATGGGGAATCTATAATGATCAAGAACGCATGGAGTATCACCGCGTAATCACTCAAAGAATGTATAGTGTGGTGACTGGATATGTAACGGGTCAACTGACAGTGTCGGCTATCGCTGGTGTGGTTGCGGGGCTGGTGGTGTTTGTTTTGAGCTTCCTCTTTAATGTACCGGCAAATTTTGCTATTCCAACGGCTGCGATTGTGTTTGTACTTTCACTTATCCCTATGTTTGGTGCTATGATCGGCGCAGTACTGGTCGGCCTTGTACTTGTTTTTAACGATCCGACGGCGGCACTTATTTTCCTTATCTTCTTTATTGTTTACCAACAAGTCGAAGCAAATTATATCTCGCCTAAAATTCAATCGAAGCGAATCGACTTGTCTGCTTTGGCAATTCTTGGTTCGGTCACTGTCGGAATTTACCTATTCGGTATTGCTGGTGGTATTATCTCGATTCCAATCGCTGGATCTATCAAGATATTAGTAGAAGAATATTTTAAACGAGCCAAACGTAACCGCATAAAAAGCGTCCAGCCTTTTAGTAAGCTGATAAAAAAAATTCAAGGCGAAGAATCGATTTAGGCGACGTATTCCCAGACGCTACCACTGAGAGTATCTCGAATTACAATACCTTGACCTAGCAGTTCGTCGCGAAGTGCGTCGGACTGCGACCAATCTTTATTATTACGCGCATTGGTTCGCTGAACAATAAGTCGTTTTGAGTCGTCAGATATATCGTCGCTACTATCTATCAATTGAAGACCGAGCGTGTTGTCTATGGTTTCCAGGAGCTCAACGAGAGCGTGTCGGTGGATATTCTCGAGCTTTGCGCCCAATAGTCGCGAAAAGGCATCGTCAATCAGCATCAGTGCTTCAGGAGTGTTTAAGTCGTTACCAAGTGCCTCCAGAAGGGCCTGTGACGTCGCGTACAGCGACACAGCTTTATTATCCGCTTCCCTATCCCTATCGTC
>JACMLL010000021.1 GCA_014379635.1 Candidatus Saccharimonadota bacterium
CGCAAACTAGTTCGATATATAGAGGGTGGTCGCAAGGCGCTGACGCGCGAAATTGAAAAGGATATGAAGCTGGCAGCCAAATCACACGACTTTGAAAATGCAGCCGCGCTCCGTAACAAGCTTCGTGATTTACGTGAGCTTCAAAGTCGTATAATGTTCGGGGATAAAGAATTTTTAGATATTAGTAAAGATAAAGCGCTAAGCGATCTGGTTGATTTGTTGGGTTTGAAAAAAACTCCCGCCCGAATCGAGGGTTATGATATATCTCATATGAGCGGTACCAATGTAGTAGCCAGTATGGTGGTGTTTAGCAACGGTGTGAGTGATCGTTCTGGCTATCGTAAGTTTAAGACCCGCATCGAGCATAACAATGATTTTTTCAATATGAACGAGACTTTACTGCGACGTTTAAGCGACAAAAACCTTTCAGCCTGGGGCAAGCCAGATCTGATTTTAATCGATGGAGGTAAAGGGCAGCTCGACGCCGCCTTACAAGCACGCGATTCTTACCAAAGTGGAAGCTTGGAGGACGAACATAAATTGCAAGGCCAGGCCTTGCAACGATCGAGGATTCCATTTATTGGCCTGGCGAAGCGCGAAGAGCAAATCGTTATTCACCACCTAAAATCGCACGTCAGTATTAATAAAGAAAAACTGCGCGAGCTCGACGGCTATGTTACAATCACCGACGACTTTACGTTAATCAATTTGCCTCATTCGACTCATATTATTAAGTTGCTGCAACGCATCCGTGATGAATCGCATCGCTTTGCAGTCAGCTATCACACGGTTTTAAAGCGTACCAAGCAAACAACTAGTAGTCTTGAGGATATACCTGGTATTGGCCCATTGACGCGTCGTAAGCTAATTAAGACGTTTGGGAGCCTTCGCGCGGTTAAGCTAGCCGACCAAGAAGAAATAGTTGGCGCCATTGGTCAGGCAAAGGCAAAGAAAATACTGTCCTATTTGCACGCGTTATAACACTTATGCTATAGTCGAGGTAAGTTCCTAAGAAGAAAATAAACATAGCCATAATGAGTTTTAATCAATCAAAAGAACAATTACACGGTTTCACTATTGTTGAACTTTTGGTTGTCATTGTCGTTATTGGTATTCTCGCCACCATCAGTGTTGTCAGTTACGGTAATTGGAAAACTCAAAGCATTGCTGTGCAACTCAAGAGTGATCTTACTGGAGTAGTTGCTGCAATGGAAAGTGCCCGTACGTTCGGAAACATGTATCCTTCGACGGTTCCTTCGACGTTTATCCCAACTAGCGGAGTAGTTCTTAGTGGCGGCGGGATGTCTAATGGAGAAAACTTTTGTATTACGGCCACGAAAAATTCATCCAGTTATAGAATAACTAATTATAGCGTTCCTAAGCCAGGTGTTTGTTCGGGCCCAGGGCGAGACGATGTATCTATAATCAAGTGGGCTTCTTGGACTTTGGGCACCGGTAGTGTAGCCGGATATGGCGTGAACGGCGATGGAAATTCCAGAATTACTGATGTCAACCCATGGGGTCTGTCGGACGTTATTTGGGACGTCAGCAACCAAGATGCAGCTAGCGATGCCGACGGCGGATGGGGTGGAAGTAGTTTTGCCATAGACAAAACCAAGATGTACCGCTTTTCTACCTTTATAAGGAGAAAAAATATTGGCAACGGTTATAGTTACCTTGGGACGAGCGGCTCTCCCAGCGCAGTCCTAAACCGCAGCAATGGTGTGGCAAACGGTAATCCGTACTTTTGTAGTAGGTTGTGGTGGGGAAACGCGAACCAGTGGTATCTTGTCATTGGGTATGTTTGGCCTGCTGGTAGCGGCACCGGGGCCGCAATGACAGATTCGGGTATATACACACTGAGCGGCACCAAGGTCGCGTCCAACACAGACTACACGTGGCAATCGACTACGACCTCATCAAGCCATCGTTCGTATCTCTATTATTCGACTGACGTCACAACAAACCAACAATGGTACCAACCGCGTACAGATGTCATAGATGGAACAGAACCGACAATCGATGAATTATTAAACAATACATTTTAGCAGTAATGCCATTACTCCGCATACTGTGGTCAAAAGCTTCGTTATGGTCGAATAACATAGGGTTTACAGAGGGGACTAGTGGACGTATTCCAACTTAGAGTGTAAAAAACACGGAAATAGTGTGGAAATTAGAAGGAGTTAAAGCTATTAACGGAGAAATACAATTAACTTCGCAATGTTCGGGTTTTGGTGACTCCGCACAGATTCAGATAACGTCGTGGGCCAAGTAGATAGGCGGTGTTACAATAAGAGCTAATGGCTATAATAAATGAATTCTTTGTATCAAATCGTCTAAGGCTAGCTGAAAGTATTAATGGTGGGTTGATTGTAGTATCTGCTTATGCGCAGCTGCAGCGTGGTAACGACACGGCTTTTTATTTCGATCAGGAAGCTAATTTTTGGTGGCTTACGGGTATTAATTTCCCTGATTGGTGGGTGATTATTGATGGACAGCGTGCTAAAAGCTGGCTAGTTGCTCCAGATGTTTCTGATTCACATCAGATATTTAATGGAAGCTTATCGGCTGAAGCCGCCAAACTTATAAGTGGCGTCGACAATATCTTGACTCATGATGAAGCTATAGCAATGCTCCGTGATATGGCTAAAAAACACAGCGTTGTTTATGCAATTGGTGATCATGCTCACGTAGGATATTTTGACTTCGTTCTCAACCCGGCACCAAAAAAGCTATGGAACGCTTTAGAGCGCACATTTACAGATGTACAGGATTGCCGGTTGCAGTTGGCAAAACTTCGCGCTATCAAACAGCCCGAAGAGATCGTGGCTATAAAAAAAGCAATCAAGCTGACCGTCGACGGATTCAACAACGTAAAACAAAAATTACCAGACTTACGTTACGAATATGAGATTGAGGCAGAGTTTAGCTATTTATTTAAAAAACATGGTGCATCGGGCCATGCTTACGATCCCATTATTGCCAGCGGCAAAAATGCTTGCACGCTACATTACAGTACCAACCAAGACAGACTCAAGAAAAGTAATATAGTCCTGATGGACGTCGGCGCGCGCGTCGGGGGATACGCGGCTGACATATCGCGGTCTTACGCGATTGGCGAGCCAACTCCAAGGCAGCAGCAAGTCCATGGGGCGGTTCAGGCGGCGCACCAAGAAATCATCCAGCTTATAAAACCAGGGCTTCTGGTGGCTGACTATCATTCATCGGTTGACATCATTATGAAGAATGCCCTTATAGACCTTAACCTTCTAAAATCAGCAGAAGACGAGACGACATACCGCCGTTATTTTCCGCATGCAATTGGACACGGTCTTGGGGTTGACGTCCATGATAGTTTAGGCCAATCGACGGAATTTTCGCCCGGCATGGTATTTACGGTCGAGCCGGGTATTTATATCCCTGACGAGGGAATAGGCGTACGGATTGAAGACAATATCCTGGTGACGCAGCAGGGACACACCAATCTAAGCAGGGCATTGTCGACGTCACTGTGATACAATCAGAACACAGTATGAAGAGGCAGTTTCTTGTATTTTTGATTCGTTGGGTGTTAAATTCGCTTGGTCTTTGGGTCGCGGTAAGTTTGTTCGGGACGGGCTATGAAAATACCGCCGTTACAGCAGGGGCGTGGGGGTTTTTGATGGCTGGTCTGATATTTTCGATTATTAACACAGTCCTGAAACCAATTGCTGTTATCTTCTCGCTGCCAGCAATTTTGCTGACTCTTGGGCTATTTATGTTAGTCGTGAACGGCCTTATGGTCTATATTTCTCTCAAGTTATCACCGGGCATATCTATGTCGTTCATAAACTCAATTCTCACAGGAATGCTGCTAAGTCTGGTAAACTATATAGTAAGTGCCGCGTTAGAGCTCCGACAGACAACCAGCGCACGGGAGATATAATAAAATGAATTTTGATACTATACTACAAATTACTACCATCGGATCAGCAGCTTTGATGATTTTGGCGATTTTACTTCAGCAACGTGGTGCTTCTTTGGGCGCTGGCTTTGGTAGTTCAGGTGAGCTTTACACGACTCGTCGAGGCTTAGATAAAAACCTGTTTGAAGTGTCAATCGTACTGGCTGTTGTTTTCGTACTTTCGATACTAGCCGGGCTTTTATTGCCCGCTTTTAAATAAGGAAAACGGAGCTCATGCAAGACGATCAACAGAAGAGGTGGCAGCGCCTTAAAAAAACAAGCTTTAACAAGAAAGACTTGTCTCAGCGCATGCGTCGTGTTGAGGGTGTTACTGTACGACACGCTCGTAAGTTTGTTGTAAAACGTTGGAGTAGTGCCCGCGAAGTTCGTCGGCGTATTATCACTTGGGTAGTAGCAACCGGATTGCTTATATCTGCCGCGGGTTTGCAGTTAATGTGGAATCAGCAAAGTTATCGAACAAACACCGTTGCAAGCAATGGGACGTACGCTGAGGCTGTTTTGGGGCCCATCGATACACTTAACCCGCTTTTTGCATCGACACGGGCTGATGAATCAGCCAGCCAATTATTATTTTCGAGGCTATTTGCCTACGACACAAAGGGTCAGCTTAATGGTGATCTTGCGACCAAATTTGCGGTTAACGACAAGGGTACAGTCTATACGGTAACCATTCGTTCGGATGCGCGCTGGCACGATGGCATTAAGCTTACCGCCAAAGACGTGGCGTTTACAATTAACTTACTCAAGAATCCTTCCGTGGGCACAACTAACCGGGAAGATTGGAGGGGTATATCCGTTAGCGTTATTGACGATAATACGCTCAGTTTTACGCTGCCCGCAATAATTGCCGCTTTTCCTCATGCGTTGACATTTCCTATTATTCCAGAGCATATCCTTGGGAAAGTTGAACCGAATGCAATTCGTGAAAATGATTTTGGTCGTTCACCAATTGGTAGTGGACCTTTTAAGCTTCGTTTTGTACAAGATGTTGACGTTAACGCAGGCCGTAAGATTGTCCATCTGGCGCGTAGCAGTAATTACTACCGCGGTGCCACCAAATTAGAATTTTTCCAACTTCACGTCTATGATACACAAGATGCAATCGTGCGAGCACTTTCAATAGACGAGGTAAACTCCGCGAGTGGCTTGTTGGCAACTAACACAGGTCGTATCAACAAGAGTCGCTACGAGGTCGAAACGGTTCCAATCAAGAGCGGTGTATATGCGTTTCTTAATACAACTCGCGAGTTTTTAAAAGACAAGGCAATACGGCAAGCATTACAGGTGGGGACTAATACAAAAGCGATACTCGATCAATTGCCAGCTGGAACTCCCACCCTCGACTTACCTTTTATAAATGGTCAGCTCAGTGGTGACCTTCCGAAGGTTGCTACCTATAATCTCAAAAATGCCCAAAAGATACTCGATGATGCGGGTTGGGTAAGAGATGGCGCAACTCGCAAGAAAGATGGTCGTGAACTAAAATTGACAGTTGTAACAATCAAAAACAGTGATCATGAACGTGTTCTCGAAACACTTGTTGGACAATGGCGCGATTTAGGCATTGCTGTTGATACTCAGGTCGTCGACCAGAGTGACCCGGCGCAGAGAGTTATACAGGATATTTTGCAGCCCCGAAATTATGACGTTCTGCTGTACCAGCTTGCTATTGGTTCCGATCCAGACGTGTATGCTTATTGGCACTCTTTACAAGCAAGTTCACGAGGCCTAAACTTTTCTAACTACTCGAACCCGATCAGTGATGATGCTCTTGTGAGTGCTCGGTCACGTCTGGAGCCTGCGCTTCGAAATGCCAAATACCTTACATTCGCTAGGCAATGGGTTTCCGATGTACCAGCCATAGGATTATATCAATCCACGACACAGTATGTGCATAGTAAAACTGCGACTGCATTCAAAAGTTCAAATGTTTTAGTGTCGCCAATTGATCGCTATAGCGATATACTTTATTGGTCAGTTGGCTCGCGTTCTGTTTACAAAACACCGTAGAATCGGCTATACTAACGTGGTATCATAACACCCTCGTGCGCGAATGGCGGAATTGGTAGACGCGTCAGCTTGAGGGGCTGGTGTCCTTCGGGACGTGGAGGTTCAAGTCCTCTTTCGCGCACCAAATAAAGAAGAGGTCGGCTGGCCTCTTCTTTATTTGGTTTGTGATGAGATGTCTGAACCTCCAACTCCGGACGTGGAGGCGAGGACTGCCAGTGGCAGTTCGAGGGAAATCTTCCGATGGCAACTTAGTTGCCAGTCGTGAAGTTTCGGGGTCGCGGAACGTGACCAAGTCCTTATTATCCTATTATAGCGCTGAGGCGTCGCTGCGCTCCTCCGCTCGCTGGCGAAAAAAAGTAAACACTTTTTCGCGTCACTCGCTACGCCGAACCCCCCGACTTGGTGCCAGCAAAGCTGTCACGGTCGTGTGTTCGGGGTCCATCAGGTACTTACCAAAGAAAATACACAGGACGAACCTGTGTATTTTCTTTGGTGGGCGCTGAGGGGCTCGAACCCCCGACCCCCTCGGTGTAAACGAGGTGCTCTAGCCAACTGAGCTAAGCGCCCTTACCTGGGCAGTATTATACACACATATCTCTTCAGGGGCAACTACGGTTACGCGGGGGATGGCGTGGGTTGAATGATTGTGAAATTCTGCTATAATCACATACAAGAGGAAGCCCGAATAACGGGTATATTTTTATGCAAGACCCAAAACACATTCGCAACATTGCTATTATCGCGCACGTCGACCATGGAAAAACTACCGTGGTGGATGGCTTGTTAAAGCAGAGCAACACATTTCGCTCAAATCAAGCCGAGATGGCACAAGATCTTATTATGGACAGTGGTGATCAAGAGCACGAACGAGGCATTACTATTACCGCCAAACAAACAGCGGTTTATTACAAAGACTATAAAATTAACATCATTGATACCCCCGGGCACGCTGACTTTAGTGGTGAGGTAGAGCGCACGCTGAATATGGCCGATGGTGTCATTTTGGTAGTTGATGCCCAAGAGGGTCCGATGCCTCAGACGAAATTTGTACTTTCAAAAGCACTTGAACTTGGACTTAAGCCGATTGTTCTCATAAATAAAATCGACAAACAGTCACGAAGGATTGACGAAGTTGAAGATGAAGTTGCGAATCTATTTTTGGAACTTGCAATCGACGACAGCCAGTTGCATTACCCAACTTACTTTGCTGTCGGACGAGACGGGAAAGCCTGGAAAGAATTACCCGGTAACATCGAAGACGAAGCTGACTTGACGCCAATTTTCGAAGCGATTATTAATGAGATTCCCGCACCGACGGTTGATGCTGACAAACCACTACAACTTCTTGTAACAGCCTTGCAGTACGATAGCTTCCTTGGTAAGTATGCCATTGGTCGTCTGTCTCGCGGAGGCATTAAAAAAGGCCAACAAATTGTTCTAATCAAGCGTGACGGCACGCAACTTTCAGGCAAGATTGATAAGGTATTTGCGTACCGTGGTCTTAATCGTGAAGAAA
>JACMLL010000001.1 GCA_014379635.1 Candidatus Saccharimonadota bacterium
ATGACAAAGGCCGGTCTGGCGCATACGCCGGAAAATGAACAGCCGTTTCGTGAAGAATTACGCAGCCGCGAAGGCAAAGATTTTGTCGTCAACCGTATCATCAAGCAAATTAATGATTTGGTTGCCGCCGGCCAGCATCGCATTGTCGCCGATGGTCTGTATACCTGGACAGAGTATAAAACGCTCAAGCGTGCTTTTCCGGGTGAACTGAGCGTTGTCGCCGTTGTCGCGCCAAAGCATGTCCGCCATCACCGCCTCAGTATTAGACCGATTCGTCCGCTGACAGAGACCGAAGCGAACCAGCGCGACTGGGCAGAGATTGAGAATTTAGAAAAAGGCGGCCCAATTGCTATCGCCGATCACTTCATTATCAATGATGGCAATATGGAATCGTTCGACGCGCAAATCGAACAGACCCTCAAAGATATTGAGTTCTAAAAATACCATAGACCTTACACCTCTAACTAAGGTACTCGTGTAGTTTTTTGGCATCCTTATGCTTGCGCAACTTGGCGAGGGCTTTGGCTTCGATTTGGCGAATCCGCTCACGCGTGACAGCAAATTCTTGGCCAACTTCCTCGAGAGTGTGGCTTTTACCATTTTCAAGACCAAAACGCATTTTGACAATTTTTTGTTCGCGGTCAGAAAGTGTCGAAAGAATTGCCTGTACTTGTTCTTTCAACAACTGTGATGTAGCCGACTCTTCCGGAGTGGCGCCGTCTTCATCCTCGATAAAGTCACCCAGGACCGAATCTTCGTCTTCGCCGTCACGACCAACACCAGCATCGAGCGAGGTGATATCTTGCTTAATCTTGATGACATACTCTACCTTGTCCGGTTCCATCTCAAGCTCTTTGGCAAGCTCTTCGATAGTTGGCTCGCGGTTTAACTCTTGTGTCATGCGACGCTGCGTACGAAGTAATTTGTTGATTGTCTCTACCATGTGGACAGGAATACGAATCGTACGGGCTTGGTCGGCAATCGCGCGGGTAATCGCTTGACGAATCCACCACGTGGCATAGGTGCTAAATTTGAAGCCCTTGTCAGGGTCGAATTTCTCGACGGCCCGCAGGAGTCCGGTATTACCTTCTTGAATGAGGTCAAGAAAATCAAGTCCACGACCACTGTATCGTTTGGCGATAGAGACCACCAGACGCATGTTTGCTTCGGCCATCTTGTCTTTAGCTTTTTTTTCACCCGCCACCACACGCTGGGCAAGGGCTAGTTCTTCCTCAGAGTTTAACAGTGGAATTTTACCAATTTCACGTAAGTACAGACGGACGCTATCGTCACTGGCATCATCAAAATATTGACCTTGATTGAGAACGTCTTCGTCGTCCTCTTCCTCTTCTTCGTCCTTTAATTCGTCGGCCGCCGGCTCTTCAATATCACTCAAGGCTCCAATGCTACCGCCAGTCACAATATCATCTTTTGTTGTGTCGTCGTCAGCGTCTTTGTCGGTTGTTTTATCTTTGACCACTTTGTATCTCCTTAATAAGATTATTGATCAGGCTACGTATTTCGCCCGCTTTAGTATCATCTCCTACCGTCTCTGCGTCTCGTAGCTGTTCTGTTAATAGATCTTTTTGCTTTTTCTTATGTGCTGTGGCAACTTGGCGGAGCAATCGAGCCGTTTCAAAGTAACGATCTTGGTCGTTCCAATCGGCATAGCGAGCGTCGGCCCTTAATAGAAGTATTTTGACATACGTGTCATGATTTTGCAAGTGCGTCGGGGTGTCTTTGATGGCTTTTCCACCGTGCTCAGCCAGATATTGAGCAACGGCGCGGCGCTCGTCGCCGATAAAAGTATCAAGGTCAACCTGGCGAAAAAGATCGTGGGTTGCGCCGTCGATAAGGGCAGCGGCTAATAGGTTATCTTGGTAGCCCGATGTATCCTGTTCGGTCTTCGTATGCGCAACCACGCTTCGCAGGGTCTGCGTGATGGGTTTATCAATGGAGGCTAACTTATTACGCAGCACCTCAATTGACGAACCGGTGTATTCAGCAATTTTCGGTAGGTAATGTTCCTGTTCGACGACGTCTTGAAGCGTCCGGACAACACTTAAAGCCGCGGTCGTAAAACTCCGTTTGCCAGCGGCGGTTGTCAGGTCCTCTCGTTTGGAATACTGCCCCAGTATCCAATCGACAACTGGATTGGCCGTATCGATTGCTTTTTGCCAGAGGTTCGGGTTTTTTTGAATTAAATCATCAGGATCTTTGACGCCCTCCGGCAGCGAAATAATAGTCAGGTCAATCCCGACCGCCTGAGCAATTGGTATGGCCCGTTCTGTGGCCGCCAGTCCAGCCTTATCAGCATCAAAGGCGAGTCGGGCGTGGCCACTCAGACGCACAAGAGCACGCAAATGCTGTTCGGTCATGGCCGTTCCTGCAGTGGCGACTACCTGAGTAATGCCAACCTGGTGACTACTGACAACGTCCAGGTTGCCTTCAACGATTACCGCATAGTCGTTATTACGAATCGCCTCTTTGGCTTGTGACAGACCAAAAACGTGTCGGCCCTTGTCATACAGTAATGTCTGTGGGGTATTTAAATATTTAGGCGCCTTGGGGTCATCAACCAAAATCCGAGCAGTAAAGCCAATCACCTGACCCACTCCGTCCATAAGCGGCACCATCATCCGGCCTCGGAACATATCTCCACCGAACCGGTTAACTAAGCCCGCCTGAGACAACTCCTCTGCTGAGAAGCCTTTTTTAAACAAAAATTGCACAAGTGCATCGCCACTGGTTGGCGCATAGCCAATCCGAAAATCCTGCACAATTTGTTTACTCAGACCGCGTTGTTTAAAGACATACTCAATAGCGTGCTGATTTTTGATAAGGCTTTGCTGATAGTAATTAGCGGCTAAATCGTGTGCCAATAATAGTCGTTTCTTGCGCTGAGCTATTTCTTGACTGCCTTTCGTGTCATACATCGACAAATCGACGCCAGCTTTGCGCGCCAATAGCTCGAGCGCCTCTCGAAAATCAACTCCCTCAACTTCCATAACGAACGTAAAGACATCACCACCCTTGTTAGACGAAAAATCATGCCAAATATGTTTATCGGGACTGACGTAAAAACTTGCGGTCTTCTCACCACTAAATGGGCTCAAGCCTTTGAAATTCCGTCCGGCCCGTTTCAGCTGCACGTACTCGCCAATAACATCTTCGATATTAAGACGTGCCCGTACTTCTTCTTTGGCATCTTGCATTTAACTATTATACCACCCTTTACCTCTGTTACCGTTTGTGCTTAAATAGCTGTGACTATGAATCCAAATCAACCCAACTATCCAATCGATTATTTAAATCAAATTGCGCCCCAAGCGCCCAATCAACGTGGCTTAAGCCGCCTGCACATTATTATCATAGCAGCCGTTGGAGTTGTCATGCTAGTCACCGTCATACTAAGTGTTGTTTTGACGTCTGGTAACAATGTCGAACCAGCCAAGCAACTTGCCGCCCGGCTCCAAAGCACCGAAACAATTGTCGATAACGCCCAAAATAAACTCAAGAGTACGCAACTCCGCACCCTTAACAGTAACCTCAAGATTTATCTGACCAACACCAATCGTGACATTGCTGCGCCTCTCCAAAAAAGCGGCATTAATGTCGCAAAACTTGATAAAAAACTTGTTGCCAGCGAGGCCGGTACAAATATAACCAACAAACTCGAAGATGCCCGACTCAATGCCGTTTATGACCGGACCTACGCCCGCGAAATCGCTTATCAACTCGACACGATTGTCGCCTTGATGCGCCAGATTAATGACTCGACTCGCAGCCAGTCGCTGAAGGTTTTTCTCGACAGCGCCTACACCAATCTTGAGCCAACCCAAAAGCAATTTGCCGAGTTCAACGCCGCTAACGGTTAATTTGTAACTTCTTCGCCGCTGACCAGCCGATAACTCAGTTGCACCAGACTGCGAAATTCGTCATCTGGTACCTGCCCAGTGACAAGAATCGTATTCCAATGTTTTTTACTTAGATGATAACCAGGCAAGACCGTTTCGTAGGCTTCGCGAAGACGTTCGGCCAGTTGTGGATCACACTTCAAACTGACTTGGAGTGGTTTGCTGTCATCCTGAATAATGGCAAACATTTTGCCGCCACCCGTTTCTTCGTAACCAAGTTTGTAAACTGAAGTTTTCTCGCCGAATGGAAAATCAAGTCGGGCGTTCGGAAAACTTAGCAGATAGTCGTGCAGTTCTTTGTGTGTCATGTTTTTATTTTACCCAGGTAATATTGTAATTCCATAATGCTGCCTCGAATATCGCCAAGTGCGCGATGCTCTTCGGGTTTAGTATATTTTTTCTTAAATTTGCCTTCAAAAACCACCTTCCAGGCACTAACGTCAAGCATTCGATAGTGTAGCCGCGCGTCAAGGATTGGCCACTGGGCAGTAATAAAGCGTCGATCCATGTGGATTGAGTTACCCGCCAGTAGAACCGGTTTGTCAGCCTCGAAATGTTCGGCAATAAAGGCCAAAAGCTCTTCTTCTATTTGAGGAAGGGGCTTCCCCTGACTATTTTGCGACACCAGCCCTTCACGAGACGCCGGATTTGCATCCCAAAAAATAGCGTTTAAAGCCAGCCGTTCGCTCAACACCAAATCTTCGTTCTTTACAATCCCCTCGTAGGTGGCGATCTCATTGAAATTCCAGTCGGTGACAATCGCCGCGACTTCTAAAATAAGGTCCTCGTTGGCCTCAAGTCCTGTCATCTCCAAATCAACCCAGAGAATTCGTTTGATATGTGCATTAGCAAGTTTTTTATCCATAGACTCAGTATACTAGATTATACAGATACTAGACGATCGGCAAGTTGCCTTAGGCCGGCTGTTGTATACGTCTGTCGTTCATAAACAAGCTGTATTGTTCGCCCATCCGTTAGACTAATTGCGTCAGGCCAGCCGAGCGCAACCACTGGATCGTCAACGTGTAAGCTAGGGATGCCGTGGCTATAGTTCAATTTGTAAGTTTGATTCGCTAGTTCGATAGTTTTGGGAGAATTATTATAAATTTTTTGACGATCTAGTGGGTCTACCAGGTTATCGAGTTGCAAGCTTTGTTTGCCGACAATCTCGCGAATTCGATTGTCGATGTAGGTTGGGTCAAGAATTTTACCATCCTCACCGTCCATGGCGAGTCGAATGATGCGTTCTAAATCATCTTGTGTGACCGACGGCAGCGAATCTGTTGTTAGTCGTTGCAAATTTTCTAGCTCTTTTTTGACTGCCTTTAACTCACCGAAAGCACTCCCGGAATGCATCATCACATATTGTTCTACTTCTTTGATTGCGTCTGGAGTTGACGTTGCCTCTTCCTCGCGAAGCAATCCAGTCCGAAGACTTTTAAACATTTCCCGTTGAACGCGCAACAATTGACCACGGCTCCAGCGCAACCCAGCATCTTCCCAAGTACACAACCATGTTGCGACCCTACCCAGTTCCGCTGCCGTCACGGCAGTCACATGATCGACAACACTCTCCTGAGTGCGCATACCGTTCCGATAGCGTTCAACGCCGACCGGATTACCAACAATTAGCCGCGGATTGCCCGAAACTGTCGTGCGACTACTTTTTGAACGAGGGGCGCTCGTGGCTCCGTCTACTCGCGTATACGAACCGGCACCTTCGCGGTACACATAGTCAATCATACCAGCCGTAATCGCATGACGCAGTTGTTGACGTTCGTCTTCGGTCGGCGGATCAAGCCGAGAGTTTATGGGCAAGCTCGACCGTTTACATACCCTGCGATACAGCTCCTCCGCCCGCTCGATGTTGTGCACATCAAGACCGATGCGATATTTCTCAACTTCTGGTAATTGCTGCGCCGCAATAAAAAGATCAAGCTGGCTCAAATGGTCTGAACTGTTGGTTTCGTTTATCAGATCGCGCCATTCTCGACCGCTATCTCGTAGCCACGACTGCATACCGCCAACCTCCATAGCTGACACTATCGCTGCCATATATGTCCGCACATTGGCGTTATAGCCTTGATCCTCGGCATAGGTCACCATACGAGCGTACATTGGGCGCATCGGAAGCTTAATCATACGCAGTCCATGGTTGGTAATAATGTCCTCTTTGTCCAGCGCCCCTAATATACGCAAAGCCCGCTTCGATCGCTCAATCACCGATAGTTCGACTGGATGAAAAAATTCAAGCTCAGCAAAGTCGAGACCGTCTGACGCGGCCAACAAAACGTTACGGTCAACATCAGTCCGTAAGATTTCGGCAATCGGATAATCGGTACGTTCGCCGCCGCCCTGAGAGACATACGGCGTCTCCTTGTTAAGGCGTGTCAAAACGGCAACACCGTCTTCCACCCGGCCACAACGCCCCGCCTGTTGCTCGATGTCCGCCCGCGACACTGGACGCAGATTAAGGCTTTGGACGCCCTCTTCGTCAATCTCGGTCCGACGCTCAAGGCCACTCATAATCACTCTTGTAACGTCAGGGATAGTAATGCTTGTTTGGGCTATGTTGGTGGCACAAATAATCTTTGGTCCTGCATAATGGCCCATGACGGCTTCTTGCTCTTGTTTGGAGAGTTTGCTATGAAGCGGCAAGATAGTAGCGTCTGTGATACCTTTGGACTCAAGTTCTTTTTTTATAGCACCCATCGTATCTTCAATTTCGCGAACGCCCGGTAAAAAGATAAGAATATTGTGACCATCACCAGCGTACTTTACGGCCTGTTCCACGACACTCGAATCAGGCTCTTCCAGCATTTCCACTTCGTAGTTACGTCCCGGAACCTCAATGATTGGCGGCCGACCACCAGGCCTAGCAAAATAGTCTGCGAGTTTTTCGGATTCCATAGTAGCGCTCAGAATGACGACGCGGAGCTCGGGCTTTCGCTTGGTCAATCGCTTCACTTGAGCCATTAACATCTCGATATTGGTATTCCATTCGTGCACTTCGTCAATAATCAGTACTTCGTGATTCAGCTCATCGCGATGGCCAAACTCTTGCACTAAACGCAGACCGTCTGTCAGTACGGTGATTCGGGTTTTATCTTTAACTGTAGTGTTTTCCCCAGCCGTGTGACACCCCACCAAACTATTCGCCTCATCACCAAGCACAGCTGACAGTTCCTTTTGGATTTGACCCGCAACCAAGCTTGCCGAGATTCTCCTGGGCTGAGTCATATTAACGACATAGCCCGCTTCCAGAAGATATTGTGGAAACTGGGTGCTTTTTCCAGCACCAGTTTTAGCGGTTCCGATTGTTATTTGATTAAGAGCGACACTATCAAGAAAAATGTCCTTATACACACGAACTGGTAGTTCAGGTTCGAACTCACCGGCTTGTCTTCCAAGTTCTAAATGAGTAAATAATTCAGGAATTGTCCGGATAATTTCTGGCGATAGATCATCAGCTTCAAGCTGCTCTGGAACAAAATCAAGTTTGTTTTGCCCTAGCCTATTAAGCTCACGGATACGATACCGTTCCAATAAATCTTTTTTTTGATCTAAGTTATCCGGCGAACGAGGAATTGTGTGTCCGCCTTCGTCGATAAAATGCTCTTTGGCACGACGATCTGACCCTTTAAAAGCAGATCTAGGCATACTCTCCGAATTAACACGTGGCATCATTGGACTACGAAACATGAGCTATCCTTCACCACCTGAATTACACTTATGGCTTTATAATATCACACCATAATCATTCAAACGCTGCGAAAGTGTTGTAATTTATTTTTCTGGCGCAAATTGTAGGCTAAGCGAATTAATACAGTACCGCTGGTCGGTTGGCGTGTCAAATTTTTCACCTTCAAATAAGTGCCCTAAATGTCCGCCGCACATCGCGCAGGTCACTTCGATGCGCACAGCTCCCATGCTGGTATCGTCATGAAACACTACCCTTCCTGGAATCGCGTCGTAAAAACTGGGCCAGCCGCAATGGGCGTCAAATTTTGTCTTGCTGGTAAATAGTTCGTTTCCGCAAGCTGCGCAGTGATACGTGCCTTGATTAAACGTACGGTCATATTCTCCCGAAAACGGTGCTTCCGTGGCTTTCTGACGCAAGACGGCATACTGTTCGGATGTTAACTCTTTGGCCCAGTCGACGTTCGTTTTGTCGATTTTTTGAGTCACAACTACTCCTTCTTTTTATCAAGCTTATCAAATTTGAGTAAGTGAATAACTAAATAAATAACGAGTGCAATCACGATAAAATTAATGCTGTCATTGAGAAATACCCCATAGCGCAAGACAGCATTCTTACCGTCATCCGTGGCGCCAATTACCCACGTAAGACCCTTAAGGCCTTCGGCTGAGCCGAGCATCAGTCCAATCGGTGGCATGATAACATTATCAATCAGCGATTTGACGAGCACACTGACCGCCCCACCAAGTACCAAACCTACCGCCAGCCCGACGACACCTTGCGTCCGGATAAAATTAAGAAATCCGGTTAATTGATTTTTTCCAGCACCAGCAATCTTAGTAGATCCCAGCTTGGCTTGCTGCGCAGCATTGATAATTTTTGGCTTTGGAATCGTTGGTCTTTTAGTAGCTGGCATGAAAAATCCTCTTATTTCTAAGAAAATTATACCATTTTTGCAAATTTTGATAAAACGCCAGCCCCTGCAACGTCACCTCTACATTCGAGAAGGAATCTCAATACCAAGTAGATTCAGGCCGTGAGTAAATATATGACTCACCTTTTGGAGCATACCAAGCCGTGCCTGTTTCTGAACAGGACTGACATCCCCCGTTGCTACCGGTGTCGATTCGTAATAACGGTTCATTTCACGGGCTAACTCATACAAATACGTGGCAACTTTGTGTGGCTCAATACTGGTGGCCGCGAGTTCTACCACTTCTGGATATTCCAGTATTTTTGCTAAAATGGCTTTCTCGGTTTCATAATCATAATCAGAAATTTCAGATGTCTGTGCGCGAGGATTGTCGTTAATAATTTTATTCACCCGAACGGCTGCGTATTGAATATAAGGCCCACTAAAACCAGTCAGTGCAAAAATACTATCCCAGTCGAACAATATATTAGTCCGCCGATCGGCCCCGAAGTCGCTAAACTTAATTGCCCCAAGTGCAATCTTCTGTATGTCATCGTTTGAAATATCTCGACCTTCAACGACTGAACGCGCCCGTTCTTCTGCTTTATCAAGCAGTTCTTCCATCAGGATAACTCCTTTGCGGCTGCTCATCTTTTCGCGCGTACCATCGTCATTACGTTGATCAATCACGCCAAACCACAAGTGGTACAAATCAGTTGTAATACCAAGTTTTTTTGCCATCGCAAATAATTGCATAAAATAAAATTGCTGTTCAGCCCCGACGCAATAGATGACCTTATCCGGATGCCAGTGTTCTTCGCGGTACAAGATTGTCGCCAGGTCACTGGTTGCATACAGCGCTGCCCCATTACTTTTTTGCACCAGTAGCGGTACGTCAAATCCATAATCATTCAATGGAACAATGATTGAGTTGTCTTCATTTTGCACCGCAACGCCAGTTTCGAGTAATTTCAAAATAGCAACTTTACCAAATGGCGCAAAAAAAGCTTCACCAAGTTCATAGTCAGTCGAAATCTTTAGGCGTCTCATGACTTTATGAATATGTTCAAGTGAAATGCGGTTAAAACGTTCACTAAACGCCTTGGTTTGCGCGTCACCCTGTTCGAGTTTAATGAGCCACTGTTGAACCTCATCGGCTAGTACCGATTCGCCACGTTCTTTTTCGTGTTTGAGGGCTTGTTTGGTAGCAATATAGACGCGGCCAAGTTCATACACACCGTCACGCTCCAAAGCCTCGTCACTGCTAAATTTCAAAAAACCAGTCACCCACACACCAAAAGGCGCTCCATAATCACCCAGATGATTGTCGGTAATAACCTTCCATCCACTCGCCTCCATCAGACACTTGACTGCCCAACCTTGGTTACCTGGGCGAAGATGACCAACGCTGTACGGCTTGGCCATATTAGGACTTGGGTATTCAACAACAACCGTTTTACCCGCGCCGGTCTGATTTTCCCCAAACCTATCATTCCAGTCCTGCTCTAATTCGCGTGCCAAGCTTGTGGCGGCGACGCGCAAATTAATGAAACCAGGTCCATCGGCGCTGACTTCCGTAAAAACATTAGTTTCCCGCAATTTAGCAACCAGGGCTTCGGCAACATCACGCGGCTTTTTATCAAGCGATTTAGCCACCTGCAAGGCAATATTAGTAGCATAGTCGCCGAACTGCTGCTCGGGTCGTGAAAGGCGTATATCCCGCTCAATAGCAAACACGTCAAATAGTGCTTGTTTGATAATTTGTGCAATATTATTCATTAAGAATCATTATAACAGAGCTATAAAAACTGCTTAGAAATGCACAAGACTCTCTTTATGCTGAAGGGCCGGTTCGACGGTTTTTGAAGCTCGAATTAGTCCCACAAAAAGTGGATGTGGCCGCGATGGTCGACTTTTGAACTCTGGATGTGCCTGTGTTGCGACAAAGTAGTCGCGCGCTGGTGCCTCGATATATTCAACAAGTGTTCCGTCTGGTGATGTGCCGCTAATCGCCAATCCGCCAGCTGCAATCTCGTGCATAAAGGATTGGTTCACCTCGTAACGATGGCGATGGCGCTCGGTGGCTGTTTGCTGGCCGTAAAGAGTGGCAACTTTTGATCCCAAAGTAAGTATTGCCTCGTAGTTGCCCAGACGGAGCGTACCGCCAGTTGATTCTTTGCCTGCTTGACCATCCATAATATAGACAACGTCTTGCTTGGCATGTGGCTCGAATTCAGTACTATTCGCCTGTTTCAAGCCACCAATTCTGGCACTGGCAATAACGGCTACCTGTAACCCTAGGCATATACCCAAATACGGTACATTGTGCGTCAGGGCGTAGTGCGCAGCTGCAATTTTTCCTTCAATTCCACGGGCTCCAAATCCACCAGGCACAACAAGTCCATCGTAATCTGTAAAATCAGCTTCCTGAGCCGTTGATGCGTCAATCCAACCAACCGTCAGATCAACCTTTTCTTGCCAGGCAGCGCTCTTGAGTGCCTCGATAACCGAAATATACGTATCTTCATTGTCCATATATTTGGCAACCAGACCGATACGTACTTTTGTAGCTGGTTTAGCGGCTTGACAGGAAACAATTTTTTTCCAAACAGATAAATCGGGCGTACTGTCGTTACCGGTAAATTTAGTCAATAAATCATTAATTCCACTTTTGGCAATCGTTAGTGGTACCTCATAAACCGTGTCGGCATTCGGTAACAATATGACGGCACGTTCACTGACGCCGCCAAATAAGGCAATCTTGCTCGCCACACCTTCGGGAGCGGGATCATCGGTACGCACCACGACACAGTCAGGTACGATTCCAAATCCACGTAAATCATTAAGGGCATTCTGAGCAGGCTTTGTCTTGAATTCTTTGCTGGTGCCGATAAATGGCACATAGACGACATGGACGTACAAGCAGTTTTCTCGGCCGACACGTCCAGCAAATTCACGAATCGCTTCCACAAAACTCAAACCCTCATAGTCACCGACTGTTCCGCCGATTTCGACGATATGAACGTCCGACCCGACACTGGCTACTTCAATCGCATCCTGAATCGCCTGAGTCAGATGAGGAACCAGCTGAACGGTTTTGCCCCCGAACTTACCGGCACGCTCGTCGGCTATCAGTTGACTAAGCAAGCGCCCAGACAGCGTCGCGCTTTTTTGCGTCAATTCAATGTCTAAGAATCGCTCATAATGCCCCAGATCAAGATCGGTTTCAGCCCCGTCTTTAGTGACAAAGCATTCGCCGTGTTCCGCCGGATTTAAAAGGCCCGCATCTACATTCAGATACGGGTCGCATTTTTGAACGGAAACAACACTACCTTTTGCCTGCAGTACAGCACCTATACTAGCGGCAGTAATGCCTTTTCCTACCCCTGAAAGTACACCCCCAGTTACAAATATGTATTTCTGTTTTTTTACCATGCTGCTTGATAAGCCTCCATGGGATTTCATTGTAGCATAAATTTGTAACATAAAATAGTAAAAAAGCGCTACATATAGCGTGTTTCTTTGTTTATTATGCGCTACATTAATATGAAAGGAACGTCGCGAACGGCCGCCGGTGGTATATAATATAGCGATGGATATCTATGACACCTCCCTCGAACTACACAAAAAATTTAAAGGAAAAATTACTCTAGCGCTGCGTGACAACGAGCCACTTGACCAGGCGAAGCTGAGTGTCTATTACAGCCCAGGCGTGGCCGCAGCCTGCCTGGCTATCGCCCGCGACCCTAGCCTGCTGCCAGTCTATACTTGGACTAATAATCTTGTCGCCGTCATCAGCAATGGGACAGCCGTATTAGGCCTTGGTGATATTGGGCCAAAGGCCGCCATGCCTGTCATGGAAGGCAAGGCACTTCTCTTTAAGAATTTCGCCGGTATCGATTCGGTGCCAATCGTCATCAATGCACGTACGGCCGACGAAATTGTCGACACTATCACGCGCATTGCACCGAGCTTTGGAGCAATTAATCTCGAGGATATCGCTGCACCGATCTGTTTTGAAGTCGAGGAGCGACTGAAAGCGACGCTCGATATTCCCGTTTTTCATGACGATCAACACGGTACGGCCGTTGTCATCCTGGCTGGCTTAATCAATGCCATGAAAGTCACCAATAAAACGCTGAGTGATTGTAAAATTGTCATAGTCGGCGCTGGCGCCGCCGGTACTGCAGTTGCAAAATTACTACATCTGTACGCCCAGCCCGAAATTATTCTGGTCGACAGTAAAGAAATTATTAGTAATGACCGGACCGATTTAAACCCCGAAAAAATAGCGTTACTTGAAGTTACCAACCCCAATAATACATCGGGAAACCTCGAGGATGCGCTGCATGGTGCCGATATTTTTATCGGTGTCAGCAAAGCCAATCTGCTAAATGAAGCCCTCGTCGCCTTGATGGCCAAGCAACCAATTATCTTTGCCCTGGCCAATCCCGAGCCCGAACTCAGTTACGAACTCGCCCAAAAAACAGGTGTGGCCGTCTACGGCACCGGCCGGAGCGATTACCCGAACCAAGTCAATAATGCCATCGCCTTTCCTGGAATTTTCCGCGGAGCACTTGATCACGGTGTTCAAAAAATTACCGACCAACACAAAATTGCTGCTGCTGAAGCCATCGCTTCGTTGGTCGAAAACCCAACCGCAGGCGAAGTCATCCCATCGGTCTTTAACGATAAGCTAGTAAAAACTATTTCTGCCGTTATAATATAGCTATGACCAATACACGACGACCCGACTACAGCCAGTTGAACGATAACCTTAATAAACTGGCCGAGCAGCGTCGGTCGGTCTACTTCGAAGACGGACTACCATCGGCCGACAGACTAAACGATTTAGCGTTTCGTGATTCACTAACTGGTTTACTTAACCGGGAAGGTTTCAAGCGCCAAATTAAAAACTGGAAGGACGAACAACCGAGTGACGTTGACTCCCTGATTGCTCTGGCCTATATCGACCTCAATAATTTCAAAGCCGTCAACGATCGGCTCGGTCACGACTTCGGCGACCAGGCCCTCAAAGACATCGCCGAGATATTACGCCAAAACCTGCGCGACACCGACATGATCGCCCGCTGGGGCGGCGACGAAATCGTCATCGGGCTGCCAGTACGGACCGAAGAAATCAACCACGAACATGTGTTCGAAGCGCTGGATGAGACCCTCAACGGCAGCCTCAGGCAGGCCGAACAAGCCCTAGCCCTGCGCGACGCCAACCGCAATTATTTAAGCGGGATTAGTTTTGCCATTGGCGTCGAGGTCTACCAGTCCCAAGACCTCGATCAGGCTCTCGAGGTGCTGCTAAAAACACCAGACGAACGAATGTATGATCATAAAATTAGCGGTCGACTATAGACCGCTTGCGACTACTATACTAGCCGATTATTCGGTATAAATCGATACCTTTAGTGTAGGGCTCAAGGCTGGACGGATCCATACCCCAGGCCTGCTGGACGGGCTGGAGGATCTCCCAAGCCCGTAGCACTTCGTGCGAGGTGGCAAACAGGTTCTTTTTGGTGTTAATGGCGTCGACCAGCACCTGCTCATAGGCGTCAGGTAGCTTGACTCCCTCGGGGTACTCGAAAGCCAGGCGCTGGATCTCGAACTGGCGGTCGTAGCCCGGTTTTTTGGTGTAGAGCTCTATCTCGACACCCTCGAAAGGCTGGATCTTAAAAATCAGGCGGTTGGTCTGGGCCTCATGATGCTTACGAAAATAAACCCGTACTTCGGTAGTTTTTTTATCCAGGCTCTTGCCGGTGGCCAATATCAGAGGTACTCCCTGCCAAGTCGGGCTGGTTGAGTTGAGCTCGACCGCCGCGAAAGTCTCGGTCAAACTACCAGGATTACCGGCCTCATCCGCATAACCGTCGTATTGGCCCCGGATAGCCAGGGCCGGGTCGGCCAATTGGACTTGTTCGAGCGCCCTTAGGCGCAGCCCGGCAAGATCGTTCCAATCAAAGTCGCGCGGAATCTCCATTAGAGTCAGGGCCAGCAGCTGCATCAAATGCCCCTGCAATACATCCCGTAGGGCGCCGGTTTGCTCGTAGAACTGGGCTCGGTTCTCGATGCCGATCTTCTCCAAGGCCACCACCTGAATTTTCTCGATGGCCGAACGGTTCCAGACGTGGTCGAACAGGGCGTTGCCACCCCGGAAAGCCACGATGTTCTGGGTCATCTCCTTAGCCAGGTAATGGTCGATCCGATAAATCTGTGATTCAGCGTAATACTTAGCGACATGATCAATCATTTGGTGAGCCGAATCCAGGTCGACACCAAATGGCTTTTCAAGTAATAACTTTACTTGTGGCATATTCAGACCAGCCTGGCCAAGAAACTCAACGATATGCGGCGTTGCTACGGGCGGTACCGATAGATAAATCAAGACTTGTTCATCGTCGCCTAGCTCTATAAAATCCTTCAAGCGAAGATAATCCTCGGCGTTCGAGACGTCCATCGAAAATCCCGTCATACGGCTCGCTAATCCCCTACTACCCAAACTCGAATCTAATAATTGTTCAATGTCCAATGTGCGGCGCGAAACTCCAATGATTGAAAGTTCGTCAAAATTACCTGTACTGATAATTTGCTCAAGCGCCGGCAAAAGTTTCCGAGTGCTAAGATCCCCAGTGATGCCGAAAATCACAAGCTTTGTCTTCATACTGCCTAGTATACGCTTATTACCAATAAGAAATTGCAACTCTACGGCAAGTTGTATAAATTTGGTGGAGAGGATGAGATTCGAACTCACGGTACCATTGCTGGCACACACGCTTTCCAAGCGTGCGCCTTCAACCACTCGGCCACCTCTCCACGCTAGTTATTTAGTATAACAGTTAGTAATTCGTTCGTCCCCAAGTAGATAATATTGTATTTTATTAAATAGTTTAATCCTTACTTTTGCCAAAGTAACAAATGTCTTCTTTCTTTTTAATCGTAAAAAGAAAGAAAAAGCTTTTCGACGGCTTCACTGCACCGGGACTACCAGTTGGCTCAAGACTGGCGCTGCGGAACTCACGAGCTAAAG
>JACMLL010000022.1 GCA_014379635.1 Candidatus Saccharimonadota bacterium
CAGTGCGAAGCCATTGTCCATATCGTCCGAGCTTTTCACGACGATAACGTTATCCATGTCTCCGATAAAATTGATCCGCGCGATGATATCGAGATTATCAACACCGAACTAATCCTGGCCGATATTCAAACCATCGAGACCCGCCTGCCCAAGATTGCCAAAGACGCCAAAACTCAACCAGTTATGAAGGCGACCGCCGACTACCTGACAGACATACTGCCACAATTAAAAGCTGGTGTCCCGTTATCATCACTGCGTGATATAAAGTTTGAATACATTAATGATCTGAACTTACTCACTGCCAAACCAGTAATCTATGCCTTTAATGTCGATGAGCAAACACTGGTCGACGATACCAAAAAAGCCGAGTTAGCCGCACTGGTCTCGCCTGCCCGAACAATTTTTGTATGCGCTAAACTCGAAGATGAATTAAAAGGCCTCGCACCCGAAGATGCCGCTGAATTACTGGAAAGTTACGGGGTCAAAGAAACCGGACTGTTACAAATGATTCACGCCGCCTATGACATTCTGGGCCTTCAAAGCTACTTGACGGCTGGGCCAAAAGAGATTCGCGCCTGGACCATCAAAAAAGGCGCGACTGCACCGCAGGCTGCTGGTGTCATTCATGGTGATTTTGAACGTGGTTTTATTGCTGCTCAGATAGTTGATTTTGATGAACTGATAGCATGTGGTTCGGAAACTGCTGCCAAAAGTGCCGGTAAAATGCGGACTGAAGGCAAAGAATATATCATGCGACCAGGTGACGTTGTCGAATTTCGCTTTAACGTCTAGCCCTTTCGTTGGGTATAAAATGCCCCGGAGGACGCAATCGCTGGCTGCGACGCGTCCCTACCGGGGAAACGGTTCACTCAACTCGTAATGAGGAGTAAAAGCCGAACCGATTCATTTCAAATTTTGTTGGCCCACACCACCCAGTTACCCAGGTAATGCGAACCTACGAAAGTAGTTTCTGGATCGCAGGTGAAGAGGCGAATTACAGACTGGTTGCCCGAGGGCTGCCAGATGCTTTGCGCCACATCACCGCTAAGATCTGTCGCCAGATCTTTCCTAACCGCTTCCGCTCTGGTGACGCGGAATGAAACCTTGTCGCCAGAAGTGTACTTGATGCTCACAACGTCTCCGGGGCGAACCCTGGGAAGGTTGTAAAAAACGTCGGGTTGGGATCTGTGGCTGATGTGGCCGGCCACAACAGAAGGCCCTGGGAACCCAGGTTTCCGCTTTGACCAGCCCGCTTCAGCGTACCAACCTGCTTTGCCAAACGGAGGAACAAGTTCCTCCTCGGCGTTACGGACGGTCGGCACTAATGACGTGTCGACCAGACGCTTACCGTCGGTCGTAGCAACAACAACCTGTGCCGGCTCTCCTTTCGGAAGTGCCGGCGAAGCTATTGGTATTACTTTTGGCCTTGTCGGATGTTGAAGGACTTTTACGGCCCTATGAGCAGCACTCGTTGGAACTGGTGTAGGTTCCGTACGAGTGAATACCGCCGTTTGAGACGGTATCCACCCAACAGAAGGTTCACGCTGGGGCTGATAACCAAAGATCACCAATAACACCCCGGCGATCACCGCCACCAGCCCAACGAATCTACTAGATCCGAGCCTCACGGCGACGAAGCACGTAGACGCCTCCACCCGCAATGAGCATCAAGCCAACACTCAGCGGCAGGATGCCACTCTTGTTGGTCTTGAGCTCGCCGCCATCTGTCTGAACCTTCGCAGGCACGGGCAGATTGCTTGTCCGTTTGACCGGGGCCTTGGGCGCCTGGCTGTTGACCGGCGACTTCTTGACCACGACGCTGACGGCACACTTAGCGACTTTCGCCGTGGCAAGCTGGTTGGCCTCCCCGTCTTGGACGATCACCTTGCTGCCGCACTTGGCATCCGAGAACGACAGGGACTTCACCGCACCAGCCGAAACCGAGTACAGTGTCGCATGACCGTTCTTGACCAGCTCGAACCCAACTGCCGTCGTGCTCTTGTTGTTGTTGAAGGTGGCCGTGCCCGCTCCGCGGGCGTTGACCGTGACCTTCCCTGACGGGTTGATCACGGGGTCTGGCAGTGCGGTAACGTTCGTGAACTGGCGTGTCCACGTCGAAGCGCCCTTGAGGACGAAGCCAGTCTTGGCTTTCGCGACCACCGTCATCTTTCCCTTTGCAGGGTAGGTGCCAGCAGCGACGACAACGCCACCAACCATGTACTCGACGCCGACCGTGCTAGGCACGGTGTAGGTGTCATTGACAATTCCGACCTTATCCACGAACGTGGGGGCAGTCGGGGCGACTGACTCGGTCGTCGCGCAGGACGCGGACGTTGACCTAGTCGCTGTGAAGTTGGCGATAGTTACCAGCTGTGGCGCTCCTTCCGGAGTGTCGAGCTGGGCTTTGACCGTCAGAACCACGGTCTCGCCGAAGGCTATCGGGTTGCTGTTCAGCGTGAAGCTGGACAACCGGTCGACAGAATCGGGCGACCGGCTCTCCTCTCCCCGACTGGATGTCAGGTAGTAGAAGATGCCTGCATAGCCCGGCCCCACCCCAGGTGGGGTGGCATCGGTGACGGTGACCACCGCGTGGTCAACCACACAGCCAGGCTGCACGACCAACCCAGAGCCCGCAGGATCGGGGTTCTCGAGAGCAGCCGCTTGAGCCGGCGTGAAGCCGACACCAAGTACCATGACAGTCCCCGCCACAATGGCGAGGACCCATACCTTGTACCGTGCGGGGAATGACATCTCTGCCTGTCCCCTTTCTGCCTCTTTTCAAGGAAGCATAGAAATGAATCGGATTGTTAAGTGCACCCATCGAGGACACACTTAATTGTGTGTCAACCCGAAATAGCGCGCAACTCGTACCCCGTCTTCCCCCAAACGGGGCAAGGCACAAACCATATACGATTATAGAACAAAATTACTTATATGTAAATAGTTAGGTTGAAAACTATCGCAATGTCTGCCGATAAGCTAAAGCCGTTTGAGCTTATAGAATCGTTCTTGGTTGCCTTTGGCACCAGCGACATCACTGTCTCGTTTGTCGGCAATAACGAATAAATCTTTTGACCAAGCCTCAAAATCTTTGAGAATCTGACGACGCATGGAATCATTTTTAATAATACCTTTATTCGTCTGATCCTTACCTGCTTCAAATTGTGGCTTGACCATGGCGACAATTTCAGTATGGATGCCGCTTAAATATTGGTGGAGGTGGGGCAAAATCTCACGCAGACTGATAAACGACACGTCAATCACAATAATGTCCGGTTTGTCTTTTAGGTAAAAGTCACGGATGTCAGTTTTTTCATGCAGCTCAATTTTTGGATGGTTGCGTAAACTAGGGTGGAGTTGCTCCGTCCCAACATCAACCGCATAGACTTTTTTGGCACCACGACGCAGGGCGTAATCTGTAAAACCACCAGTGCTACTGCCAACATCCAGCACAACCTTGTCTCGAAAATCAAGTTTCAAAACCTCGGCCACCGACGCCAGCTTCAAGCCAGCGCGACTAACATACTGGTCTTCGGCCGTCATGTTAATAACAGCATCCGAACGCACAAATTGACCCGGTTTTGTTACCACCCGACCATCAATCGTCACTTTGCCCATCTTGATCCAGCTCTCGGCTTGTGACCGTGTCGGTGTTAAACCGCGCTTGGTGAGCTCGATATCAAGACGCTGCTTGGTCATACCAACTAGTCCCGCTTTCGTTCGCGATATTCACCCGTCGTGGTGTCAACCGAAATAACATCGCCCGTTTTAATAAACGATGGCACTTTGGCAACTAGTCCGGTCTCTAGGGTAGCGTCTTTCAGAACGCTACTAGTTGTGTCGCCTTTAGTGATGCTTTCACAATACGTCACTTCTAAATAAACGTTTTTGGGCAGTTCGACATTAATAATAGTGTTATCAAATGACTGCAAATTCAGGCTTTCACCTTCTTTCAGGTAGCCGCTCGCGTCCCCGACCGTCTCGGCTGAGAGCTCGAACTGTTCGAATGACTCGGGATCCATGAAATGAAAATTACTGCCGTCAGAATAAAGGTACTGGACGGTGCGACTGCGTACTTCGGCCGAGTCAATCTTTTCTTGGCCCTTAAATGTTTTCGGAATCACGCTGCCATCGATCAAGTTCTTGAGTTTGACGTTGACAATACTTCCGCCCCGACCCAGAACTTTTTGATTGTAATCAGTAACCCTAAAAGGCTTGCCGTCAATTTGAACGACAACGCCTTTTTTGAGGTCAGTTGGCTGATATGCCATGGATTAGCCTTGAGTAACAAATGGAAGCAGCGCCAGGTGACGGGCCCGCTTGATTGCCGTAGCCAGTTGTCGTTGTTGCTTGCTGCTAAGGCCAGTCTTGCCGATTGGCTCAATTTGACCGTACATGTTGATAAATCGTTGCAGCGTTTTGACGTCGGTGTAGTCAAAATATGCTGGGGTATCTTTTTTAAATCGTTTAATAGCCATAATTATTCTCCTAAAATGGAATCTCACTTAAATCAATAGGTTTGTCGTCGATATCTTCGATAACGACATCGTCAGTTTTTTGACTGGAATTGCTCGAGCTGGTTGGCTGACTTTGGCCAGCGCCATCGCTTGGTCCGTCGAGGAAAGTAACGTCAGTCGCAACGACTTCAACTTTTGAGCGCTTTTTACCAGTTTCTTTGTCTTCCCAACTATCTTGACGAAGACGTCCTTGAACCACGACGCGGCGGCCTTTACCGAGGTATTGAACAACCAGTTCGCCGAGTTTTTCCCAAGCGGTAATGTCGAAAAAGTCGGCGCTATCGTCTTGTCCTGCACGATCAACCGCGATACTAAAACTGGCAATTGTTTTGCCGGTGCTGGTGGTACGTTGTTCAGGATCGCGCGTTAGGCGTCCCATCAAAATGACTTGGTTAATACCTTTTGCCATATCGATTTACCTCTCTTCTCGATTATCGTTATTAGTCGTGCGAGCTTTAGCGGCAATTTCTTGTTCTTCGAGTGCTTTACGGCCTTTTTCATCAACAGTTACCAATAGGTAACGGAGGACTTCGTCGGTAATGTTAAGCGTATTGCTAATTTTTAGTGGCGCCTCAGGCGGCAACGAGACTTGCATGTAGACATAAATAGCGAAATCTTCTTTGTTGATACGGTAGGCTAATTTTTTCTTGCCCCAGTTGTCTTCGCTGGTAATTTTTCCACCGGCCACGGTCACGATATTGCGTACTTTGGCGAGTGGTGTCTCGAGGTCAGCCTCGAGGTCAGGGTGAATCAGAACGGTAAGTTCGTATTCTTTCATAGTAGATTTCCTCCTCTGGAATCCGTTATGGATGCTTATATCTGGTATAAGCCGAGTTGATAACCCTTTGATTGTAGCAAAATGTTGTGGATAAGTCTAGTAAGCGTCCCGTAAATGGACTCGAACCGCTACTAGCCCAAATCGTCAGTCATGTCGCCACGAATCTCGTCGAGACTACTTATCAGCACTTCGCGCGGCCTGGCGCCGTCGGCGGGGCCAATAATACCCTGGTCTTCCATTGTCTCGATCAGGCGGGCGGCGCGGGCATAGCCGACGCGCAGCCGGCGCTGGAGCAAACTAGCGCTCGCCTTGCCACTATCTACCACGACGCGCAGAGCGTCCTTGTACATTAAATCATCGCTGCCACTGTCAAAGTCCATCACGACGCCGCCCTTACCGTTCAATTGAACTGGCTGGCTGACAACCTCGTCATTATACTGTGGTGGCGACTGCATGTGCAGATGATTAGTAATCTTTTGAACTTCCTCTTCTGTCACCCAGGCGCCCTGAATACGCTTTGGTTTGCTC
>JACMLL010000023.1 GCA_014379635.1 Candidatus Saccharimonadota bacterium
AAATATCTACAATGTCGTCAGAGCTAAAACGTCTCGCAAAATAACATAGCGTGTAAATCAGTTTATTTCGTACACTCATGTGCGCTGTAGAATCAATTCGTGTTAGTAAATCATCATAATGTGCACTCATGCGAGTAGCAATTTCGGACATAAGAATAGGTGTAGCTTTAACGTGTTGAATAAACTTTTTCTTATCTACTTTATAGGTCATACAGTCACTAAGTGCCGTATAAAAGAATTGGAGTGAACCTTGGTCCGAAAAGAGCTGTTCAGCGGGAACCATACTGCCCGGACCAGCAATCCAGAGGATACGTTCGTGACCGCTTTCGCTCAGAGAAGTCACCTTGATAAAGCCAGATTCTACTGCAAATATTGTGTCTAACGGTTGTCCTTCATATAGAATCGTTTCGCCCTTGTTAAACGATTTTCGCGGGAACTGCCGTGCATACTCGAGTTGCATCTTTTGCATTGTTGTTGTTATTATAACAGATAACTGTAAAAGTTTACAGCTAAGTCGCGTTTTGTAGTTTAACTCAATATAATTATTTTAGCTAACAAGTTTTAATACTTGCTCTATAGAATTGACAATTGGGACTGCTGTTGGAAGTTTGTTTGTGGCTACCAGACCTAAATACTTAGTTGTTCTGGAAGCTTCGGCCTCATCAGCAATAAGCGCGGCCTCAGCAACGAGCGTACCCTCGGCTGTGTTAAGTCGGTGCTTCCAGTACATCTGTTCCATAATGAGCTGTCCCATGCGTTCCTCTACACCCAGTAGCTCGGAGTTGGCTTTTATCTTCTCTAATCTAGCCTCGCGTAATTCTAGTGCAGTACGATGAACTATTGGCTCTGATGGGCTTATCGAAAAAATTTCTGCATCTATAGACATTGGTTTATTTCTCAATTTTATGTCTGAAATATTGTTTACGGTTACTCAGAATAAAAACAGTATAGCATGATTTAGTACAAAACTGGGAAATAATATTCCTATTGCGGACTAGTAGTAGACAACATTATAATAGTGTTATGGAATATGAACCGCATTCCGCTTTCGAGCAGAGTATTAATATGCTCAATATTCTCAGTAATGACACAGTGAGGTCTGTTATAGAGCGAGCAAACTATGAACTTCAAAAGACCGTGCGTACCGATGCCCATCTGCAGATGTTAACTGAAAAATATCAACAGGAGTTACAGCGCGCGATTGGTAAAGATTACTCAGAGGAAAATGCGACAGTAACGGGTCTCGCCTATACAGATGACCACCGTAATAACCCAACGGGGTATGAAGTATTTTTTCGCAAAAAAAGATTGGTTTATTATGGCCCAACCGTACAAATTGTTTCCGACGTACCTCAATTAGTTTTTGAATTTTATGTCGACGATGATGCCTATGATAAAGACGGCAACGTTATTGAAACGATTTACTATATGCTTCCTGAAGATATACGCGAATTAGAAATAATTCCATCTGAAAGCCTGTTTGATATCATCAAACAGCAAGTCGCTCAATCTCGCCAATTACTGTCAAGTGATGACTTTTTGCAAGCGCCAACGAACGTCCAGCACGACGTCTTAGCGAATATTGTTGATACTTTTAATAATCACACTCAGAACTACTTGGGGGTCCTGCATGAAATCGAAGCCGAGCGTTTTATGGGAGAATATGATGACATGCCGATGAGTTTAGAAGATTCACTGGTTGATCAGTCACTACTTGACGCTTCATATCGTATTAAGCTTCGTGGTTACTATACCGGTAGCCAGTTTGCAGAAAGTAGTGATCAACCCAACAAGAGTTTTAACTCGATAGATGACTTTACTCTTAGTCACAGTGCCCCGTGTATGAACTTTAGAGACGAAGATAATCGAGCATCCTACGTCGTACCAATCGATGCAATCACAAAGATTGCGGTTATCGAAGATTTTGAATAAACATAGTATACTAATGTGCAGATCATTAAATTAATTGATCGTATCAAGAGTACAGCGAGAGAACTAGCTCTATGACCTGTTGGCAACCTGCCTCGTGCAAAGGTGCCCCCTCTAGCCCTATTACCGGGGAAAGATAAGTAGTTTATACACTCCTTGTATTTTTCCGACGGGCAAAAGATACGATAAGGAGTATTTTTTATGTCAAATTATCGAACCGCAGAGAGCGTATCACCGAAGCATCCAGACAAAATCTGTGACCAAATATCAGACGCTATTTTGGATGCGCACCTTACCCAAGACCCCGACGCTCGTGTCGCGGTCGATGTAGTGGGCGGGCATGGAACAGTTTTTGTAACCGGAGAAGTAACCTCAAAAGCTAAAGAAATTGATATCAGCGCAATCGTCAAACGACTGGCTGGCGACGTAGAGGTAATCGAACACATCGCCCAGCAAAGCGCTGAAATCGCCCAAGGTGTCGATATCGGTGGGGCAGGTGACCAGGGGGTAATGGTCGGATATGCTTGTGATGAGACTCCCGAGCTTATACCGCTCGAGACACTGTTATCCCGTCAACTTAACCAATACATCTATAAAAAGTGGCCGTTCGACGGCAAAACCCAAATCACACTCAAAGATGGACAGATTGCGTCAGTCGTGGCCAGCTTCCAAAACGCACCTCAATCAGACCTCCGCACCGCCGTCCTCGACTGGCTGGCGACGCTACCGCCTACTACCTACAATCTACCAACTATCGACTTACATATTAACCCAGCGGGCGACTGGAATATTGGTGGTTTTGAAGCTGATGCTGGTTTGACTGGTCGAAAGCTTATTGTTGATAACTATGGCCCACGCGTTCCCATTGGCGGCGGCGCCTTTAGCGGCAAAGATCCCAGCAAGGTCGACCGTTCTGCCGCATACATGGCTCGCAAAATTGCTATAGACTATCTGCGCAATCGAAAGGCTTCAGAGGTCTTTGTCTACCTGGCGTACGCTATCGGTTATGATCAGCCACTCGAAGCCACGGTTGCTATCGATGGGGTACAAGAAGAAGTTATTGGCTACGACCTGTCACCAGCCGGTATCATCAAATTTCTGCAACTTAAACGGCCACAATACGAAAGAACCGCTCAATACGGACATTTTGGCCATTCGGCTTTTACATGGGAAAATTAACGTTTATTAGGATAGTCCCTACTTTGTCTGTATAGTAAAAACATAATTTAATAAAAAAGGATACTTTTATGATGGATATTGTTTATCTGCTAGCATCTCAAGAGACGGAACCAAAACAAAAAACAGCTTTCGAAATGGCTGGAAGCCAAATAGTAAATCCCGATCGAATACTCGGGCGACTGGCAATGACATCAGAACAGGAAAATCGTTTCGATGTTGTTGAACTACAATTTGAAAGTTCTAAGCATATGGTAGGGCAGTTAGCGATGGAGTTGCAGTTGGTAATACCCGAATCGGATCAACACTAAACGGTACTTACCGAAAGATACGCATATGTCAATATCACCCAATGAACATGAGATTCACTAACCCGGACACGAATACGAAGCGGAGCTAGTGATTGAGGCGAGTGAATTCTCAGAATTAGCGCAAGAGTTTTTCGCTGCATTGGCACCATGCGAAGAATACAAGGATCGTACATATAACAGAGACGCTGTTCGGGAGATGATCACAACTTCATACGATGTTTTTGAATCTTACAAAAAAATTGCGGACCAACTAACGAAAACATTTATGCTTGGCCTTCGGGAAGATATTCATCGCGTGTTATCGCATCTACCAGAAACGCAAGGTGAATTTAACGAGTCACCTGACGAGGCCTTAGCTCAAAAAATCGGCAAGCATGCCTTGGATGTTTCAAAAATAGCGGTCGGTGTAGCTGGCGGTATAATACTAGCCACTCGCTATCTTTCAAAGCGAACAAAATAAGAAGCTTTGGTCCAAGATAACCTGGACAAATACGCTACAATATACCTATGGACGCAACCAGCAGCGATTTTATTCGCGACTTACCAATCTTCGACCATCAATCAGCTATTACCGACGCGGTTGATGCTAATCAGGTTACTATTATCACCGCCGAGACGGGGGCAGGCAAAAGCACCCAAGTACCACAGTACCTAGCCAATCACGGCTACGTTAAAGTTGTTGTCACGCAACCGCGTATCTTGGCGGCGCGCAATCTGTCGCGTCGTGTTCGCGAAGAATGGGCCTTGCGAACGAGCAGCGATAGCGAACCCATTATTGGGTACCGTACGGCGCACGAACGCGATGATAACCCTGACACACAAATATTATACTGTACCGATGGCTTGCAGCTTGTTCGCGAGATTACTGGGTCTGGTATTAGTAAACGCCAAGTCTTGATACTCGACGAGGTACATGAATGGAACGAAAACATGGAGGTATTGGTGGCATGGGCTAAAAAACGCTGCCAGGAGGAACCTGACTTTAAAATCGTTATCATGAGCGCGACCATCGAGACCGGCACATTAGCAACCTTTTTTGGAACGTCTGCCATCATCAACATTCCCGGACGTAGTTTTGATGTCAAGAAACGTCGCGGTAGTGATATTATCAGCGAAATTATCAATCAACTAGCAACCGCGTCTAGTAATATGCTCGTCTTTTTGCCTGGCAAATCAGAGATTCAAGATGTAGCCGAAGCGGTTGCGTCCAAAGCTGATGCCGCCGGTGTCCCAATTATTCCACTCCACTCACAACTCGAGGCAACAGCTCAGCAGCAAGCGTTCGCCAGTTATCCTAACGGAAAGATTATCCTTGCCACCAATATCGCCCAAACCAGCGTGACGATTGATGATATCGATGTCGTTATCGACAGCGGCCTAGAGCGCCGTAGTGAAGTGCGTAGTGGAGTCGAAGGATTGTTTATTGCCCAGATATCCCAAGCGGACTGTTTGCAGCGGGCAGGACGCAGCGGTCGAACAAAAGCAGGTGAGTACATATTGGCGCCTTATAACACGATGCCTTGCCTGGAATTTAAAGATCGGCCCGAATACGCCACACCCGAAATCTTGCGCAAACATATCGACCGATTGACATTACGACTGGCTAATGTTGGCATTGATATCGAACAGCTCGACTTTTATCACGATCCCAGCAGCAAGGCTATTCAGCGCGCCAAACGAACGCTTATTGCCCTTGGCGCCTTGACAAAAGATGGCGACGTTACAAAGATTGGTCACCAAATGGAGCAATATCCTGTCCAGTCCAGTTACGCACGTATGTTAGTACAGGCGCTGTCGTGTAATTCCGCGGTGCAATCAAAGCTTGCCGCCATTATTGGCATTCAAGAAGTTGGCGGCATAGTTAAAAGCGGCCCACGTTACACGGGTTGGCGCAAATACACCAAACAATCGCAATCAGACTTGTTGGCACAGTATGACGTTTTTTTGGCACTCCCAAACATTCTGAGCGACGATTATGAAGACCTGGGTATTATTAGTAAAAATGTCAGCAAGGCGCGCGAAGTGATGCAGCGCCTAAACCATGATCTGCGCGACATTCAAATCAATGACGCCGCCTTGACACCAATTACCGACGACGAACAAAACCAGTTACTCCGCTGCATTATCGCGGGTCAAATTGATCAATTATGGATGGTCGATGAAGGCGGTAACGCGGTTCACATTAACACCAATACCGCTCGAGAATTGTCTACCGGCACCGTTGTTCGCAACCCTAAACTGGTAGCAGGAACTCCATTTGATTTACAAGTTCCAACCAATGGCGGGGTGCTGCAAACCTTGCATCTTGTGCAATCAATCACGTCTGTAAATACCGATTGGCTGGTCGACTTGGCGCCCGAAACATTCGCCACCAAACGTGGACGAACAATTTATGATCCACATTCGGGTACATTAATTGCACGCCAACAAGTTCGTTTCGGTGGGCGAGTGCTGGAGGGTTCGGGTGTGCCAATTACCGACAACAATAAAATAAACCAACGCACTTTTCAAGACGCCTTTGCTCTGTGGGTATACGACCAGCTGGAGCGTGAGCGTCGAACAATGGGAAAATCTCATACCAAACGTATTCCGTCCATACCACTGCCGCAGATTCAACAACAAGTTCGGGCAATTGCCGGCAACGTCGTAATGCTCGGGCAACTTAACTCACAGCAACATCAAAATATGATTAATTTGTCTAAACTTCATACACATTTAGGCGCTAGCTTTATGGCACAGCTCGACGCAACCCACAGGCAAGACCGCCAATCCGGCCGCCACCACACTCACCGCGGGTGGCTACCTCCTCACAAACGCAAATAAAACCAAACAACTTAAGTGTTGCAATAATAAGCTAAATTAAACTTGCACAAACCAGGCAACATGCGCTAATATACAATTATGTCAGAGACCCCAAACTTCGAAAACGAACCCTCAGCGTTGCCTTCCAGAGAAACCGAGCCGCTTATTGAGGATCACGAAGTTTTTATCATGTCATTACAATTTCAAATGGAACTTAATAACCAAACTTTTTCTAGCTACCAAGAAGCTCGTAACGCTGCCAACTTCTACACAGCCAAGCTTGATCGAATAGTATTTGAAAGCGAAATAGGCGGAAAAATGGCAACGATAACAGGTGAAAGTCTGGTCATCCCAAGCCTGATACACGATGCGAACTTAGGATCGGTCGACCTATCGACTAATCTAATCAAACGAAGCGATAACGATCCACTAACCGAGCCGTCGGTGTCTGGGTCATTTTTTGGTTTTACACCTTACGGAATGCCGTTAAATGAAGAGGGAACAATTTTTAGAGCTACAATAGGACATCAAGTCGCTGTTATTACTAATCTGAATCTACCTAGCTTCTGTGGGGCCTTAATGGCTTATGGACCTATAAGTTTGTCGTCATGTGAGTTTTTGGATGATCGCAAATCAAAAGACGCAACCGCTGCCATAGAAACCCTGACTAGCATCGATGACGAATCAACGGCTATCGTTATACAAAGAATAGACGAGCTACTAAACAGCGACGACCGTTTCCATCAAAAAAACTTGCGAAAGATGGCTCGTTTAATCCGTCGGCACTTAAGCGACGATAATCGAAACTTCGACGACCGACACAAAGATGCTTTACTCGATTTAGTAAAAGCTAGATTGGGGCTATATAGTAACGAGCCATTCATGCTGGAGGCTCTTAGCTCTATAGAAACAACAGTTTACCAATCTAACTATATTGTCGGTGGCAGCGGAGAGGGTCGCGTGACCATCAAAGACGTTACGTACGCACCGTATTATTGGAAAGATGGCGACGTTTTGACGGTCAAACCTAACCAGCCAGCGTTATCAATTATTGTAGAGCGTACTGACAAAGACAATAATCTTAAGCTAATCAGTATTCCGTTTGAAAAGATTCGTATTCTAAAGCCCGTCAGCGATATAATCCTCGAAACCGAATAATTTTTTTAATTGACACTAGATTATACAGACTGTAATATAAAAAGAATTATATACTTTAGGAGGCGCATGTGGAAAAGTTATACAAAAAAATAGCTCAGCAAAAAATTACTGAAGTTCGCCGAGAATTAGCTCGCGCACATTTGATTATCACCCTGTTGTCGGCTGCCGTTATTATGATGTTAATCCAAGGCGCAACACTGGCAATACGGCTCGACCCAACATTGTCGGCTGCTGGAATTATGATGCTAGGTTTCGTCGCTGTAACTTCTCTAATTATGTCATTTGCGTTATTTAGCACCAAAAAGAAATAAACAAATCCTCTTAGTCGAACCAAGGCTATTCCAAAGCCTATTACAATGTATTGCCTATGGTAGAATGAGGGTATATGGAATTTCAAGACTATTTTAACAACCCTATTACATTAACTGTTTTTATACTTGCTGTCGCAGCAGGCTTGCACCACTTTAGTGGCGTAATTGTTGCCAGTATCGTACAGCGTGTGCTGCGCCCCCACGGACTCGAGACAAAAGCCGACAACGATAAACGTAAAGATACGCTTCGTAATGTTTTTAGTGCCACAGCAAGATTAGTAATATGGTTAGTTGCGATTGCTACAATTTTAGGCGTTTTTAACTTTAACCTGGGAGCAATCGCAACAGGCGCTGGTTTTTTGGGTATTATTATTGGTTTGGGTGCGCAAGCAACGATTCGCGATTATTTGGCAGGAATTTCTATTTTAATCGAAAATCAATACCGTGTCGGCGACATCGTAACATTAAGTGGTGGCACTATTGGCGGCATGGGTACATCGGGTTTAGTGGAAGAGATCAGCTTGCGTATCACCAAGTTACGCGATTTAGACGGGACACTTAATATCATTCGAAATGGCGAAGCCAGCGTTATTACAAATCGAACCTATGAATACTCGAGTGTCGTACTGGATGTTGGCGTGGCTTATGATAGCGATATAGATGTCGTTGAAAAGGTTATGAACACAGTCGGCAAAGCAATGCAAAAAGACGAATTACTCGGTGATAAAATTAGCGAGCCGATTGCGTTCCTCCGGGTCGACCAATTCGCCGCTTCGTCAATCATGATTAGAGCTGTTGGAAAAGTTGTTCCAGCCGCCCAGTGGGAGATCGCGGGTGAATACCGCCGCCGCCTATTAAAGGCATTCACAAAAGAAGGTATCGAAATTGCCCTTCCTCAAGTTATTGTCCACCAAAAGACATAACTATTTGTCACCGTCAATCGACTGACTGCGCTGTCAGGGCAAACTAATCAAGATACCTATTGACAAAATAAGTAAACTGTGCTATATTGAATAGTAACAAACGATTTTCTCGAATAAAGTTTCAGAAAATACTCACTTGTCCAAAACGGTCACCACTTGCCTAAAAGCAAGCGTTCGCCCCGCCAAATTCGAGCACATATAGGCTCTGGCACGCGAATCGTAACAGATGGAACACCTATTGACGTGAGGTACTTGTCACAAGAGAAGAAATTTGTTCCCCGCCACGACGCGTAGGCGGGGTAAGACTTATGGGTATTGTCATGATAATACCTCGTACCTTATACGCGCAAAAACACTATAAAAACATTCCTTTATTTTAAAGGAATGTTTTATCGTTTTGAAATAATTGTTGCATTTTAAAAACATCTACAGTATAACTAAGATAACATGAGCGGTATAACAAATATGGGACGTACAAACTAATATGGAAAAAGAGCCGAGCGCACTATGCGTTCGGCCCTTTGTGCATTTGCCGCCACAAGAATATTGGCTGAGTGATCCGGCAATCGAAGGTCTCATTCCGACGCCACTTGATAGCAGGGGGTTGGTTGACGCTCCTGCCTTATTTCAAGAAGTCGCTAAAACTGTCGACCCTGCCTACGAATGGGAATCAGCGTTTAATGACCCTCATCATCTGCAATGGCCGAACCGCTGGTACCCAAACGAGATTCGCGACCCAATAACCAAAACAGTTAACCCGCAAGAGTTTCGTAATTTGGCTATATCAAAATGGATACTTCCCAGAGTTCTACATAACTGGATTCACCGTGTCTCGGAGCCGCCACCAGTTCCGAGTGATGATGTGATGTTTTATCGTACCGAAGCGCAACGAGTCACAACTTCTCTGTTTATGACCGTTCGCGACAGTACACGCTTTATAAATTCTTCGTCCTTAACACACAGGCAGATCCACGCAAAATTAACACCGAACTATCGTCAAATGTCCTTGCAAATCAAAGCTTTACAAGAAGTTCCATCTGAGTTCAGATTAGTAGACTTGACCGAATACCAATCCGGTAATGTGCGCGATATGTTTAAGATAGAGTCTGCGCTTGGTAAATACGCCAGAATAAAAACTGCTGAACGAGCCATGAGTATTATCCGACACGCTAGCGCGGCCTAGATTATTGAATTTCGACGAGTTCGATATCAAAAACAAGATCCGAATTGGGCGGAATATTCGCGGCTGCGCGGCGTGACCCATAAGCCAAAGCTGATGGAATAATTAATCGACGAGTGCCGCCAACTTTCATGCCAGGAACTCCCTGTGTCCAGCCAGCAATAACTTGGTATAACCCAAATGTCGCCGGTTGACCACCATCGTGTGAACTTTGAAAAATCGTACCATCGGCGGCGAGCGCTCCGGTGTAGTGGGCGGTAATCGTTGCTTGCTTTGGAACGGTTTCGCCTGTCCCCTCGACAAGGTCAATGCTTTGCAGTTCTGTGACTGATGCGACCGGTTCAAAACCCAAAAGCTTTGTTCCTTCAAGTGGTGTGTTAGATGTACTCATGTATTTATTTTGTCATACATTTGCTATACTGTCATATATGAAATCATTAAGTCTTAGTAAACCACACGTCATCGTTATGGTGGGCATTCCAGGGTCGGGCAAAAGTTTTTTTGCCGAGCATTTTGCAGACACGTTCAATGCTCCACTTATTAGCGATGAACGACTGCGTGACGAGTTGTTTAATAAACCAACCTATAACCACGACGAGCAGACCATCATACGCCGTGTGAGCGACTACATGCTTGATGAGCTATATAAAACACACCGCACCTTCATCTACGATGGAGTAGCCGCTGCTCGAATTGAGCGTCAGGAAATTGCCAAAAAAGCCCGGGCTGCAGGGTATGAAGCTTTGTTTGTATGGGTACAAACGGAATCATCGACCGCACAATCACGCGTCAAGAAAGTAATAAAAGGGAAAACAGCTCTTAGCCCTAATATATCCGATAGTGCTCTTAAACACTTTAGCGCTCCACATGCCAACGAGAAAGCAGTTGTAATTAGTGGCAAGCATACCTATTCCAGTCAACTCAAAATAGTCCTAAAGCGCCTAGTTCAACCCCGAATTGAAATAATAGAGAACCAAACACCTCCAGCTCGACCGACTGAAAATAGGACCATAGTGGTTCGCTAAAGGAGCCCTGTCATGCCTGTTATTCAAGATGAAGAATTTGGCAAAATCACCATCCGCCGCAGCGCCCGCGCCACACAAGTACGCGTTCGGGTAGGCCCCGACGGAACACTACGGGCCTCATTACCACTATATGCACCGATTTTTCTTGTCAAACGTTTATTAAAATCATCTCGTACAGAGTTACGATCAATGTTCACACAAGCCCGCCCAGATGAGCCGTATAACGACGGTATGCGAATCGGCAAAAGCCATAGTTTAATTGTCAGACCTAGCAGTATGAACTTGATTAAAGTGTCGCGACACCACCAACAGATTATTGTTCAGTTACCGGAAGGTAAAACATTAGAAAACACAGAAGTTATCCGCGCAATCAGGGATGCAATTATTAGTGCCCTCAGACTGGAAGCAAAAAGTTATCTGCCGAAGCGCTTATCTTTTCTGTCCGACAAACACAGTTTTTCGTACGACAGCGTTCGATTCTCACATGCCAGCGGGCGGTGGGGAAGTTGCAGCAGCACGGGTACAATCAGCCTCAACATTGCACTTATGAAGTTGCCTTTTGAACTGATTGATTACGTAATTATTCACGAACTTTCCCACACTCGCCACATGAATCACAGCCAAGCTTTTTGGGATGTAGTCGGAAGTATCGATCCGCACTACCAGGTCCATCGACGTGCCTTGAAATTAGAAAAACCATCTATATAAACATTTGGGCTCGGTCGTGTATACTAAAGCATAAGATGTATAAGGGTGGACCCAGTTACACGGCGCAATCAGCGAAAATCATTCGGTATGCCGGCTTGTTATTACCTGTCGTTTTAGTTTTATATGGACTCTATATACAAGCAGGACTCGTCGACTCGGTACAGTATGTAAACGACGTAAGCTTTTTTGCAATGTCATTTTTGTGGTTCGTTATGGGTATCATTCAGTTCTTATTTCCAAGCCGTACTAAGCTAGATTCAGCCTTGCGGCTGATTGCCTATCACGTGCTTGCAGCCGGATACTTACTATATGTGTCAGGGATTGCAACACCATTTGTGGCATTTTGGTTACTGCTATTGCTGGCCTCTAACATGTATTTTTCAAAAAATGGTCTCAGCCTTAGTATTTTGTGGTTTGTCGTTGTGGTAGCTGTCGATATCGTACTTCATCACGACGTCAGTCCGATGATTGTAACGTACGACCTTGCCACATTAGTCGCAATTATTCTTAGCGGTCTCGTTACCCTGAGTTTGTCGCTTGCACAGGAAGTAGACCATACGGCGCTTTCCAAGAGCAAACAACAAGAGAGCCTTCAAAGAGATAGGGTTCTTACTATTGTAAATAATTTGGCAGATGCAGTACTGAGTGTTGATATGGATGGTATTATTCGAGTCTATAACGCCGCAAGCCTGAGTCTACTCGATACAAACGATAGTTTAAATGGTCGCTATATTGACGACCTTATTAAGTTAGTTGATAAATCTAAAAAACCCGTTAGTTTATTTAACCAACTCAAAACCACCAAAGGAGCTTCCACTCGCGACGACCTCAATTATGTCTTTAATGATGGCGAAGAAATTCGCCTCGAAATAACCTACTCACCAATCCGCAGTAGTTATAGTCGCTCTAAAAAAAGCGAAACACATGATGGTTATATCGTTATTATGCGAGACATTACAAAAGCCAAAAGTCTCGAAGAAGAGCGTGATGAGTTTATCAGCGTCATCAGTCATGAACTTCGAACGCCGATTACTATCGTAGAGGGGACTATTTCGAACGTTCAAATAATGATGAAACATCCCGATGCAACTCAAGTCATGCTTACCGACGCAATCACTTTAGCGCACGATCAAATTATCTATCTTGCCCATATGGTGAATGATCTGAGCACCTTGTCCAGAGCAGAGCGCGGCGTATCCGATACGCCCGAAGATATTGATGTACGCGAACTCATTCATAAATTACACAATGAATACAACAAAGACGCCACCACAAAAGGCCTTCATCTCAACCTAGATATTACTGGAACAATCGGCCATGTCTATACTAGTCGGCTGTATCTGGAAGAAATACTCCAGAACTTTATTACCAACGCGATTAAATATACCAAAATAGGCTCAGTAACAATCATAGTCAAACAAAAGCTTGGAATAATAGAATTTGCCGTCAAAGATACGGGCATTGGTATTAGCAAATCCGATCAGACAAAGATTTTCCAGAAATTTTACCGAAGTGAGGACTATCGAACGCGCGAAACCAGCGGTACGGGTCTTGGGCTGTATGTAACCGCCAAGCTTGCGCATAAAGCCGGTACAAAAATTGAATTTAGCAGTCGACTGAATCATGGTTCAAAATTCAGCTTCAGTCTCCCGGTCAAACCAGAGTAAAACTATCTACTTGGTTGTGATCGGACGACCCTTCCAGGTTACCTTGTGACGAAGATAGCGATTAATGCTTATTATCAAAATAATCAATTCTTGGGCAATAATAAATGGCCATAAAATCACACCAAGCCACCAACCTCTTTGCCATACCCGATCAAGATACAAACTGTAGAGCGCTCCATGAATACATAGTTGCCACAACGCCATTGTTTGCAGAATAGTCCAACCCGAAATAAATCCATTCACAAGTACTAGGGCTGGTATGTTCAAAAGTAGTAAACCAACCAAAGCAAGTAGGTTAGTAACGATGCGACCACCTAAAATTGGAAATAACAAACGAAGGCTTGTCTCGACCTGAGATAGCCATTTCTTTTCGTAACTAATCCCGAGCAGGGGTGTACTAATAATAAAACGGTAGCTGTGACGAGCCATCAGCGCCGCTGCTAGCTTTGCTTCGGGTTGAACATTATTACGGTAGGGCTGGAAGCCACCCAGGCTGTCACGAAGAGTATGACGATGAATCATCCAGGCACTACTAGCGACAGCCGGAGCGGATGAACGATGTAAAATAAGTTCCCAAAAATAACGCAATGTTCCCAGTAATACGCTGACCCGCCAACTATCTTGATGACGCGGCAGAACGGATACCATCGAAACTTTTTCTTGTTGAGCGTACGCCACCAGTTGGCCAATCGTATCGGGTGTAATTTGAGTGTCAACATCTAAATACAGAATATAGCTGCCACTAGCCTCAGCAAGAAGCTCCTGTAGTGCATGGTTTTTACCCAGCCAGCCGTCTGGAAGCGGCGAACCTTCCACAAAGCGAACCCCAGCATGAGCAAATGCTTTAATAAGCATTGAGGTGTTATCACCAGAACTGTCATCGAGCACAATAATCTCAAGTTTTGGGTAGCGACTGGCAATTACCCGTTCAAGACATTGTGTCATTGCGTGCGTCTCGTTGCGGGCTGGAATACAAACGCTAACACTTGGCAAATCCTTAAATATACGAGGCTCGCTCAGTAATTTTTTCATCTTGAAGTGCTTAAAGGCAAACATTAACTTCCAGGCAAAAAACACACTCATACAAGTCGATAGGACAGATACGCTATATAGGATAAGCTCAGGCATCTTTGTCTATGATAGCATGCTTGACGGAAGGCTTTAGACCAGCTATAGTACTCTTGACAGTCTGCAACAGCAGGCTTTTTATATTGGGAGTAATTACGTGGCAACCAAAGCAAAAAAATCCACCAACAAAAAGGCGACACCCGCCAAGACAGTCACGACTGTCACGCGCATTAAAGCCAGCGACTCAGCGCCAAACAAACAGGCAGTACTGCCTGTCGCACCACAGACGAAGACTGGTGCCAAACCTGTCTCTCGCGTCTCAGTAAAATCAGTTTTTAAACCGTTTGTTGCTATGGGTATCTATTTTAAAGGTGCGTGGTACGAGCTACGTCAAGTGCGTTGGCCAGACCGTAAACAAACATGGGGCCTGACGGCTGCAGTTATGATTTTTAGCGCCTTCTTTATAGTACTCATCGTGCTACTTGATGCGTTATTTAAATATTTATTTGAAATAATTTTAAGATAAGTCCAGAAAGGATCTATTCTATGGCAAATCGATACGACTCAACCAGGCAATGGTACGCCATTCACACCTACAGCGGTTATGAAGAAAAGGTAGCTGATAGCATCCGCCAGCGTCTTGAAGCTGTCGACATGGCAGACAAAATTTTCGACGTTATGGTACCAAAAGAAAAACAAATTGAAATAAAGAACGGCAAGCGCAAAGTTGTTGAGAAGAAAATTTTTCAGGGTTATGTTTTGGTTGAAATGAAACTAACCGATGAAACATGGTATATCATACGTAACACTCCTGGTGTCACGGGTTTTGTCGGTACTGGTACCGAACCGACACCGGTTTCAAGTAGCGAAATTAGCAAGATAAAGAAGCGCATGGGCGTCGAAGATCCAAAACACCACATTGATTTCAAAGAAGGCGAAGTTGTCAGCATTACCGACGGTCCGTTCAAAGGCTTTGACGGATCAATTAGTGAAATTGATACTCAAAAAGGCAAAATTAAAGTTATGGTCAGTATGTTCGGCCGCGACACACCTATCGAACTTGACGCCCTGCAGGTGAGTAAGGTATAATACCTCAGTTACGCATTCGTTAATTCGAAGCAAAGAAAGAAAAGTATATGGCAAAAAAAGTTATTGGAAATCTAAAACTACGTATTCCCGCCGGCCGGGCAACCGCTGGTCCTCCAGTTGGCTCAACTTTGGGTCAATGGGGTCTTAACATGATGGATTTTATCAATCCATTCAATGCTGCAACCAAAGATCTAATGGGCAAGGACGTTATCGTTCACCTCCAAGTATTCGAAAACCGAACCTTTGCCTGGAAGTCTTTAGGACAGCCAGTTGACGATTTGATTCGTGAAAAAATTGGCATCAAAAAGGGTAGTGGCAAACCACACTCTGAAAAAGTTGGTAAAATTACTCGGGCACAGCTCGAGGAAATTGCAGAACTTAAAAAAGATCAGCTTAACGCTATCGACATGGATGGCCGAGTCAAAGTCATTGCTGGTACCGCTCGTTCAATGGGCGTTGAAGTCGAAGGTTAAAACAGTCGTTACGTAAACCAAAATACCGCACGATTCTGTGCGGTATTTTTTTGTGAACAAACCTACCTAGAAATGATTGCGGATATGTGAATAACTATAATCCCAATCAGCATCGGACTTTTTATGGGGATTAAATATATTGTCCGGATCAAAGATTGTTTTGGTTTTTTGAAACAAGACAACCATTTCTTTGCCGTACATCTCCTCGAGCCATGGCCCGCGCACTAATCCGTCATTGTGCTCGCCACTAAGGCTGCCTTTATACTTCAGCACAAGCTGATTAACTTCTTTCATAGCCGGCATAATCTTTTTACGATCTTTTTTATCTTCTAACTTCATTAATGGAATAATATGGAAGTTACCGTCGCCCATATGACCAGCGATGGTTGCAAACAATTTGTATTTTTTAATTATCGCCCGCAACTGGGGTAAAAAAACCGCCAGATGTTCGGGATTAACAACCAAATCGTCAATAAACGGAGCAGTGTGTTTGTCTTTCACTTTGCTGCGTAGCAATTGAAAACTATAGCGACGCATAATCCAAAACTTTTCACTGGCACCTTCGGTCGGGTCTTCTTCAAAACCGTTGATTTCATACCTAGCTTTCAGATGACCGAGTTCTTTATGTAAAGTTTTAATCTTTTTACGAACTTCGTCCTCGGTCTCACCGTCGAACTCAACCATTAAAATTAATTTTGGAATACCACGTAGCAACTGAAGCCCGTCGGGAATAAGTGTTATTAGAAGGTGTATAAATCTGACAGGTCCCAGTAGCCTAAGGAAGCTTGGCATAAATCTGATACTGAGCCACAACGTCGCATCATCAAAACTCTCGAAAGTAACCGGTTTATGTTTAAGTACCGCCGGGATTAACTCTCCCAGGTTATCAATGTCGTGCATGAATAGCACCAGCAGGCCAGAGTGCTTGGCACGTTTAACAAGTTTGAGGGTGCTCTGCGTGACAAAGCCGAGTGTACCCTGAGCGCCAATAATAACCTGAGTCAAATCAAAAATACCGGTTTCACGGTCCCAAACATCCCACAGTCGATATCCCGTTGCGTCTTTGCTGACGTGCGGTTTGGCGGCCTTTATTTGATCGTAGTGCTTTTCAATCAATTCAAAGAGTTCGCGGTATATCGTACCCTCGAAATCATTTTGTGCCATTTTGAGAATCAATTTGTCACGACCAAGCGGTACAACTATACGTTCGATACCGTCGGCAAATACAAACTTTAATTCGGGGACATAGCGCTGAGTTTTTCCATAGCGTAGCGACCGTTCGCCACCGCTATTATTATTGACAATACCGCCAATCGTACATGTATCACGACTAGCCGGATAGCTTGGGAACTCGTATTCACCGGTCAATTTATCGAAGTCGCGGTAAAAAACACCTGGTTCAGTAATAGCCGTGTCGCCATCAACCGATAAAACTTTCGTTAAATATCTATTAAAATCAACAATGATCGAATCGTTAATAGCCGCGCCACTCATATCTGTACCACCGCTGCGGGCCGTTAGTGACAAATGAGGTATGGATTTTTTCTTTTCGGCGACTAGCTTTACGGCTGTAATGACGTCGTCGATGGTTTTTGGTGCTATTACTAACTGTGGTAGTATTTCAAACATTGATGCATCGTGCGAGTATGCTTCAAGGGTCGCCTTGGAATCATCAACATCGCCACTGAATTTGCGAGTTTTTAATTGTACCTTTATATCTTCCATAAGCTTTAGCATAATGCCTAGCTGCAAGATACGCAACTGAAATTATCTGGTCATTCACCAGTGTTTATGCTATAGTACTACTATAACAATCAATGTTGGGAGGCCTAGTTGGCCGTTACTACCACAGAAAGGGTTTACACCTATGGCTAAAAAAGCTGATTTGCTTGAACAAGCAACCACACTCGGTCTAAAATTAACCGAAAAAAATACTATCGCAGAGATTGAAGCAGCCATAAAAAATGCCGCTACAGCTCCTGTTATTGTTGCCGCTGAAGAAATAACAGAAACACCCGAGGCCGAAGTAAAACTTGCCAAAGCCGGCAAGCGAAGCGCAAAGGTATTAGCTGAAGTTGAAGAAAAGGTCGAAAAAGAAGCTCGCAAAGAAGCAGGTGACACATCAGCACAATCCGAAGAAGCCGAGAACCGAGCTAAAGGACCCAAACCAGTTACTCGTCCGCTCATCGAACGCCGTGGCAAAGCCTACCGCAAGGCAGCTGAGCTTATTGAAAAAGAAACTGCCTATTCGCTGGCTGATGCTCTTGTTTTGGCCACCAAAACAAGTCCAAGTAAGTTTGACGCAAGCGTTGAAGTTCATGTCAAACTTGGTGTTGACCCACGCCAAGCTGATCAAAATGTCCGTGCAACAGTCAGCCTCCCCAACGGAACAGGTAAAACAATCCGAGTGGCTGTTTTTGCCCCAGAAGCTGACCACGCGAGCGCCAAAAAAGCTGGTGCGGACATCATTGGTGACGAAACCTTCCTAGCGCAACTCGACAAACAAGAAATTAATTTCGATATCTTGATTGCCACACCTCAGTACATGCCCCGACTTGGTAAATATGCCCGTCTGCTTGGACCACGTGGATTGATGCCAAATCCAAAAAGTGGTTCTGTTGCTACCGACGTCGCAAAAGCAACGACCGAAGCAAAAGCCGGTAAAGTTGAATACCGCGTCGACAAGCAGGCTATCGTTCACCTCTCAATCGGCAAGGTGAGCTTTGGATCAGTCAAACTGGCCGAAAACGCCAAAGCATTCTTTGACAGCCTCCAAAGCCAAAAACCATCGAGTCTTAAATCTGCTTACGTCAAATCGACAAGTATCAGCACCACACAAGGTCCTGGTATCAAAGTCGAAAACGTTATCAGCTAGTAAACTTCACTATAAAATAAAAGTCGCCTTATTAAAAAGGCGACTTTTATTTTATAAACTGTATAATGATTGACAGGGTGGGTGAACGTTAATAGTTTATCCCTTTATTGTGCGCGGAGGCATAATGAACGCAGTTGCGGTACAAACTCCCTACGAGAATTTGTTGCGACAAATCTTGAACCAGGGCACGCGCAAACCTGACCGCACCGGCACGGGAGTAATGTCCCTGTTCGGTACTCAGATGCGTTTTGATCTGACAAAGGGTTTTCCGCTCATTACCACGAAGTACGTCCCCATGCGCTTAATCGTAGGGGAGTTGCTGTGGTTCTTGAGCGGAAGCTCCAACATCAGGTCGCTCCAAGATGACAACAACCATATCTGGGACGAGTGGGCTGATACAAACGGCGATCTCGGACCGATTTACGGCGTCCAGTGGCGCTCCTGGCCAACTTCGGACGGTGGAAGCATCGACCAGATTACCCAGGTGATAGAACAACTGAGGACAAATCCTGATTCGAGACGACACATCGTCTCGGCCTGGAATGTCGCAGAGATACCTAACATGGCTTTGCCGCCATGCCACCTGATGTTCCAGTTCTACGTGGCCGACGGCAGGCTCAGTTGCCTGCTATACCAACGCTCGGCTGATATGTTCCTGGGCGTGCCGTTCAACATCGCGTCCTACGCGCTTTTGACGCACATGGTCGCCCAGCAAGTCGGGCTTGAGGCTGGAGAGTTCATCTGGACGGGTGGCGACTGCCACATCTACGACAACCATGTCGACCAGGTATTCGAACAGCTATCGCGCGAACCGTATTCGCCTCCAACTTTGAGACTACGTCCGGCGCTAACCATTCTCGATCACATACGTGAAGACGTTGTGATTGATGATTACCAGCACCATGCAGCCATCAAAGCACCAATCGCAGTCTGAGAGAAGGGTAGACCTAACTATACCCGATGAGTTGGCTCGATGAATTTCACGTTCGTCGCCGGCTCATCGGGCCAATTCATTAATTTAAATAATTCAAATGAAAGTTATCTATGTCAAACAACGAACAACATACAAAATTTGGCGTGTACAGTGATACGGAAATTATCCAAGCTATTCAAGAAGGTCATATTATTCAATACCCTGACGCACCTGAATTGATTAATGCCAGTAGTGTTGATGTTCGGCTCGGCTATAACTTTTACCGCACAGACCTCGCGACAATAAACAAGGGCATCTATAACCCCTATGACGAGGAAGATGTCCAGCGATATTTTGGGGAGCCGCTCGAGGCTGTGCCACTCCGCGAGCACGGCACAATTCGTCGAAAATTAGGCCTCGAAGCACTGAAAGGTATCGACCCTGACCATCCACTTATTATTCTTCGGCCTGGTGAGCGAATCTTGGGTCATACCCATGAATTCATTGGCATCGATGAGACCGGCACCAGCAGCATGCAGGCCAAAAGCACGACCGGACGCAACGGCATAACCGTTTGTAAGGACGCCGGCTGGGGCGATCCTGGTTATTTCAATCGCTGGACTATGGAGATCGAGAATAGCAACGAGCGTGAACACGTTCCATTGCCAATCGGCATGGCGATAGCTCAGCTCGTTTTTTACCATACAGGACCTGTTAACGCGAGCTACAGACAGCTGAGCGGCAACTATCAACAGTCGTCTGACGTTAACGAGCTTATTCGGACATGGGCTCCGAACCAAATGTTACCAAGGACCTATCGCAAACAGGTACAACTTCCGCCATTAATTAATAACTCGGCGTATAAATAATGATCGAACGCGGTAAATATATTGTTATTGAGGGCAGCGACGGTACAGGTAAAAGCCTCCAAGCAAATGAAACGACTGAACGCTTGACGGTAATGGGGTATAGCACCTTACTCGTCTATAACGATGAAACCAAAGTCATGGAACCTGTCCAAGAACCAGGAGGCAGCCCGCTCGCAAATGAACTCCGAAGAACAATTAAAAACAAAGAATTGGAACGTGACCCATGGACAAACGTCATACTTTTCAGTGGCGCACGCCGATCGACTTGGCAAACTGAAATTGAACCTGCACTTGACGCTGGAACGTGGGTCGTGACGGCACGTAGCTGGATATCGACAATTGCCTACCAAGGCTATGGTCAAGGTGTTGACCTCGAAAGAATTCGCCAGCGAACTTTCGAGGACGTTGGCGAAGCCTATATGGCGCCTGATCTTGTTTGTATTCTGGCCTTACAAAGTGAGCGGATACGCAAAGAGCGAATTAACAGTCGTGGCCCGCTCGAAAAAGCGGATACTTTCGAGTCTTTACCTGACGAATTTCAAGCCGATATGCAAAACGGTTACGTCCGATTCGCCGAAGATAATAACATTAACTTAATCGATGCCAGCCAAACGCCCAAACGAGTCCAGGCGGATATTTGGAAGCAAATAGTTCCATTATTATAACGTGTGCGAAACAACCAATTTATAAATAACAACTTCTCCGAAACTATCAACGGTAACATTACGAGACGACTTAGCAGACTGCGTATAACAGCCTGCTTTAAAATAATATTTCGACCCTGTTTTTTTATAATTTACTTTTTTCTGGCCGTTATACATGACACGTATACCTTGGGCAGTCGCCGTGATATCAACCTTGAACATCACTCCTAATTTGTATTTGTCATCTAACAAGCCGATCTCTTTGCCGCCCGCTTCAACGAACAGACGCTTATTTTCAAGTCTG
>JACMLL010000024.1 GCA_014379635.1 Candidatus Saccharimonadota bacterium
AATGAGTATCAAAGAACATCCACCACAATCAGGAGATAACGAAGAACAAAATTCTAAGGAGTCTCTCGCATTACATGTTCCGGTCTTGCTGGAAGCAACGTTACAGTCGCTAAAACCAAAAGTAGGGGAGAGCTATCTCGATCTGACTGCTGGCTATGGAGGACATGCGCGCGAATTTCTAGCAACAACCACAAACTACGGCGAATCTGTTTTGGTCGATCGTGATGATTACGCTATTGAGCGTTTGAAATTATTGTCGGACAAAGGAGCCAGGCTGTTGCATACCGATTTTGTATCCGCTGCAAAACAGCTCATACAAGAAGGGAAGCGGTTTGACATCGTATTGGTTGATTTGGGGGTGTCATCACCACAACTCGATAAGAGTGAACGAGGTTTTTCTTTTACAAATAGTGGCCCGCTTGATATGCGGATGGATCGACGCCAAGGCGTGAGCGCAGAAACGCTGGTTAACACCGCCTCTGAGCACGAACTAACCCGTATTATTACTCAGTATGGCGAAGAGCCGCTGGGTTTTGCCAGACATATTTCTACGGCGATTGTCAGCAGCAGACCACTTTCTACAACTGAAGAACTGGCGAGCCTTATCAAAGAAACCTATCGAGGCAAATGGAAAAAAACCCATCCTGCCACGCGCACCTTTCAAGCACTCCGGATTGCAGTCAACGATGAGCTACGGCAAATCGAAGACGTCTTGCCACTGCTGCCTCGCCTGCTAAACCCAGGCGGGCGAGTGGGTATAATTAGCTTTCACAGCTTAGAGGATCGCCTCGTTAAACGCTACTTAAAAGAGCAGTTTGACTTGGGACTTGAAGCTGAACTTCTGCCACTGACCAAAAAGCCAATTGCCGGAAACATTTACGATGTTCACAATCCGCGTTCGCGAAGCTCAAAGTTTCGCGCCGCAGTGAAAAAATAAACAAAAAGAGAGAAAGGGCAAAAAAATATGCCAATCCACATTACAGTACAGTACGCCGACGTCGCACAAGTTGTTGCGGTTCGCGTAAAATAAATCCAAACGCCTGGTTGTCCCACGTGGACAACCAGGCACCAAAAAATAAACAATAAAAAAGAAACATCCACCACAATGTCTTATCAACGCACGTCACAATTCAATACTCGTCGGCAGCAAAATTGGTCTCGTAACCAAAACACTGTCGCGTTCATTTCATCCGTCAAACTTGGCCCTGTAGCTCATACCGTGCTGGTCGCACTTATGATTACTGTGCTGGGCTTGATATACTTGACACAGGCAACTCGTGCCACCAGCTATGACTATGAAGCACAAAAAATTGATAGCCAGATAGCAGAGTTAAGCACAAAAAAGAGTGACCTTGAAGTAGAGAATGCTCGTCTGACTGCGCTGGAGACGGTCAAAAACAGCAGTGTCGCTCGTGAAATGACAACTGCGTCTGGAACAGAGTACGTCCGAGAATAAAATTATGAAACTAGAACTGCAAAAAGGTAGTAGATCCCGAATTCTAGCGGTCTTGGTGCTTGGCGTCATGGCCGTATTTGTCGTTCGTCTGTTTTACCTGCAGGTCATTCAACATGGGTATTATTCCAACCTGGCCGACAATGAACAAATAAAAAGATTAACGATTCCCGCCAAGCGCGGACTGATCTATGCGCTAGATGGTGATAAACCACCGGTACAGCTTGTGATGAATGAAACGATCTATACGGTTTTTGCTGATCCGCAAACAACCAAGGATGATAGTAAGATTGTTGACGTGATTCGCCGTATTGCAGGGGGTAACGCACGCGCGGATTTATCGGGTCTACTGGCTCGAAAAGACAGTCGTTACCAGATTTTGGCCACAAAAATAACCCGCACCCAAGCTGATAAAATCAAACAAGAGGGTCTGAGGGGCATCGGTTTTCAACAAGAAAGCCAACGAGTCTACCCCGAAGGGTCACTGGCCGCGCAGACACTGGGCTTTGTCGATTTTTCAGGCAATGGGAGGTACGGTGTCGAGGGTAAACTGAACGACAGGCTGCTGGGTCGCGACGGGCTTTTACAGTCAGTGACGGATGTGAGTGATGTCCCGCTTACAATTGGTAATCGTAATATCAACAAGCCGGCTGTTGATGGCGAAAATATTGTCCTTAGCATCGATCGTAATGTTCAGTCGTACGTCGATCAGGCACTCGCGGCAGGACTGAAGAGAACTGGCGCCACAAACGGTAGTGTGATGGTGATGGACCCGCAATCTGGAAAAATTATGGCAATGGCAAATTTCCCAACGTACAAACCTGCTGAATTTAATAAGGTAGAAGACGGCGAGGTGTTTAATAACGGGACAATCTCAAAACCATACGAGCCAGGCTCTGTTATTAAGACTCTAACTGTGGCTACTGGTATTGATAAAGGAGTGATTACGCCCCAATCGACATACGTAAATACCGATCTTATCACCATAGGCGGCGAGCAGATACGTAATGCAACCAAGGGTCAAACCGGTACAATTACGATTCAACACGCGCTCAACTGGTCGCTGAATACTGGAATGGTAACAGTCGCGCAGCGCCTCGGTGACGGCACGTCAATTAATCGCAGTGCACGAGATATTATGTACGATTATTTTTATAACAAATTTGGCCTCGGTCAATTTTCTGGGATAGAGCTGAGCGGGGAGGCGAGTGGTATTGTTTGGTCACCCGAAGCGCTAGAAGGCAACGCAGTACGCTATTCAAATATGTCCTTTGGCCAGGGCATGGATTTAACGATGGTTCAGGTATGTTCTGCCTTTAGCTCGATTGTCAACGGAGGTAAGTACTATAAACCAACCGTCCTGGCTGGTGTTGTTGATACGAGCGGAACGTATAAGCCCCGTCTGACCCAGCCTCTGCGCACGACTATTTCGCCGTCAACGTCTGCCCAGGTAAAAGAGATGACGCGCACTGCCAGAGCAATGGTTAATCAAGGTATTGATAGGCCTGGTTATGTCATCGGTGGCAAGACGGGTACGTCCGAAGTACCAGATAAAAACGGTGGATACCTTGAGAACGAGACGGTAGGGACGTATTTGGGTTATGGTGGCGAAGACGCTCCTGCGTATGTCATAATGATACAAGTATCAGGCAAAAATGTACTCCTTCAAGGTGGTAGAGATGCCATGCCAATATTTGCTGATATATCCAATTGGATGATTGACTACTTAAAATTACAACCTAAGGGGTAAATAATGAAAGATTTAACATTTGTCAACTTAACACAAGAGCTATCAAGCACATTTATTTTGAGTGTTGCGGCTTTCCTGCTGGCAATGTTCTTGACTCCGATTTATACATTTTTGGCTTATCGCTATAAATTCTGGAAAAGACAACGCAGCACGAGTACGACAGGCGAGGTGCTTGAAATATTCACAAAGTTACACGCTGATAAGTTTAAACGTAATATACCAACGATGGCCGGATTGGTGTTTGTTGCCGCTATTAGTGTTGTGACATTATTCAACCTAGATCGCGGCGAAACATATCTACCTTTGGCGGCGCTTGTTGGCGGGGCCTTTGTTGGATTAATGGATGATATCATCAATCTACGAGGGAATGGCAATGGGGTCGCTGGGCTACGTTCAAGTTTGAAATTTGCGATGATATCGGCCATTGGGCTCGGACTTGGTTGGTATTTCTTCGCAAAAATTGGCATTGATGTTGTCCACGTGCCATTTTTGGGTGATTGGACGCTTGGCTGGTTGATTATACCGCTGTTCGCATTTGTGGTGGTTGCTACCGGTAACGCCGTGAATATTAGCGATGGCCTGGATGGACTTGCCGGTGGTCTGGTATCGATTAGTTATGGGGCATTTGGGATTATCGCGTTGTTAGAGGGTCAATTCTTTTTAGCGGGCTTTTGTTTTACGGTGGTTGGTGCACTTCTGAGCTATCTTTGGTTTAATATATATCCAGCCAGGTTTTTTATGGGAGATGTTGGCAGCTTTGCTCTCGGAACCTCGTTGGGGGTAGTAGCGATATTAACTAATACCTTATTTCTTCTCCCGATCATTGGTATTGTCTTTGTCGTGGAGGCAGGTTCGAGCTTGGTTCAGATAATCAGCAAGCGGGTGTTTAAACGACGGGTATTTATTTCCGCGCCGATTCATCATCATCTTGAGGCAATTGGCTGGCCGGAGACAAAAGTAACTATGCGTTTTTGGGTGATTGCTTACGTTGCGGCCTTCGTGGGAGTACTGCTTGCTTTGGTTGGAGGTCATATTTAGCATGGCGACGGGTGGGCGATCTCAGCCTGGCGAGACAGTTGTTCGACGCCACCGTCCAGACTACTACATAGTCCTTTTTATGGGCTTGTTGATGTTGTGTGGCCTTGTTATTATTTACGCCATAGGACCACAACGGGCAAATGTGCTTAATAATTCATACGGTAGCAATTACAGTGATAGCTATTTCTTTTTTAAACAGGCGATTAGCCTGATGCTCTCACTCGTCGCGTTTGGGGTGATGTCGACGGTATCTTATCTTTGGGTTGTTAAAAATGGCAGCAAGTTACTGCTATTCGGGTTTGCCGCCTGTACCGTCCTAGCCATAGCGGGGTGGGCAAATTTGGGAATCGCTCAAGAAAGCCTCGGCGCAACGCGTTGGTTTAACTTGGGCCCCCTCGGCAGTCTGCAGCCAGCTGAGATTTTGAAGTTCGGCGTACTTGTTTTTGTGGCAGGATTTTTGGGGGCGAAGATGAAACAAGGGAGGGTTAATGAAGTCGAAGGAACCCTGCTACCAATCGTCGTTATCACAGGCCTATCGATACTTTTTATTATTGGCATTCAAAAAGACCTTGGGACGGGAATTGCGCTGACCAGTATCATCGCAACGATGCTGCTGGTTGCGGGTGTTAGTAAAAAAATTGGACTTATTATCTTCACGTCCGCTTTAGTCGTTGGTGTGGGATTTATCATGACTGCGCCACATCGAATAGATCGTATTACAACCTATCTTAAGGGCGACGCTAGCTCAACGGCTGACGCCGGCAGTTATCATGTCGAGCATGCCAAGATAGCTATTGGGACGGGTGGGTTGTTCGGAGTTGGGGTCGGCAACAGCGTTCAGGCAACTGGGTACTTGCCAGAGGCTATTAATGACTCGGTGTTCGCTATTATGGGGGAAACATTTGGCTTTGTTGGTCTGATGACCATCTTGGGCTTATTTGTCGCGTTATTAATGAGATTGCTGAAAGTAATGGACCATCTGATCGATCCGCGACTCAAGTTACTCGTCGCAGGAGTCTTTGGATGGTTCGGTGCGCATGTTATCCTTAATGTAGCGTCAATGATTGGGATTTTTCCACTCACTGGAATCACCTTACCGCTACTCAGTTTTGGTGGTACGAGTATGATATTTATTGCTGCAGCGTTAGGCTTGGCATTCCAGTTATCGCGCTACACCATTCATCCGTCAAGATTAAAGGAGGCAACGTATGAAGATTCTAGCAGTCGGCGGCGGGTCGGGCGGTCACGTCACACCAGTCGTCGCAGTTCTTAAAGAGCTAAAAAAGCGACATCCCGAGGCCGAAGTTCGGTTTTGGTGTGACAAAAAATTTGCACCGCAGGCGCGGGCATTGATCGGGCATCTTGACTCACATTTACCCGTTCATACAATCGTTTCTGGCAAGTTGCGTCGTTATTATCACTTATCTGTTCTGCGTCAATTACTATGGCCAACATTAGTACTACTGAACATTCGGGATGGATTTTTGGTCATTATTGGTTTTGTACAAAGCCTTATTAAATTTTTACTGTGGCGCCCTGATGTTGTTTTTACCAAGGGTGGGTACGTCTGCTTGCCAGTCGGATTAGCGGCTAAGATTATGCGGATTCCATTGGTTATCCATGACTCTGATGCCCATCCGGGCCTGACAAATCGAATTCTTTCAAAATGGGCGACATCGATTGCAACTGGTGCGCCACTTGAGTATTACTCGTACCCCAAGGCAATATCACATTACGTCGGTATCCCGATAGCCAGCGAATTCCACCCGTTTTCCACCGGTGAGCGTAAAGCAGCGAGAGAGTTGTGGGGGATTGATCCAAATCGTCCACTCATCGTTATTACCGGTGGGGGACTTGGTGCGACTCGTATCAACGACGTTGTAATTGAAAGGCTTCGCGACCTCCTCGGGATAGGTTCGGTCGTTCTGGTGGCGGGAGCAGGGCAGTACGACGAACTTCGTAGCCTGACGCCACCAAATGATAACCATTTTCAACTTCATCCCTTTGTTTCAAAAGACATGGCGGCGTTACTGGGTGGTGCCGATGTTGTCGTCACGCGAGCGGGCGCCACAACAATACTCGAGCTGGCGGCGCTGGCTCAGCCAACTATTTTGATTCCTAACGGCAAATTAACAGGCGGACATCAATTGAAAAACGCTGCGGTTTACGCCGATGCGGGGGCTGTTGTTGTCGTTGACGAAAAAAGCATGATAGACAATTCCGTAATTCTGACACAAGCAATTAAACAGATTTTGGCAGAGCCTGAGACTTCAGCTAAGATGACGCGAAAATTCTTGTCGTTTGCCAAACCACACGCTGCACGTGACATGGTCGATATGATTCTCGATGCCGCTAAATAAGCTACAATAGATAATACTACTTATGCATATCTTTCATAAAAAAACATCAAATATACCAAACCGCAGGCAGCCAGCTAGTCGCTCTGTTCGCCAGGCCACAACAGATACACAGCGACAACAAAACCTTTTTCAACGTAATCGCACCCTGACGGGAAGTACATCGAATAAATTAAGTGCCATTCATCACTCGACCGATGACCTGCAATCGCCACGGACACACGCGCACCACCTGGCACTCATGCGACGTAAGGTTGGCACAATTTTGCTGATTGTTTTGGGGGTAACTATTTGTTTAGTATGGTTGCTGACACAGTTCACCGCCAGCGTCGTCGTTAGTATTTCGGACACGACTATATCTCGGCCAATAAATACAGCTTTGTATCAAAAGGCAATCGATGACTATTTGGGACGAAATCCTATCAGTCGGTTCCGTTTCGCTATGGATCAATCCAATCTTAGCGCCTATTTATCGCAAGTCCTTCCGGAAGTTGAGGGTTTGATGGGGACGAGTTTTAGCAGCATTGGCGCAACGGACTTCGCACTTACTATTAGAAAACCTGTTGCCGGCTGGAAAATTGACACAAAACAGTCTTTTGTTGACGCCAAGGGTGTTGCGTTCGAACGGAATTATTACGGTCATCCAACCGTTCAAATCATCGATGATAGTGGCATCTCTTTGCAACAAGGCGCTACTGTTGCAAGTAACCGCTTTCTTGGCTTTGTCGGTCGTATCGTGGCTCTTTCTAAAACTAGTGGCTATACCGTTACTCAGGCCATATTGCCTGTAGGCACGACGCGTCAGCTGGAAATACGATTGAAGGATGTAGCACCTATTGTTCGTTTATCGATAGACCGACCGGCAGGGGAGCAGGTAGAGGATATGGGCAGAACACTCGGCTACTTTATAGCCCGTGGCCAGGCTCCTGCATATGTTGACGTCAGGGTGAGCGGTAAAGCCTTCTATAGATAGGCGCTAGGGTAGTCCACTGCCTCACCCTACTGGTTGTTCTATATCTGTTCTATATTCTTTATATATTCAATCCATCTAAAAAAACATATATAAACATCACAATTAACAAAAAGCAAATATTGCAAAAAAGAGACGGGCAGGGAAGTACCGAAATGTTTTCATAAAAAAGCAAATAGCCGTATGTATGGCACTGTGGATAAATCTAATTCTCAGTTAGTAGTGAATCTTACAGTCCTTTCTGATGGCGTAATGGGATAGTTATGTATGGGTAAAGTAAATGTATGAATAAGTAATAAGTGGCCGGTAAGTTTATTGTCTGTGCGCACGCAGGACTACTACTCTCACGGTCGGAATGCCTCTTTTAGGGTAGCTACGGGACACATAGATAGTCATCTATTGTTTATATATTCAATGTCGTAAAAGATATATTGTGCGACGTATAATCACTGTGCTTGTTATGACTGCTCATTCACACATAATCAAAAGATTTTTTATATTCACCTACTTGCATGTTGATCCTTCGCTCTTCATTGTATCTCGGGTCGCCTCTTTGTATGTATGAATTAATCCTACGCAATTGAATATTATATATGTAATGTGAATATATGTGCGATACCTAGCTATGGCTAGCTGGAAAAAAGTCGAATATAGTATACATGATGAACGTTCTAAATATGTTCTATACTGTGTCAACGATGAGATATGCAATTTAGTGAAGGTAGAGTTCGTTGGAATTTTGCTGCGCGGCGCCTGTGGGCGCTTGACTCGCAGCTTCGGTTGGCGCGAGGGGCTTTCTTTTGCGGGTCCGAGTGCGCTTCTTCTTAGCAGGTTCAGATCCGAAGGCGATATTGCTAGCAGGTGCCGTCCCCTGCCCTGCCGTCGTAGCCGGTGTAATTGTCTGAGATTGAGCGTTTATAGGCCACTGACGGGCTTGTGACGATGATTGCGGTCGGCTGGACTGAAGATGTTGCGGTGGTTGAATGGCTAGGCTAATCTCCTGCTCGACTTCGGCTCGGCTACGACTGTATGTGCGTCTGGTATTTTCAATAATTCTACCAGTGTTATCAATCTGTGGTGGAGGGAGCGTTAGGGTGGTGGCGCTAAAAGCCGGTGACTTTTCGCCACCAATTACCATGTTAATAATAAAACTACGATTGTGCATCTGTAAAAGATCAGTTGGCTCAAATTGTGGTTCGAATTGTTTGGCCAAGATAGGTGCGTCGTCAGCCGAGACACGGAATGAGAGCATTGTACCAACGTTACCAAATACAGCGTCACGAACAGTATCGGTCATCTGGCTAATGTACTGGTTGGCAACGGTCAGGTTAAGACCATACTTTCGAGCCTCGGAGAGAATTGTGGCAAATGAGTCGGTCGCAAAGTTTTGGAATTCGTCAACGTATAGATAGAAAGGACGTCGATCTTCGATACTTACGATGTCACTTCGACTCATAGCGGCCAGCTGAATTTTCGTCACCATAAAGGCGCCGAGGATGGCGGCGTTGTCTTCACCGATCAAACCTTTCGACAGGTTGACAATCAAAATTTTGCCCTCGTCCATCATCTGGCGAATATTAAAGGTCGATTTGGGTTGACCGATGATGTTACGGATAATTGGGTTGGCCGTGAAGGCGCCGACTTTATTAAGAACTGGGGCAATCGCTTCGGAAACAAATTTATCATTCCAACTGGCGAACTCTACTTTCCAAAAGTTCAGGACGACGGTGTCTTGGCAGTAGTCAAGCGTTTCTTGGCGAAACTTTTTGTCAGTCAACATACGGGTAATGTCGAGCATGGTCGTAGTTGGACGATCAAGTAGCGCTAAAATGGTATAGCGCAGAATATATTCGAGTCGTGGGCCCCAGCTTTCGCCAAACATACGCTTGAGCACGCCGATAACCTCGGAGCTGATGTTAGACTTTTGGTTGGGATTTGTGACTTCAAGCGGGTTAAAGCCTAGTGGATATGCCGTGTCGGCCGGGTTAAAGTAAACAACGTCTTGCATGCGACTACCGGGAATGAACCGCATATTGTTAACCGCGAAGTCACCGTGCGGATCGATAATGGCGTAGCCATGGCCGTGGAAGATATCGCTGAGTGCGAATAGCTCAAGCGTTCCCGTCTTGCCTGCCCCGGTTTGTCCGATAATATAGACGTGGCGCGATCGATCAGAGCGCAACATGCCAAATTGATGATTGATACCGCGGAAGTTCGTCAACCCAAAAGCACTGATATTTTCGTCGATAGCGGTATTTCCAGTAATAAGCGGAAGTTTGGCTGGGGGTTCGGCGGTCTTGCTGGTTGCCCAGACAATGTTTGGTGTTTCGACGTTGGTGTGTGGCAAATGGAAGACACTAGCCAACTCTTCGATATTGAGAATATAGCCGTGATCATCAAATGATCGCGTACGATATTTCGTCAAGTCTTCTTTTTTAAAGCTACTACTTGTCATCTTGAAACCGTTCAGGTTGGTGCTATTGAACTGTTTGAATGTACCCACAATGGCCTGCATTCGTAGGCGACCATTCGTCGTACTATCGCCCAAATAGGCCAAGCGGATTTTTACTTCGTAGCCTAACTTGGTGGCTTTTTTTTCAGCCTCTGCCAGTCGAGTTTTATCACGATCCGACAACTCTTTTACGACAGATCCGGAAGCACTGCCCTCTTCTGGCGGTTTCCATAACGCCTCTAGTAAGTCGCCAACCCATGATAGATTTAGTCCATTGTCCCCAAAGAGTGACGATGACCTGCCTTTTTTGACATTCGATACCCAGCGTTCCGAGCGTTTGTGCCAGTCGTCGGTGATTGGTCGGGCGAGAATTTGAATCCACACCTCTTCACCGCTCGATTCAAGTTTAGCAAGTGTACCTGTGATACCCGCCAGTGGATCTACTTCGAAACTCTGGAATGTCTTTATGGGCAGCATTTCATTGTCAGTCAGTGTAATTTCTGAGGTATAGATAACGCTATGCTCACGCTCGTGAGTAACATAATCCTCGTCTGCCTCGTGAATTTGAACCGTGGGGTATTGCGAATAGATCTGTCCTTCGACAAAACTTCTGAGTGTGCGCGGCACCCAGGCATAGAAGCGAATTTGTCCGTTGACAGAAGCAATTTCAAAACTTAGGTGTTCTTGGATGCCGTTATTGAGCTTTAGCTCTTCTTTGTCGCGAAAGATACCGTGAAGACTGGCGAAGAGCTGTTCGGCTGCCAGCTCGCTCTTGTCGTTTGCTTTCGGAATTTCAAGGATAAGCAGGTCGCTTTCGATTGTGTCGGACGACGCCTCAACTTTATGATAATTGCGCCACGTGAGGTACCACATAACAAGCACAACCGGTAGCCAAACGTACCATTGCAACAAGAAACTAATTAGTGCTGAGATAAAACCCATATTTACTCTTGTATTGTCTCATCTCGAGGGCCACTTGGCAACGCTTGGCGGTTTTACTTTTCTGCCAGTCCATAGGTCGCCTTCGCGACGCGTTTAAACTGCGGTTTACTCTGTAAGTTCAATAGGATAGTCGTTTCTTTGACTTGGCGGCTTTTAAGGACACGCTTAACAATTTCGTCACGATGAAGTGGCGCCTTGGACTCGCGCAGAACATCGGCAATAATATCCGATACAGTCCCCTTGCTAAAACCCCAGCTATCAAGGGCATAAATACCACGACCAATCAGAACAAAACGCTTGTCCTTGATGAGCTCGTTGTGGATAGCTTGAGTGGTGACGTCTTTACGCTTAAAGCTACTGTCTTTGATGGAACTAGCAATTTCGGAAAAATGCAGTGGTTTGCCGTTTTCTGCCAAGATAACGTAGATTTTATCGCGAATATTCTTTGGGTTGACGGTTGGCCATTTCACCAGTCCCCAACTGTCTTTAAGGTGAGCTAGCAGTTTACTGATACTTGCCAGGGCGCGTACGTGAGATGGGTGTTCGTACGAAAGTTGATCATGAAGTTGTTCGATAGTAAGGGGTTGTCCGTGCTTTTTGATAGTCTTAACAATTTCATCAGCAGCTGTGCGAATTTTCTTTTCATCACCGTAGTCATGAATACCGACAGCGTGAAAATAACTATCATTTTCACTGACAACTGTCAGGCCTGGGGCCAGCTCAGCGATGAAGGCAACATGGGCATTCTCGCGTTGACCAGCTGTCCTACTAAGGAGACGGTCAGTTAAATCCTGAACTCGAGCAATTCGGCCTAGTTCAGTTAGGTTACGAACAAACACTTTTTCAAGTGTGGTGACAGATTCAATTTTTCCGTCTTCGGCCGCAATTTTGAGACGAATAAGAATTGCTTTTTCAAGTTGACGAACGCGTTCACGGGTAATTCCAAGCAGCTCACCAATTTGTTCAAGCGTTTCGCGACGGTCGTAAAGACCGAATCGGCGGGTAATAATTTCACGTTCACGTTCTTGCTCGATAATTGACAAGATTTCAATGACACCGGCCTTTAGATCGATTGTCGGTTCTAGGTCTGTTTGTTCGCTCATCGGTTTATGAATTCCTCTCCGCCGCACCACAGAAAATTTGTTATTGTATTTATGTATGATTATATAAGATTACATTTATAATGTCAAACGTTTTATGTACTAAACCCATTATAGCATGAAATAGACATGTCTTGTAAAGAGTGTTATGGGACTTTTTATATATGGTCTATGTGGTCTGGTCGAATTATTTTTTTGGCGAAATAGGACGTTTTTTGGAACGTTTTACGGCGGTGGACTTGGTGGTTTTACGAATAGGACGTTTTTTACCGGCCGGGGCTGCGGCGATAAGTTCTTTGGCTTGTTCGTGCGTCACCGCTTTTGGTTCGATGTCTTTTGGAATTTTAGCATTCTTGACGCCGTCGGTAATATACGGCCCGTAACGTCCATTCAGTACTTTTAAGCCATCGCCAAAATCAGTAATATTTTTTTCAGCTTCAATTTTGAGCTTGGCAGCATATAGCTCAAGGGCCTGTTCGATGGTAATAGTATGAGGGTCAAGCGGTTTGATGCTGACAAATAATTTATCAATTTGAATATACGGTCCGAAGCGACCAACGTTGGCCTTGATAGTCACTCCGTCGGTGGTTTCTCCAACCACACGGGGTAGCGTGAAAGCAACCAGAGCCTGCTCTAGGGTGACGGTGTCAATTTTGGTATTAGCTGGCATAGGGGCAAATCGGGGTTTATCGCTTTCGTCTTCGGCCAGACCAAGTTGAAGCATTGGACCGAACCGTCCGAAGCGAGCCAGAATGGGTTTGCCTGATTTTGGATCAAGGCCAATTTCACGGGCCTGGGCGACATCTGAGCGCTTAATATCACTTGATTGTTCAATCAGATTATGAAATGGTGTATAAAATTCTTGGAGCATTGCGTTACGTTCGAGTTTACCGTCGGCTATCAGATCAAACTCTTGTTCAACGCGGGCCGTAAAGTCGTAATCGACGATTTTTTCAAAGTGATCCGTCAAGAAGTCACTCAACACTTCTCCGCCAGGGGTTGGGATGAGTTTGCCGCGATCCGAGCCGGTTTTTTCTTGGACCACTTCTCTGGTTACGGCGTTGTTAACTAGGTTTAAGACAATTACATCACGCGGCGTACCCTCGGCTTCACCTTTTTCGGCGTAGCCTCGTACTTGGACGGTATTAATAATAGTCGCGTAGGTTGACGGGCGGCCGATACCTAAGTCTTCTAGTTTTTTAACTAGGCTTCCTTCACTGTACCTGCTAGGCGGCCGGGCGAATATTTGACGGGCGTTGGCGGTCTTGAGCGGTAATATGTCGCCAGATGACACGGCTGGTAAAATGTCGGCATCTTTTTTACTGCCACCGTAGACTTTTAAAAATCCATCGAAAAGTATTACTTCGCCTTTGGCTTCGAAATGTTCTGAATTGGTCGAAATGACAATAGTAACGACGGTTTTTTCTAGTTTTGCTGGTGACATCTGGCTAGCTAAGGTGCGACGACGAATAAGATCGTAGAGTTTTTGGTCGTATTCATTACTACTGCCGCGTTCGCTTCCAATATCGGTCGGACGAATTGCCTCGTGGGCTTCTTGGGCACTGGCTGATTTTGTTTTGAAACTCCTGATTTGGCTGTATTGTGGTCCGAAGGCCCCCGTTATATAGCTGGCGGCTGCGTTTTTAGCCTCATCACCAAGATTGACTGAGTCAGTACGCATGTAGGTAATCTTACCTTCTTGGTACAGTTTTTGAGCCGATGACATCGTAGCTTTGGCGCTAAAACCAAGACGACTGTTCGCCTCTTGCTGCAGGGTACTGGTTGTAAATGGTGGACCAGGGTTGCGAACGCTCGGGCTGGTCATAACGTCACTGACGCTAAAGGTGGCGTTCAGGAGCGTCTGAAGGAATGCCTGTGCTTCGGGCTCTGTTTTGAAACGCTTTGGCAGTTCTGCCTTCATTGGCATGCCTGCGGCTTCAAATTCAGCCACGACCTTGAAGGTTGTCGATCCTTCGAAGGCGGTTATTTCTCGTTCACGTTCGACGAGCAATCGGACGGCCGGTGACTGGACACGACCAGCTGATTTACCGCCGGGGACTTTTTGCCAGACGACTGGTGAAAGTTCAAAACCAACCAGACGGTCAAGGATTTGACGGGCTTGTTGGGCTTGTACGAGACTCATATCGACGGTGCGCGGGTGCTTGATAGCCTCCGTAATCGCGTTTTTGGTGATTTCATGGAACACGATTCGCTTGGTGGCCGTCGGGTCGAGCTTGAGCACTTCACATAAGTGCCAGGCAATCGCTTCACCTTCGCGGTCTTCATCGGTTGCCAGCCAAACGGTTTCGGCAACTTTTAAGGCTTTGCGCAGTTCGGCGACAGTTTTCTTTTTTTCGCTGTCAATTTCATAGATTGTCTTGAAGCCGTCTTTAACATCGATTGGCGGCGTGCCGTCCTTGGTTTTTTTGGCGATACTGCGAATATGACCGATGCTTGATAATACCTTAAAATCACTGCCGAGGTACTTCTCGATAGTTTTAGCTTTGGCTGGTGATTCGACGATGACTAAATTTTTCATAAATTGATTGTGCTTGCTTGTCAGCTAAACACAATGCGTTATTGTACGCAAGTTGGTGGTGTTTGTAAACTTCGCTTTTTATATTCTATCTACTACCGTAATGTCCACTGGTTGCCACCCAAGGCACGGACAGTACCGCTAATCTCCATCATGGTCAAGGTTTGCGAGAATTCACTGACGCTGGCCTCGGCCTGCAGTTGTAATTGATCGCCGTCGCGAATCCCAGACTGGATTAACCCGATGATGGTTGATTCTAGCGGCGTGTTGCCAAGCGGAAGCATTTGTTGGGGCTTGAGTAAGTCTGGCGCGATAACCTCAAGCACATCCTGGGCGCAGGTAATCGGCAGCGCTCCTTGTTTAATGAGGGCGTTGCAGCCCGCCGACAGCGGACTAGTAATGTTACCCGGCACGACAAATACCTCCCTGCCTTGCTCTAGGGCGTGGGTGACGGTCGAGAGTGTCCCGCTACGAATTGCAGCCTCTGTAACGATAATAGCATCCGACAGGCCGCTTACGATTCGGTTGCGTTCTAGGAATTGATGTTGCCTGGCCAAGGTTCCAGGTTCGTATTCACTGAGAATCGCTCCCCCGCTTTTAATAATGTCGTCGGCGAGGCTTTTGTGGCTGGCTGGATAAATTATATCAACACCATTAGCGAGAACGGCCAGTGTAATACCACCTGCATCAAGCGCTGCCCGGTGGGCAATGCCGTCAACGCCCAGTGCAAGACCGCTGATAACGACAATACCTTGTTTTGCGAGCTCAAAGCTCAGTTGATACGTCACCTCTCGTCCATAGGCGGTTGGCTTGCGCGAACCGATAATCGCCACCGTGGGCCGACGTTCTTCGGGTAGGCTGCCGATGAAATATAATTTTTTAGGCGTTTTGGCAATAGTATCTATAATCTGTAGATACTTATGATTCAGAGGTAATATGCTATTGATTTTCATATAATTTATGTCGATAACTATTGACAGTATGTCAAACACGTGCTAATATTAGATACGATTGGTTACATTGCGAGATTAACCAAAAGCACCTTATACCCCCTATTCTAACTTATGTTAGGGTACATGCAATGCGTTATTTAGTAACTACCCTCCACTCAATAACAAAAAAACATTGCATGCATACTAACCCCTTTAACCAGCGAACATCTGCGATTTGATCGAGACCGTTACGCTTACCCACGGGTGGGTTAAAGGGTAAAATAGCGCCAAGTGAAGCCCACCCTTACTTGGCGCTTTTTTATTTGGATTTTTTTATGTACTTGCTACTGACTTGTGGCTCGTAACCTCTAGTGAGCCTTGGCAAAATTGCTCGATATGGTTTATGACATAAGGTAGAACAGTCGCGTCTAGTTGTTCGGATTCTTCTTTGTTAAAGCGAGACAAGACAAATTCGGCGTCATCCATCCGGTCGCGCAGCTCGCTGTTGATACCAATGCGAATACGGTGGTAGTCCGGACCGAGGTGATTGTTGAGCGATTTAACACCGTTGTTACCGGCGTCACTCCCCTGCTTGCGGGTACGGATGGCGCCAAACGGTAGCGCCAGGTCGTCATGGATAACTAACAAATCTTTTTTTAGGTCGAGGGTATAAAAATCAATCAATTTACGGGCGCTAATACCAGTCTCGTTGTAATAGGTTGTGGGTTTTACGAGGAGTATTTTTTCATCTTCGATGACAGTTTCGGCCATCAAGGCATTAAATTTTGATTTTTCTGACCAAACCAGGTTGTGTCCGGCAGCAAACTGATCGATAATGTAAAAGCCAACGTTATGTCGAGTTCGGCTGTATTTGATGCCGGGGTTGCCTTGGCTAAGTATCAATTTCATGTGTTTGATTATAACAGATTAAAAAACAAAAAAAACGCCCGTTCGAGCGAATAATTATTCAATGTAAAAAGACAGAATGGATGATGCGACCATGTTAGCCCCAGCGTGTAGTTGCCTGCTGGGCTGGGGCTAACATTGGTCTTAGGAGACCGAAGCCATGGGCCGAATGACTAAGGGCTGTCGTACTCTATAGGTTGCAGCGAGACACGCGCAGTGGTTCTCGATGCCGGCCAGTATCCTCGTCATTGTCATGTTGAGGATATCGGCACCTCTGTTGTCGTAGTACACAGCGATGGCCTTGGAGGCGTTGTCGATCATCAACCATGATGTGGGGCTGTAAAGGCCCAAGTCCAACATTGACGCAACGAGTACATCGTGGGGGTGTTGCATGCGTGGTCGCAACGCCGAGCTGAACACGAAGTTCGGTTCGTCGCTGGCCGACCGAGCCAGACTGATAACGATTGATGACCTGGTCCAACGGCTGTCGCATCCCGCGAACTCGATGAAGCGGGACCTGCCCCCTAGCATCGGCATTTTTATACACATCCATTCTGTCTTGGATGATTACCGAGGTTCGGTAATCTGAGCCATATACTACAACTAACGATTGTAATTGTCAATGGTAAAATAATATATTCTTTTATAAAGTAGGCTAAGCATTGTCTGTGTCGGTCGACCCTTTAGCGAGTTTTTCTTTGTCAGCCAGTTCTTTTTCGCGATTAGCCTTGATTTGTTTTTCATCGCGGAAACTAAATCGAATTGGAGTACCGGCAAAGTTGAATGTCTCGCGCATGTGACGCTCGAGGTAGCGTTTGTAGCTCCAATGGATATATTTTAGGTTACTGCCGTAAATCACGAACCATGGTGGCGAGACGTCCGTTTGAACAATGTAACGGAGCTTTGGGTGGGTATTTTTGAGGCCAGCTGGTGGATGACGCTGAATAAGTTTTTGAAGCAAGTCATTAAGATGTCGGGTTTTGAGTTCTTGTTTGCGACGAGCGTCGATGTCGAGCGCCAGGTCAAATAATTTGGTGACATTTTGGCCAGTGACACTACTGGTGAAAATAAGCGGCGCCCAAGGTGTAAATTTGAATGTTCGGGCAATCGTTGGCGCCAGTGCGTCGCGGGTATACGCGTCTTTGTCTTCGACGCTATCCCATTTAGTAACTACAATTACCATCCCCTTGCCTGCTTCATCAATAATACCAGCTAGTCGCTGATCAAGCTGGGTATTTAATTCGTTAACGTCCATCAGCATTAGACAGACGTCGCTCTCTTCGATTGCCGAAAGAGTTCGTAGGACGCTAAACTTTTCGATACCTACTTCTTGCTTACCAGGTTTGCGCATGCCGGCCGTATCCAGTAGTTCGATGTCACGGGCGCCGTAACGGACCGCCACACGGTTGACATCGCGAGTGGTGCCAGCGATGTTGGCTACAATCGCTTGTTGCTTACCGGCCAGCGTATTAAACAGGAAGCTTTTACCAACGTTTGGCCGACCGATAAGAGAAATACGTAGAACGTCGTCAGGGACTTCTTCGTATTTGGCGGGGATAAGTTTGACAATACTGTCGAGAACTTCCAGCATACCTTGGTTGTGTTCGGCGCTGGTGCGGATAATTTCTTTGATACCGAGGCGTTTGAATTCGTCGATTGGCAGACTACCAGATAGGTCGGCTTTGTTGGTTAGCAATAAGACTGGCTTTTTGCTACGCAGAGCTTTTTTAGCCACCGTTCGGTCCTGATCACTGACGTATTGGCTGCTATCAACCACCACCAAGATAACATCAGCGGCTTCGGCGGCCTCTGTAATCTGTTCTTGAATCGAAGCTTCGAACTCGTCATTAGGGTCTTTGAGACCGGCGGTATCGACGAGCCAAAAGTTGTGGAGTTTGTGCTCGACGCGGCCTATAACATTGTCGCGGGTCGTGCCAGCTTCGCGGGCAACAATTGCCTGTTGCGATCGCACGAGACGATTAAAAAGCGAACTCTTACCGACGTTCGCTTGACCAATAATCGCAACCGTTGGGAGTTTCGAAGCCATAACTATTGGTAATTATAACAGAGACGGGGTTACTTGGCGAGCATAAGCGATATATCACCTACTGAATAGTGGTAACTTCGAAGTCACCCGACTTTATATCACCAAGTGAATAATTACCAAAATTCGTTCGATGGAGTTTGGCGACGGTATAACCGAGGGCACCAAAGGTTCGCCTGATTTGGCGATTACGCCCTTCTTTCATGGTGATAATCCAGCTTTTACGGTCCGTATCGTTCATGCGTTCAAGCTGCAACCTACTTGACCCATCCTCTAGTTGAATACCGTGATCGTTAATCATCTGTTGGTGCAATGGGGCAAGTTCGTCTTCGAGGCGGACGTTATATATTTTTGTCTTGGCGAATTTAGGGTGCGTCATCGTAAAGGCAAAATTCCCATCATTAGACAGCAGAATAATACCACTACTTTCGCGGTCAAGGCGGCCAACTGGTTTGAGGTGATGGTATTTTTGCGGTAATAGTTCGTAAATTGTGGGCGCATCACCTTGTTGTCGGCGAGAGCAGACGTAGCCGGTCGGTTTATGTAGGACTATGTATTCGTACGGAATGTCGCTTTTCAGCTCTTTGCCGTTCACTGCGATGCTGTCGCCGTCGCTAAAACGGGCACCAAGGGTCGCGACCACGTTATTAAGCGTCACAACCCCTTCTTCGATAAGATTGTCGGCTTCGCGACGAGAAATACCCAGTTGTAAGGCTAGGTGCTTGTTCAGACGGTAGACTGATGGAGTTTCCGGTGGCATTATCTACCAGTATACCAGCTAAATGATAGTTTGATCTTGGCTGGGAGTTATCGGGTTGAAGGGCGCTGGTGGTGGTGTTGGTGGTTGAGGAACAGCTGGCTGGGACGCGATAGGGCCACTTAGCTCTTGATTCATAAGTTCGCCGACGTTTACAGATGGAGTTTGATTTGTCAGAGGGTGAATAACTCGGTCACCAAGTGATGAAGGGCGATTTGATGAGAAAGGCGCTGTCGGTTGAGGCAACGGATATGCTGTTGGTGGGGCTACAGGGGGCTGTGTTGGCCCGACAATAGCTGGTGGAGTATTGATCACTGGTTGTGGCTGGACTGGTGGCGGCGTTGTGACAGGCGGCTGTAGAGGAGTAATCGTAAGTTGCGGACGAGGTGCGACTGGCGCGAACGGACGTGCGACGGCTGACGGGGCTGGTGTTCCAAACGTCTGACTAGGAGTTTGCGGGATAGCTAAGTTATCGCCAAGAACGTCATGTACGGTTCGGACGACATCTTCAATGCCGACTTGAGATTTGACCAAGTAGCGATCGGCACCGAGTGCTTCACCGCGGGCACGCTGGTCTTCGCTGCTAAGAGCGGTCATCATAATAACCTTAATACCCTTTGTCTCTGTCGTGCTACGCAAAATATCAAGCATATCAAAACCACTAATTTTAGGCATCATGACGTCACTTACGATTAACTGAGGGCGCTCTTTGATTGCCATAGCTAGGGCTTCTTCACCGTCGCCTGCTGACACGATGTCATAGCCTTCGGCCAAAAGCCGAACCCCATAAATTTCACGTAAGCTCTTATCGTCTTCTACTAATAGAATTTTTGTCATATTTACCTTTATTGTACCTAAGCCTTGTTAAAAATACTATACTTCTTGTGGTTATTGTGGGGGCTGATTAAAATCGCGGACTGGAATCGATACGCTTGGTGAACGCTTAGGGAGTGGTTGCGTGTAGGCTGATGGATTATTTTCTATGGAAGTTAGCGAAGTATTTTGGTGAGTTATGGGTAGTTTCGTGACAGAAGTTGCCGCCTGTTCGGTTGCCGTCTGTTCTCGTGCCAAGGCTTGAAGTTTAGCGACTTGAGCAGCAATTTGTGTTGGGGTGAGGCTCTCGCCTCTTGGCACAGTTGTAGCTACCTGAGCGGTGGGATCGGGGTTAGGCTGAGACTCGATTGGGCTAAACGTTGTTACTTCAGTTGGCTGCAGCGCGGCTTGGTTCGCGGCATTCTGAACTGCTAGTGCCTGCTGTTCCGCTAACCGAGCGGCCTCTTGGGTATCTATGCGGGGCAGTTCAACATAAAACGTACTTCCTTTTTTGTATTCGCTCTCCGCCCATATACGCCCACCCATCGCTTCCGTCAGCCGGCGACATAAATATAAACCAAGGCCGGTGCCACCAATTTGGCGCGTGTCAACATTATCGACGCGATAAAATTTTTGAAAAAGATGGGGCATATCTTCGGCGGGGATACCAATACCGGTATCTTTAACGCTAATAACAACTTTGTCGTCGCTGCCTGTAACGTCAACCACTACTTCACCCAGAGGTGTGTATTTGATAGCATTTTCTGTCAAGTTATTGATAACTTCACGGAGGTGGTCATTGTCGAGGTTGACATTATAGACTGGGCTGAGGTGACGCTCTTTGTCATCCGGGATAGGTTTGAAGATTAATCGCAAACCTTTGGTAGCTGCTTTTTCCTGTAAACCCTGAAGGATGTCGTGCGTATAGGCCATAACATCGATAACCTTTGGGTTATTAGACAAACGCCCATCTTCGGCTTTTGATACGTCCAGTAGGTCTTGGAAGAGACGACCAAGGTGTTGGGCTGATTCATGAGCTTTTATAATAAAATTTCGTGCTTTCTCGTCAATTTGA
>JACMLL010000025.1 GCA_014379635.1 Candidatus Saccharimonadota bacterium
CTTTGAGAAGGTAGGCACATTTGCCTACCACTGTACGCCACACCCGTATATGAAGGCCTCTGTCGAAGTTGTTGAATAAAATAACCAAACGGGGATTAATAGGACTTGCGGGAATTGTTTCTGTGGTCAGCTTTATAGGTGCGTCTTTTGTTGGGGCGCTTGGTGTAAAAACCGAACTGCAACAATCAAAATGCGATGCCAGTGTATGCGTTTCGCTATCAAGGCAATCTTCACAACCAGAAGTGCTTACCGTTGTTTCGGGTAGTTATGTAAAGTTCAGTAGCGCCGACGGCCAAAAGCATAATGTCGCTCTTATCCATAGCGGTATCCAACACGAAGACGAGAGCAGATACGAATCAGGTGATTTCAATGCCGATGAAGCCTGGAAAGTACAGTTCAAAAAAGACGGGACATTTACATTTGAGGATAAATATAATGAAAATGCGGAGATTAGCGTAATTGTCTATACGCCTGGAAAAAAATACGAAATTAAATAATAGCTTATTAAAATATAACGAGTTGATAAACGGAGGAGAAATTATGCAAACCAGACTTAATCCATACATTAGTTTTAAAGATAATGCTCGCGAGGCCATGGAATTTTATAAAACCGTCTTCGGTGGTAACCTTGTCGTAAATACATACGGAGAAAACGGCGTCGATCAATACCCCGACGAGGGCAACAAGATTATGCACGCCATGTTAGAGGCTGATAATGGAATTACTTTCATGGCCGCCGACACACCCAATAGTATGGAATACAAACCAGGAACCAATATGAGCATATCGCTTAGCGGTGATGATGAAGAAGAGCTAACGACCTACTTCGAGAAACTCTCGGTGGGCGGAACAATAGGCGAACCACTAGCAAAAGCTCCTTGGGGTGACACCTTCGGTATGTTCACTGACAGGTTTGGAGTTTACTGGATGGTAAATATCGAGGGTCAAAAAGTTTAGTTAATTTAGGCCGACTTTCGACTAAACAAATAATATGACACGGGAACGGCAACGAACAAAATACCAAGACTCCATGCGACGGCTAGCCACCCGTAATTTCCAATCGGCGTACCAAGTATGAGCGCTCTAACAGCTTCGACGATTTGCGTTATCGGCTGATTCTCGGCAAAGGCTTTCAAGATGGGTGTCATTCCTTCTGTGGGGACAAATGCGCTGCTGGCGAACGTTAAAGGAAAGACTATGACAAACGTAAGCCACTGCACTGCTTCGACGCTTTTTGCTATAACACCAACAATAGCCGCCAGCCATGAAAATGCGAATGTAAACAACAGAAGAATGCCCGCGATAGCCAACCAGTCAAGGAAACTTGCTGAACTTCGGAAGCCAATCACAAGACCTGCAACCAGCATGACAATTGTTGATATCGAATTTCTAAATAGGTCGGAAACGACGTGTCCAATCAAAACTGCGAGATTTGACATAGGCAATGACCTAAATCGGTCAATAATACCATTTTTTAAGTCGTTACATACCGCAATAGCTGTCGTCGTCGATCCGAAGGCGACGGTCTGCACAATAATACCTGCCATCAGAAAATTCAAATAACTCACCCCTTCCGGTAGAGCCGTGGAAATTGCACCCCCGAATACCGCCGCAAAGAGTACCAGGAACATGATTGGTTGAAAAAAGGTCCCTAAAAGCTGATCGGTATTTCGAAGAATATGTGTACTGCTTCGTTTGACCATAATCAAAGAATCACTTAAAACCTGGATGATTACGGGTTGTTGCTTGAACTCAAGTTTGACAGACATATTTAATTCTTTCCTTTCTTTGGTAAGTCTTGCTTCGAAGTAATCGACAGAAAGACGTCATCAAGTGTCGGTTTGTGTAACGCCAATGCTTCAATCGCGATACCCTCTTCATTTAAGGCATCGAGTGTGGCTTTGACGTCTTTATTCGTATTGCTGACGGGCACGGTTAACATAAACTGACTCTTATCTTCGGATATGTTCTTGTTTTTTAACGCACTTTTGGCACTTATAAGGTCTTGTTCATTTTTAAAGACAAGTTCAAGTTTATCATTACCCATTTTACTTTTTAGTTCTTTGGCGGTGCCTTCCGCGGCTATTTTTCCATCGTCTATAAGTATGATGTTGTCAGCCAGTTGATCGGCTTCTTCTAGGTACTGCGTTGTGAGCAGGATTGTCGTCCCGTCTTTCATCAGTTTTCTGATAATATCCCACATTGCGATACGGGAGCGCGGATCTAATCCGGTCGTCGGTTCATCAAGAAAAATAATCGGTGGTGCTGCGATTAAGCTAACCGCCAAGTCGAGTCGCCGTCGCATACCACCCGAGTATGTTTTTGCTGGACGATCAGCTGCGTTGACTAAGCTAAAATCGACCAATAACTCGTTTGCTCGTTCCCTGGCACTTGTTTTCGTCAGACGATATAAACGGCCCATCATAATCAGGTTTTCGCGGCCCGTCAGCATTTCATCGACTGTAGCCGATTGACTCGTCAAACCAATGACGCTCCGTATTTTTTCAGGATTTCGTTTCGCATCATAGCCTTCGACGGTTACCGATCCTTTATCAAAAGTAAGGAGAGTACTCAGTATTCGAACGATGGTTGTTTTTCCTGCTCCGTTTGGGCCAAGCAACGCGAGCATTGTTCCGCGTTTTACCCTAAAATCAATACCTTGCAGTACTTTGTTGTCTTTGTATGACTTTGCTAGATTCTTTACTTCAATTGCGTACTCACTGCTGGACATCTTTTTCTCCTACTTATATAAACAGTGATTCTATTAACTATTATAACAAAACTAAAAAGACTCTAGTAGGAAAGTATTGGTTTGGATGTAATCACTCAAATGATACGGTATTATGTACAAAATTAGAATCAAGTTACTAATCGTTTAGCTCAATCTTTGTTTCGCCGATCGTCTGAATAAGTGAGCCCAAGAATATGAAATTCCTATCGTGTTTACTATTCAGCCACACCTCAAGGTATTCGCACTGACCTAGTTCGTTACGTATTGTTTCGTAAGTTATATGAGCAGGCGCATAAACAACAATGTCTTCGGTTATCAATTCCCGGATATTGCTTATTAATTTACCAAGATTGGGATTTTGTTTGGCTGGATTTACTTTACCGCTATGATTGCTCCAGTAAGGGATGTCGTATAAAACAACGTCAGCGTAAATCTTCTGCAACACATTCTTTGCACTTACGTTGCCCAGTATTAATTCATAATTAGTAATTTGAGCATGCTCAAGGTTAGCTCTACAATCGTCTATCACTAATTGGCTATTATCAACGCCGATTACTTTATCGAAGGAGACGGCTAATTCAACGAGGCTAACTCCCACACCGCAACACAGCTCACAAACCGTAGCGCCTTTGCCCTGAAGCCTACCTGCAAGATAACGAGCTGTTTTCGAGTAGCTAGAAATCTTTAGCGATAGTTCGTCGCCAGCAATCTGTGGATTGTACTTTCGAGATTGAATAATATCGTCGCGCATTCGTCTATTATAGAATTATTAAGTAAAAAAATGAATTTCTATGTATAACTTAAATTTGGTACAACATTTTGGTCGAAGTTAGAGCCGCGCTAACGTAAATCCTGCAGCCTCAATCACTTCTTTGATAGCGACTTAGCTTGCGCGCGCCAAATGATAATCCAAACAATTAACGCCCCTACCCACACCGTATTACTTTCAATTGCCATGAACTCCGCTGAAGGCCTCTCGTTAATGTAAAGTGACAAACTTGTAATGAATGGTGATAATACAAATACCGCCGCATAAGCCACCGATACTGAAACGGCTGACCATGTTATCTTAGTAAATACGTTCAGCTTACTATTTCGGAGCGTAGCGTATGATACCACCCCAAGTACCACCATAATAATCAATGGTAAAAACGAGTAGATACCCACACTTTGCATAAATATATTGTTAACCAACGACCAAACCGGTAACAAAATAATTGATCCAATGAGAAGTATGCTATATGGCTTGTACTCAAGAATGTCGCGCTTTGCTTGACGGCTCCGCGCATGAGCAATGGCGAGAATAGACGCAATAATAGTTACGACAATAATCGGTAGTGAATTAACTAATATCACTCTCGCAGTTAGCGATGTTGCAAAATATTCAGATGGAATTGTCACAATCACCGTAAATATGGACATTACCCATAATGCCAAGAGACCAAAAAGCATTCCGTTGAAATGATGGCTTAGCTTACTCCTGGATTTTACAGAGTGACCGCCAATTACATACGCCAAAAAAACCGGAAGAAGTGAGCCTACAATCAGTGCGACCATAAATAAAGCGACATTATAATGCAGTACCCGTGGATCGAATAACATTATTCCTCGCGGAATGGTGTCGAGCAGCACTGCAATAATAAGTAATGCGAATAAAATATAACCGGATACTACGAGTGGAGATTGTGGATTTATATTTTTTGTTTTTGTCATATTACTTTTCATTATAAACAAAAAGTAAGCAATAGCAATTTAGTAACATTTCCTATTGAATAAATATTTTCTATGTATAACTTAAATTTGGTACCCCGGGTTGGCAGGCGGTCGGCTAAAGCCTTCCTATATCCGCTTGCTTGCAAAATGAGTAAACTAATTTTGCCACGCGGCGCTTCACGTCCCAACGGCTATGTTTTGTATACACAAAACGCCGTTGGCTCAATCCAATCTCGGAGCATAAAAATAGTCCAGCAAAAAGCTAGACAATTTTTATGGTACCCCGGGTTGGGATCGAACCAACGGCCTTAGGCTTAGAAGTCCTCTGCTCTATCCACTGAGCTACCGGGGCGTACCTTGAATTGTATTTGTGGCATCTGCTTACGATAGAAAATATCCAGTGGATAGAGCATGCTTATTATTTATTTTCCGCTTGCGCTAGGGCACTGAGCTACCGGGGCATACCTCCAGTTATTATAACAAAGTTTTTTATGCATCCTGCGACTCATTAATAATACGCGGTATAATAGAGACACAAGGGGGAACATCAATGACCAATATTACTGACCACGGACCAACACCATTCGTAGATAATATAGAAAGGGCAACGCTCGATAACGAGAACTATCGAACAGCCTTATGGACTGGTGCAAACCTACAGGTTACACTTATGACTATTCAACCGGGTCACGACATTGGACTTGAAGTCCACGAGGATCACGATCAATTCTTGCGCATCGAACAGGGTGACGCAACGGTCTATATGGGGCCCGTCGAGGCCGAGTTGATGACATGGCCCGCGAGTGAGGATGACGCTATTATTGTGCCGGCTGGAACGTGGCACAACCTTGTAAATACAGGCGATGTGCCCTTGAGGCTGTATTCAATTTACGCACCACCCGAGCACGCACACGGAACTATTCATGTTACTAAGGAAGATGCAGACGCCGCTGAGTCGGAAGAAGAATAGCGAGCAGAATAACTAGTGGCGGAGAGAAAGCGGCCGCCTGGCGGCCTTTTCCAGTTCATTCGAAAAGAAAATACCTGCGGTGCTTTCTTTTCTCATTTCACCTACACCGAACTCTCTTCCTTCGGAAGTACGAGTTCGATACCTTCGTTCATACCAAACTAAAAACCGTGCCAGCATGACACGGTTTTTAGTTTGGTGCGGGCGGAGAGAATCGAACTCTCATCGTTTGCTTGGAAGGCAGACATATTAGCCATTATACGACGCCCGCACGTTTTGCTATTATACCAGTAATCACGGGGGTATCAAAGTACAAACACGTATTTTAATATAGTTCCCAATCTGTTACAATTGCAAGGTCCAACATGTAAGTATGGCGGATGTAGCTCAGTTGGTTAGAGCGCCGGGTTGTGGTTCCGGAGGTCGTGGGTTCAATCCCCATCATTCGCCCCAAAAAGACAAGGCGACCGTATAGGTCGTCTCTTCTTTTTATTTCTGCAAAGTCAAGTCTGCACTCATCGCATCAGCCGCCAGCTTGTTACCTAAAATTTTCTGCACTTCCTCGAGGCTGATCTCGATCGTACTCCCTGGCTCTACTGCGCCCGATAACATCTGTTTGGCGACGGTATTTTCCACCGCCCGCTGCACGACACGGCGCATCGGACGGGCACCAAGTCGTGGATCATAGCCGCTATCGACCAGATAGGCTTTTGCCTCGTCACTAACTTTGACGGAGACTTTTTGTAATGCCAACGTCTTGTTAACATCTGCCAACATCAAATCAACCACCTGGATTAACTCATCTTTTTTAAGCGGACGGAACATCACGATTTCGTCAAAACGGTTCAAAAACTCGGGACGGAACTGATTGGTACTAATTAGTTCATCGACGAATTGACCTTCAAACTGCTCGATATCGAGACCGCGTTCGATTTGTTCGCGAATTCTATCGGCCCCAGCATTACTGGTGGCGATGATGATAGCATCGCGAAAACTGACTTCGCGGTTTTTAACATCACGCAGTATACCCTCGTCGAGTAACTGCAGGAATGTCGCCAGCACATTCGGGTGAGCCTTCTCGATCTCATCGAGCAAGATAACGCTAAACGGCTGCTTCATCACCCGCGCGGTCAGACTGCCGCTATCATCAGCCCCGTCGGCAATTAACCGACCGACATCGTCGCTACGGACAAATTCGTTCATATCAAGCCGAATAATGCGATTTTCACCCCCAAAATAGACATCGGCTAGCGCCTTGGCAAGTTCGGTCTTGCCGACACCAGTTGGCCCCAAAAATAGAAAGGTTCCAATCGGTCGATTTTGATTACGGACGCCAGACCGAGCTCGGCGCAGGGCATCGCTAACGACGGTCACCGCTCGCGTCTGATTGATCATCCGAGCGTGAATTAACGTTTCTAGATTGAGAAGCTTTTCGCGTTCGTCATCACCACTGGCCACACCGACTTTAACGTCCATCGTCTTTTCGATGGCCTGCTGCACAGAACGAGCGGTCACCAACCCACTTTCGGCGTAACCCGCGGCAGCTTCCAGTAGCTTGAGAGCGCGACCAGGCATCGCCAGGTCATGAATATAGCGTTCGCTCAATCGATAGGTCTCTTGCAACGCTTGGTACATATAGGTCACGTTCCGGCGAAACTCGATAGTAATCAACTGATCTTGCATCACCGCTATCGTCTCGTCGCGCGAAGCGGGCGCAACGAGAATGCGGCTGAGAGCATTCGTGAGCGACGCATTGCGCCCACTGATTTGCAGGTAGCGCTGCTCGTCCATCGTCAAAATTACCCGCAAGCGACCCGCTTCTAAAATAGGCAACAAGACGTTACTCAGATCAACCGATCCCAGACCTTCTTCGAAAAATAGTTGGGCATTATCAAGGCAGATAATAATATTCTTGGCACTATAAGCTTCATTTAGCAGATGTATAATTAATGTTTCCAGCTCTCCTCGGCCAGGGGCGGCGGCAATCAAGGCCGAAGCGTCGAGCAGAAATATCTGTCTAAATTTCAAATCAGCCGGAACGTCAGCCGTGGCATCGAGTAGTTTTTCAGCCAGGGCATGAATTATTTCGGTCTTTCCAACGCCCGTTGGCCCCACCAACACCGCATTTCGAGAGCCTTTAGCCCCCAGTGTGGCAATCAGTTGCCCCAGCGCTTCCTCGTGGGCTTCAAGTTTCACCGATAAGATTCCGTGATTACCTATACCTTGACTGAGGTTATGTCCAAAGCGAGATAACGTGGGAATCCAACCAAACGACCAATCACGAGCCACACCACCATTCCGTTTTGGAAGCGCCTGCCTATCAATAAGGTCTTTGATATGGTCGTGCCACACAATTCCTTGCAGAAGATCCTCGTTACTGAGCTGCAGGTGTGCCAAAAATGTTTCGTACTTCGGGTGTCTGCGAACCAACGCCACCACCAGCACGACCGCCGATAAAGTCGAGTTTCCCGTCTGCCGTGCAATGTCTTTTGCTTCTTGCCACAACCCGTCGATGTCCCCTGCCTCTCGTGATGCAATTTCTTGCAAGAAACCGGCACCGATGCCAAAGCGAGCCCCAAAAAACTGTCCACCGTACACTCGCCCCACGATTGTCGCGACTTCGTAAGGCGTCGGTTTGTGCGATAACAAGCCCAATATATCACCAGACAAAATACCGTCAATCGATGTCGAATTCTTGGCTGGTGCCAAGTTTGCCAGTTCGCCGTTCTTCCACTCGACAATCATGGCTGGAATAACCGAAAAACCCATAAACGCCCAGCCTATTGGCCACTGCATAGCCAAAAATATGCCGCCAGAGATAAGCAGTAACAGCATACACACGGTCAACACCATCAGCCATGTTTTTGTGAGACTAACGCCAATACGCGCTTTTTCGGCGCGAGCGCTCCGATAGTTAAAAGTCTCTATAGCCACTGCGGTACCCATCCAATCACCACCAGCAACAGCCCTATGACAGGAAAAAGTGGGATAAGTATCCAAAAAAACACAAAGACCGCGCCGCTGATAACTTGAAGGCCGATTGCAACTACCCCAAACAGTATCATAAAAGACCGAACGACGGCCCCGATAAAACGAGAGATGAGGCGATCAACGAAAGCTCTAAGCTGCAATGATAGCGGACCACTGACATTGCCCGCCGATATTTGCCGATAGGGCGAAAATAAAGTCGAAGCCAAAAGCCCGATTGAAAAATAGTCATTCGTCCGCGCTATTCGACCGCCAATCATCGCCAAACGTAGTCGCAACCCATTGCCATACCACCAAGACATAATACCCGCCAAAAACATGTCTTCATTATACCTGCTTACGCTATAATAGACCATATGTCCAAACCCTATGTCACTATCTTGGGAAAAGCGGTTCGCGCGGCGGCCCGATTACGCGGCAACGGCTCGGCGCTACCCGGCCTGGTTGTCGAGCGTATCGACCCAGACTTTATCAAAGATACCTTAGCGTCCCTACCGCGCGGTGTGGTAGTTATCAGCGGGACAAATGGCAAGACAACCACCACCAAAATGGTTGTTGAGCTGCTCGAAAGCCAAGGCCTGAAGGTGTTTACCAACCGCAGCGGCAGTAACTTTACCCGAGGAGTCGCCGCCGCCCTGCTGGGCGAAATCGACATGTTGGGCAATCTAGATGCCGATATTGCCGTTTTGGAACTTGACGAAGCCCACGCCGTCCATTTTGTGCGCACCATCCCACCCCGCTATAGCTTGATTCTCAACGTCATGCGCGATCAGCTTGACCGCTTTGGCGAGATTGATGCTACGGCTGACATGTTGCGGGCAATTACTACATCGACAACCGAAGCGGTGGTGTTAAACCGCGAAGACGCCCGGATTGCGTCACTGAAAAACTCACTAGCAACCCAGAAAGTTCACTATTTCGGATTATCCAACGACCTATTAGAGACATTTCCGAGTGATGATAACATGCGCGGCGGGGCAAAACGCTCGAATACGACGCCAGCCAACGTTATCCTGACTAAATTCACGGATCACTTAGCCACCTTTTGGATGAATGACAAAGAAATCACGACTCCGCTCAAACTCACCGGTATTTATAACGTCTTTAACGCTGCTGCTGCCCTCGCTCTCGTATTGGCAATTGTCGGAGACACGACTAACCAAAAAACTCTCATCGCCGCACTGGCCGAAGTCACACCAGCTTTTGGTCGCGGCGAAACACTGATAGTTGGCGGCCAGCCGCTTGAACTTGTCCTGGTCAAGAACCCTTCTGGCTTTCGACTCGGCCTGAAGTCATTTAGTCCAGCCGGCTATGCCACGATGATTGCCATTAATGATAACTATGCCGACGGCCGCGACATGTCATGGCTGTGGGACGTTGAGTTTGATAGTTTGCGCGCGGGCGGGGTGGCCAAAGTCACTGGCATTCGCGCCTACGACATGGCTCTTCGGCTCCAATACGACGAAGTGCCCATTGCGCACGTTGAAAAAGACCTCACCAAGGCTCTGCGACGCTTTATTAACGAGAATAAAGACCAGCCCAAGCGTATTTACTGTACTTATACGGCGATGCTGACCCTCAGGCGCGAGCTAGGAAAAATAACCGACGTGGAGCCTATTGGATGAGTCAACAAACGATTACTATTTTGCAATTATACCCTCAGGATATGAATATTTACGGTGATTTCGGTAACGTGCTTGTCTTGAAACGTCGCCTGCAGTGGTACGGCTATGACGTCACTGTACTGACCTATAATCCGGGCGATACATTCCCTAGCGACGTTGATATTATTGTTGGCGGAGGTGGCCAAGACAGTGGTCAAGGTAAAATTCAGACCGACCTGCTAGCAATTGGCGCCCGGCTGAAAAAGATGGCTGATAACGACGTCCCGATGCTGGTGGTCTGCGGTTTGTATCAATTATTTGGAAAATTCTTTAAAACTGCCAGTGGCGAATTGATTCCGGGCATTGGCTTATTCGATATCGAAACCCATGGCAAAGCAGAACGTCTGATAGGTAATATTGTGACTGTCAGCGATGAGTTTGGCGAGATTATTGGCTATGAAAACCATAGCGGTCAAACATTCCTGGGCAAAAACGTTACGCCGTTAGGTCACGTACGAGTTGGAGCAGGTAACAATATGGTTGACGCTACCGAAGGAGCGCGCTATCGCAATGTTATTGGTAGTTACCTCCATGGGTCTCTGCTTCCAAAAAATCCTGCCATTGCCGATTTTTTGATTGAAAAAGCGGTTACAAAAAAATATGGCGACTTTAGCACTGACGTAATTGATGACCAGTTTGCGACTCTTGCCCGCCGCGTCGCGACTAAGCGACCACGATAGTCTGGTCGTTACGTAAACTAAAGGTTTCGGCTATGAGTACATCCTAGTATTTATAGGATTAAGTGCAGTATAATTGATGGTTAGTGACCGAAATTAAGACCAAGCAATCTTCCCGCATTCTGACGTTCGATTTAATGCGGGGTTATTTTATGGTTTCTATAGTTTTAAACCATCTGTATTGGTATCCGAATGGCCTTGATTGGGTTGCCGCGCGTGGTAACCTGTTCGTAACGGCGGCGGAAGGGTTTTTTTTGATATCCGGCATCGTCCTCGGCACGGTCCGTGGCCGTAAACTAATCGACAAACCATTCCGACACGCCGCCACCTTACTGCTGAACCGAGGCGTCCAATTGTACGTCACTAGCATTGTTCTGATGCTCTTGTTTACACTGATTGGGTGGTGGTTCTTTATGGATAATCCAGGCCTCAAGCCAGGTATTCGTCCCAGCAATGAGCCCTTTTGGCAGGTTGTCGTTGGTGCACTCCGCTTCGACTACCTGTATGGCTGGGCCGACTTCCTGCGGCTGTACAGTATATTTATCTTAATCAGCCCACTGGCTTTGTGGCTGTTGCGCAAAGGCAAATGGTATATCGTCATGGCAATAAGTATATTTGTTTGGACGCTGTATCCTGCAGTCGGTACATCGACAAAAACCGCCGAGCTGCTGATGCCAATCGCCTGGCAACTGATATTCTTTAGCGGTTTTGTAATTGGATTCCACTGGAATCAGCTTGCTAACTGGTGGCAGTCACTGTCGATTACACTCAGACGCAACGTCACCGCGTTCATCGTGGCGACAGCAGTAGTGACGGTACTCGCAAATATTATTATCGCCTTCGACCTAACCCTGTTCGGCCTCACCACCCAAGCGACGACAGCTATCGAAACAGTTCTGTCGCCGTTCTTCACCAAAGAGTCACTGCCGGTACCGCGTTTATTGCTTGCTGCGGTGTGGTTTTGGGCAGCGTTCTGGCTGTTCAGCCGGCTGGAACGGTACATTGTCAAGTTCTTCGGTTGGATACTGATGCCGTTTGGAATGAACTCGCTCTACGTATACACAATTCACGCCTTCGTTGTTTTCTTTGCCCATTTGGTAATGATTGGCACCGACCATGGTATCGTCATCAATACCATCGGAACGTCGATAGCGATTGGTCTTATCTGGCTGGCAGTACGCTATAAGTTTTTGATGAAGATTATTCCGCGCTAGTCACCCGTTCGTAGCGATCAACTACTTGGTTGTCATAGGTTAATGACTGGACTAAACTGTAGCGTCCGTCTGGCTGGAACAAAGCAGGCTTACTATCCCAGCGTAGGTGAATTAACGATGATGCCGCAAGGCCGTTTGACGACGCCAGCCGCGCCGAGCTGTCGCCGAGCAGCGCATAGCCGCCCCGATTGGCGACAGGTTGTTTACTATAAAAACGCAGGTCACATTCCGCAAAATAATAGTGGCTATCAATATATGTATACGGATCATCGGCCACAATCACGGTGTTATCGGTGCACGAAATAGACTGCCGTAGTTCGGTTGTCATCGGTAGCTGCATGCGCTCGAAGTTAAAGTTACCTGTATCTTGTAGCCGCAAGACACCAAAAGACAACAGAATAATCACCAAGCCGCCAAACAGCGTCGCGATGATACGTTTACCGTGGCGCCAACCCAGTGCCAGGATGATGCCAAGCAGTGCGTAGATAAAGACCGCGACGTGAGCCATGTATCGATCGATAAAAAATGGCCGTGGCAAAAGTGAAACCAAGATATAGAAAACAAGCGGCACACCGACGCAATAGAACATCAGCTGCAGGTTTTGACGCTGCCCAGCAGCAGATTGTTTCCAGACGAATACCGCCAGATAGATACCTAATCCGATGACGGTCAGGAGCCCGAGCGAAAGTACCCCACCAATCTGCCAACTGGGGGTATAACTTATCATCAAACCTAAAATACCGCTGAGTTTTTCAATCGTCAGCGGGCCACCAATACCGGGTAATGCCGAATTAAATGTCTGATCGGCAAAGATTGGCAGGTACGGCACAAATAAAGCGACGGCTCCGATGTACGCGATAAACCATTTTTGTTGTATCAACGACTGTTTGTGTTGGAACGTCCTGACCGTCAACCATACGAAATGCGCCAGCCAGATTACGACCGACATATATAGCGTATACATCCCCAGCGCCACCAAGACGGCGTAACCGACCCACCAACGGGTTCGCCCGGATTCAACCGCCCGGACCAGCACCCAGGTTGCAAGTACGCCGATTAGCCCGACCACAGCGTACATCCGAATTTCGTAGCCATAGCGTAAAAAGAAGGGCGATACGATCAGAAACGGCAGAACCACCAACGCCACTCGGGTAGTAAATAGTCGACGAATCAACAGCAAGGCTACCCCTACCGTGATGGCGGCAGCCCCAGCGCTTAAACTACGCAAGGCGAACTCACTCCAGCCGAACACGCCCGCCCACGCCTTTAACAGTAGGTAATAAAAGGGTGGATGAGCGTCCACCGCCGTCAAGGCCAGCAGTTGGTCAATCGGCTTTTGGGCAATCATAATCGAATAGCCTTCGTCAAACCAAATACTCTGTCCTCGCGCCAGCAGCATAATCACGACATAGGTGACGACAACCGCCAGAATGACCCACGCCCACCAATTGCCTTCAATAAAATTTAGTACGTTGTTTGTTTGATGCCGAAAGGATAGCTTTTCAGATAGTTTTTTTGCCATATGTACCTTTAGTTATACAGCAGACGTGACCAAACTACCACTGGAAATATCGGTCGTAATGGGCTATAATCTCTCAGGTACACTCGTAA